>NZ_JBHIRG010000001.1:0-332339 GCF_042196965.1 Bartonella sp. AA83SXKL
TTCGTGAAAGACGTCCCTACTCCTGCTAACGCATCCGCAACATTATCATAGCTCTTCTCTTCATCCTTGCCATCTTCCTTAACAGTCTTAACCTTGAAAGTGGGAGCGGTCCATTCACCATTCTCATTATATCCAGCTCCTCCACCAAAATACTCCGCAAACATCTTATTCATGGAATAGAGTTGCGAGCCATTAACCGCTTCGCTTGAGTCTTTAGAAATATCTCCATTCGCAAGATACTTAATCTTGCTGTTGCTTTTGCTATTTTCTTCTCCATGCAAGGCTACAAAAGCTCCCTCTTTCTCACCCCACATCAACGCATTCTGCTTAATGTTTTCAGTAACCGCCGTATTGCTTTGTGTAATCTCTTTATGAATGTTCTGGAAAGAATTACCTACACCCTCAAAGGCTTCCGCAACACTTGCATAGCTCTGCTCTTCAACATCACTACCATCTTCCTTAACGGTCTTAACCTTGAAACTTGGATCTGTCCACGTTTCACTCTCATACTTGGCGCCTCCGCCAAAATATTTCGCTGTATGCTCAGCAACCTTAGTAACATTTTTATTGGTTGTAAAAAGCTGTGAGCCATTAACCGCATCCGTTGAACTTTCTGAAAGTTCACCAGTACTCACACCGGTAATTGTCCGTTCCTTACCTTCATTGTTGAGAATACTTACTTCCGTACCGCCTGCTGCCTTACCTATAGTGATAACACCCGATCCCCCCGCACGAAGACTACGACTTAACGTCACCTCTTCTTCTTGCTTAACAAGGATACTGTCTCTTACATCGACAATCTCTTCATTCAGAGTGGTGAAAGCACTGTTAACACCTTCAAAAGCAGCAGCAACATTATGATAAGTCTTCTCGTCACCTTCTGTGCCATCAGCATCGAATTGCGCAACTTTGAAATCAGGTTCTGTCCATTTGCCTTCCTCATACTTGGTATTACCACCGAAATATTCTGCAAGGGCTGTGTTCGTAGAATGGAGCTGTGAACCATTCACGGCATCGGTTGATTCCTCTGAAAGTTTACCATTTTCAAGAGAGGTAATTTTGCTATTTTTTTTATCCTCTTTTTCTCCATGCTGCGCACTAAAGGCATTTACATCCTTGCTCCATACCAAAGAATCCTGTGCAACTCCTTGTGAAACCTCTTTAATCCGTGCATTCACATTCTTGATATTTGCATCAAGAGCTGAAAAAGCGGTTCCAACACCTTCATATGATTTATTTGTTACATCACCCTCTTTAGAAACTGTCGATAAGTCATAGCTGGGAGCTGTAAAAGTGCCATCAGCACTAAACGATGCTTTGCCTCCTAAAATTTTTGCTAAACTCGCAGCTATGGTATTAATCTGTCCACCCGTAACCGCATCGCTCGAACCCGCCACTAGAGAACCATCAGCCAGCGATGTGACCTTGCTGTTTGTCTTTTCACCTTCTTTTCCATGCAAGGCTACAAAAGCATTACTCTGATTACTCCATGATAAAGAATCCTGTGAAACTCCTTCTGAGACTTCCTTAATACGATCGTTAACGGTTTTGATATTCTCATCAAGTCCTTTAAAGGCTGTTTCAACACCTTCATACGATTTATTTGTTACATTACCCTCTTTAGAAACTGTCGATAAGTCATACGTTGGTCCTGTAAAGTTTTTGCCATCAAAGGATACAGCGCCACCTAAAATCTTTGATAAATCCGAAGCTATGGTATTAACCTGTCCACCCGTGATTGCATCATGTGAATCCTTGGCAATCTTACCATCAGCAACATTATGGAGACCTACAGCTGTCTTATCTTTACCACCTAAAGTCACACTCGTGTAATTAATGCCGCCATTATCACCATCTTTTTTATCGTAATGAACAACGGCTGAATCATCAGACTGAAGGCTGGTAGAAAGATCCTTCAGACTTTTATCAAGCTGACCTTTGTTAACAGCTTCATTATCCTTTGTTGCTTCACCAACACCTGAAATTATCCGATCCGCACCAGCCTTGTTGGCTATATTGATTTCACTGCCTTCTACTGCAGCTCCAATAGTGAGACGATGCGTTGTTTTGTCTTGCTGAACAAAGCTTTCGCTTTCTACTTTGTTAATCACATTATTAACCTGTTCAGTCAATTTATTCTGAACATTCGTGATAGAAGTACCTACACCTTCAAAGGCAGATGCTACATCAGGATATTCTTTGTTTTCTGTTTTGCCATCATCCTTAACGGACTTAACAGTAAATTTAGGAGCAGTCCAAGCGCCATTTTCATATTTAGCGCCACCACCTAAATACTTAGCTATATTCGTGGCTACAATTGTAACATTTTGATTTGTAGTAAACAGCTGTGAGCCATTAACCGCTTCATCTGAATTTGCACTGAGATCGCCACCTAATAAACCGGAAATTTTCCGTTTCCCATTATCTTTATTCAGAATGCTGATTTCAGTACCACCAGTTCCTTTCCCAATGGTGATGAGACCTGTACCCCCCGCACGGAGACTACGCGCTAATTTCTCCTCTTTTTCTTCTTCTTGCTTAACAAGGATACTGTCTCTTACATCAGCAATTTCATTATTTGTTGCAAATAACTGTGAACCATTCACCGCTTGTTGTGAAGTCTCAGTGAGTGCTGCAGCCTTAACTTTCTTTATCTCTTTACCTCCAGCATCAATACCCGCGGTCGTTATTTTGGGGCCTCCAGAAATCACTAAGCCTGTTGCATCTAGGGTATTCGTCCCTGCCTTTAAGCTCGTTAATGTAACATCTTGAGCTAAATCAAATTTTACATTATTGTCTTTATCACCTTTTGTAATGTTAAGATTTGTACTTCCAGTGGAAAAATCTACTCCGCTATCCATAATGACTGTTTTAGCATTTTTACCGTCAACAGACAGTTTCCAACCATTTTTTCTTACGACATCTTCTAAGTCTTGCAATTGTCTTAGATTCACTGCGTCTGCATCTTCACTACCAGCCGCTACACCTGTAATTTGTCGTGTTTGGCCACCATCAGCATCACCAACACTGACAGCACCTAATGTAGATTTCCAATAAGATACCTCATTCGTTGCAGTCCCCTGCAGCATAGAAGTATATCCTGAAACACCAGCAGCCCTATTGGCTACAGAATTGCTTCCTATAGCAACACCCCCTACTACCTTCACTTGCGATTTAAAGCCTAAAGCTGTACCGCTGTCCACCTCCACCCGTACAAAACGACCAACAGCAACCGCGTCATTCTTTAGTGCCACTATATCTGCACCAACAGCAACGGATCCACCTCTATGGATCTCAGATTTAGAACCTATGATAACAGATGCCGCTAGATTTTTATCTCCTTCAGCTAATACCGCCTTCGCTTTATAACCAATAACAACACTGTCCACGGTTTTCGCATTAACATTTTCACCAAAGATGACATTACTTCCCGATACACCACGTTGCATTCCCTCTGTTGAACCACTCCGTAAGATATTAGACACATTAATAATATCTGTATTTTCATCATCCTGTACAAGCTGTTGGTTTAAAGAGCTATCAACCACAAATGACCGTGGACTGACGAGAGACTTTTTATATTGCCCTCCTGCATCTAGGGTTCTTGCCAATACATTTTTGCTATCCGCCATCAAAACATTCACGACAGGACTATAATCACTTACACCAGAGAGGGTTTTAGTTAAAAAATTTGCATAGTCATCGACAGCATTAATCTTTTCTAATCCCGCTTGATTGAGTGCTGTTAAATAATTGTCTTTTGAAACAGAAGAAGCATTCAAACCAGCAACAGAGATAATGCTTTGCGGATAAGAGACACCAGCACTGTTAACACCTTCGAGAAAGGTGTTTCTAAAATCAGGATTTGCTGAAAAAACAGGTGTAACATTCGATAAAAATGTAGCCGCTGTAGCCAATGAAAGAACTTTAACAAAAGAAAAACGAGAAAATTTTAAATCGCTCCCTACTAATTTTGTATATAATTTTTTCATAATGAACTCCCCAATGAAAAAATAACTATAACCACAAAAAAAACACATTTAAACGCTACAAAGTTCTCTGAAATTGGTTTTTCTAAATATATTCAAAAGCTTAATGACTGATTGAAAAGATAGAGAAGTTGATGTTTTGTAGTTAACGTGCTTTGTTCTCTTACCTTTCCTAAAAAGGTAAGTTTTCTTGTGGTGGTTGGTTTTTTTAATCTTTAAACCTGTTGGTTGTTTTTTGCAAGGGGTAGAATTGGTTTAGTATATTGTTTTTATAACTTCCTCCAGTAAAATTGAAATACATTTAAATATATACCTTTGTATTACTAGAAAGTTTTTTAATAGATTTTTAGAGAGTGGAAGATTTTTTAGATTTAAAAGTTAAAGCAGAAAATAATGGACTTATAATTTATGAAAAAACTCATTATCTTATTTTGAAATAAGAAGTTCATTTTGTTGAAATCGTCCGGTTTTTCTGTTTTTTAAACCTGTATTTATCGTTATAGCGCTTATCAATTTATATATATATATGTATTTTTACATACGTAATAACAATTCACCCCTGCCTCATGAGACAGGGGTGAAAAGGAATTTTTTATGTATTTTGTTTATTATCAATTCAATGTCATATTGAATCCCGCACCTACACCCCAGTGACCTCCAGAAGTTGTTGCAGATATGTTAGAGCGGTATTTTCCATTTTCTGAGGTGTAACCTGCACCAAAGGCAAATGCAGACTGACTACGCCATAAACCAGTACCAAATCCAACGCTTAATTTTCCAGGTGTATCATTGTAGCGTAAGTTAGACACCGCAAGACCAATAGCCGCTGCTTGTCTTGCCTCTTTTTTCACACTCTCAATACTATAGTTTAAAACATCAAACTTCATATCTGTATATTGCTTAGCCCGATCAACAGCATCATCAATCGCATCAATCACAATATTATTAACCCGTTGATCTGTATACTGCTTGGATTCATCAAGAATAATCTTCATCTGTTCTTTAGTATAATCATGAAGTTGACCACCATTTACAGCCTCTTTCGAACCTTTTTCAATTTTACCATCAGCTACATTATCAATCAGAACAGGTTCACTGGCATCCCCCCCCGCTAATGTGATTTTATTGGTTTTTTTGCCGTTTTCATCTCTATCATAACGAACAGCATCCTCTTCAATGCCGTCAACTCTATTATTGATGTTATCAACTTTGGCATCAATATTGATAACTGTATCACCAATATCAGCAATCGTATTGGAAATGGTATCAACTCTGTTGGTAAGATGCTTAACATCTTTTTCAACACCAGTGATACGTTCATTGGTTTCCCAAAGTTGTCCACCATTAACCGCATCTTTCGAACCTTTTTCAACTTTACCATCAGCTACATTGATAATTTTATTCGGCTTTCCATCGCGACCGGCATCATAGGCTTTTTCTTTATCATTCCACTTTAAAACATCTGAATCGACCTTGTTGATAACATCATTAATACGGTTATTTATGTTTACCATACCGCCATTAACACCACCAATCGCCTCAGCAACATTATGGTGCTCTTTCTCAACAGTTGTACCATCAGCATTGACTTGAACAATCTTAAAAGTAGGATCTGTCCATTTGCCATTCTCATATTTGGCACCGCCACCGAAATAATTAGCAAGCTGGTTGCTCATGAAATAAAGCTGGTTACCCGTAATAGCATCTGTTGAACCATCCGCAATCTCACCATCTAAAAGATACTTCAATTTGCTGTTTGTTTTCTTGCCATCTTTTTCATGACGTGCAACGAATGCACCTTCATCATCATCCCACAATAAAGCATCTTTTGAGATACCTTCAATTTTCTGATTAAACTCATTGGATACATTCGTTAAGCGTTGATTCACATCTTGAACATTATTATCAAGACCTGTTAAAGCATCACCAACATTGTAAAAATTAGCCTTCCCTACTTCACCACCTACAATAGCGGATAAAGTATATTTCAGCCCTTCAAAAGCACCGTTAATGAACTTTGCACCACCGCCAAAAAACTTTGCAATATCTGCTGATATTTTATTAATCTGACTACCATTGATTGCATCGTTGGAATTTTCAGAAATGCTACCATCTTTCACGTTACGAAGAGCAACTGGTCCGTTGTTCTTATCGCCGCCCAAAGTTACACTACCATAATTAACACTATTATCGTCATTCTTATCATAGAGAACCGCAGCAGCAGTTACTGTCTCAATATCTTTCGTAATATCCTTTATGCTTTTATCAAGTTGGTCTTTGTTAACAGCTTCATCACCCTTCTCTGCTGCCTGCACACCAGAAATC
Organism: Bartonella sp. AA83SXKL; assembly: GCF_042196965.1. Classification (NCBI taxonomy): domain Bacteria; kingdom Pseudomonadati; phylum Pseudomonadota; class Alphaproteobacteria; order Hyphomicrobiales; family Bartonellaceae; genus Bartonella; species Bartonella sp. AA83SXKL. The sequence goes on from NZ_JBHIRG010000001.1 coordinate 6,315, forward strand.
TTACGTGCTACACCAGCATATCCTGCAATATTGATTTCAGTCCCAGCTGTATCCTTACCAATCGTGATAGGAGCTGAAATTTCATCTTGTTTAACAAGACTATTTTTTACCACATCGGAAATCTTATTATCAATATTTGTAATAGAAGTATTCACGCCCGTAAACGCATCCGTAACATTATGATATGTTGTATCCTGAATAAGGAAAGCTGGCTCGATACCGTTCAATACATCTGTACTACCACCAAAATATTTCGACGTATTTTTAGCTACTTTTTCAAGATTATCAGTAACAGTTTTGACATTTTCATTCGTCTTAAAAAGCTGTGAACCATTTACCGCTTCCGTTGATGTTTGAGAGAGTTTTCCGTCTTTCACACCGGAAAGTGTACGTTCCATAGCACTTTTGTTTGCAATATTAATTTCAGTACCACCTGTTGCCTTACCGATCGTGATAAGTCCTGACCCGCTTTCTTGCTTCACAAGACTGTTTTCTGTCACATTGTTAATCCGATTATAGATATCCGTGATAGAATTATCGACACCGCCGAAAGCCTCAGCGACATTATTGTATTTTTTCTCAACAATATCACCGTTTTCATTACGTCGAGAAATTATGAAAGCAGGATCTATCCACTCTCCATCTTCATAACTAGCGCCACCACCAAAATAATTCGCAATCTGATCACCCATCGCATAAAGTTGGGAACCATTTATTGCATCTGTTGAATCTTCTGAAACATTGCCATCTAAAAGATACGTTAGCTTACTATTTGTTTTCTGTCCATCTATTCCATGACGCGCAACAAATGCTTGATCCTTTTCACTCCACAGTAAAGCATCTTGAGACAATTTATCAAACTCATTGGTTACATGCTGTATATGTTTATTCACATTTTTGACATTTGCATCGAGCCCTGTCAAAGCCGAGCCAACATCTTCAAAGGTTTTCTGTTCTACTTTACCATCTGTAGAAACTGTAGATAAATTATATTGTGGACCTGAAAAAACTCCGTTATTAAATTCTGTACCACCACCAAAATATTTTGCAATATCTTTAGATATTTTATTAATCTGGCTACCATTTACCGCATCTGTTGAATCTTCAGAAATATCACCATTTAAAAGGTGGGTAATCTTACTATCTGTTTTACGTCCATCTTTTTCATGACGTGCAGCAAATGCTTGTTTACCATCATCCCATAATAAAGCATCTTGAGAGAATTTATCAAATTTATTATCTACATATTTTATACGACTATTCACATTTTTAACATTCGCATCAAGCTTTGTTAAAGCATCACCAACATTTTCAGCTATATACTGAACTACTTCACCATCTGTAGAAACTGTAGATACGTTATATTGTGGACCTACAAAAGCACCATCCTGAAATGCTGCTTCCCCACCAAAGAATTTTGCAACATCTCCAGAAATTGTATTAATCTGGCTACCATTTATAGCTTCTTTCGAAGCCTTTCCGAGGTTTCCATCTGCAATACCAGAGATAACTCGATTTTCACTATTAGAATTGGCAACATTGATTTTGGTACCATCTTTTTGCGCACCAATTGTAATGAGCTTCTGCCCTTCGTCCCATTTAACAAGACTATTTGCTGTTACATTGTTAATCCGTGTATAAATATCTGTTATAGAATTATCGACATCTTTAAAAGCATCCGTTACATTATGGTGTTCTTTATCCTGAACAGTAAAAGTTGGCTTGAAACCATCAATCACATCTGTCTCACCACCAAAATATTTTGATATATTATCAGCATAATTGAAAAGCTGATGGCCATTTATTGCTTCTGTTGAATCGGAACTGACTTTTCCAACTGCAACGCCAGAAATAATTCGATCCCTACCTTCAGAGTTCGCGACTTTGATTTCAATACCTTCTTTTTCAGCACCAATGGTAATTAAATTTTTACTTTTACTCCATTTAACAAGACTATTATCTTCTATCTCAAACTTCATTTTATATAATTGTGAAAGATTAACAGCATCATGCTCATCGCTACCATCTGCGACTCCTTTAATTTGTGTCTTTGCAGCATTAATGCCACCCTTGGTCATGTTTGGACCATCCTTGATCATGAAACCGGCATTACTCATTCTGCTATCCCCTGTTTCTACACGACCAACTTTAATATATTCACTTAAATCAAAGGATACTTGATTGTCCTCGTTTTTGACAATTTTTATATTTGTGTTCTCACTCTCATTATCATCATAGTCTTTCTGCTTAACTGCAACAAAATTCACTGTACTCCCAGCTTTAACATCTGTAGCATCGTTCCCATCAACAGAAAGCTTCCAGCCTTTTTCTGCAATTGCTTTTACATCTTGCAACTGTGAAAAATTTACAGCATCAGTATCGTCTTCCCCATCTGCTACTCCTTTGATCGTTTTATTACCAGCATGAATGCCTTTAACAGTTATGCTCGGCCCCTCATCACCGTCAAATCTAAAGCCAGCAGCATCCATAATGCTGTCTCCTGCTGTGACAGTCATTACATTAATATCATCAGCTAAATCAAACGTAACATTGCGGTTATTATCTCCTACAATCTTGATATTCTGACTACCTTCCTTACCAGCTGATTGTAAATTTACTGTATCATTTTGTCCAATAGATACACCATTTCCACCATTAACAGAAAGTTGCCAATGCGTTGTAGCAGCTTCTTTTATCTCTTTCAGTTGTTTATAATTCACTGCATCGGTATCTTGAGTTCCCTCTGCTACGTTTATAATCTTTTGATTTCCAGCATCAATACCATTCACGGTTATGCTTGGCCCCCCATTAACAAACTTAAAGCCATCACCATTCATAATGCTGTTACCTGCAGTGACACTTGTCAAACTAAGGTTACTATTCAAAGTAAATGTAACTTTATTTCCATTACTTTTAACAATTTTGATGTTTTTGTTATTGTTATCATCAGCACCTGTAACGAGATCTACTGTACTACCTGCTCCAACATCTGTAGCATTGTTACCATCAACAGAAAGCTTCCAGCCTTTTTCTACAACTGTTTTTACCTCTTTCAGCTGTTTATAATTTACAGCATCGGCGTCTTCTTCACCATCTGCCACATTTGTAATCTGTTTATCGCCAGCATCAATACCATCTAGAATCATTTTTGGCCCATTTTCAATAATAAAGCCATCATCACTCATAGAGCTTTGTCCTGTAGTGACTTTTGTCAATTTAAGAGTATCACTCAAAGTAAATTCAATTTTATGCTTATTATCTACAGTGTTTCTTTCAATCTTTAAGTTATCTTTTCCTACTTTTGTATCTTTCACTGAAAAATCTATTGTACTACCTGGATTCACGTCTGTAGGATCGGTATCGTTAGCAGAAAGTTTCCAAACTCCTGATGCCAAATCTCTCATAGCTTTCAACTGTGCAACATTCACTGCATCAGTGTCATTACTCCCTGCTGCAACATTTGTAATCTGTCGCGTTAAATTCTGGTTAGTATTACCAACACTAAAATCACCTGCAGTGCTTTTCCATGCAAGATCACTCTTTGTTGTTGTAGTATTTGTTACAGGATCATAACCAAAAACACCACTCTCAACACGAGAGACAGATCCTCCCCCCACAGCAACACCATCTATAACACGTACTTGTGCGTTTATACCAATTGCAACTGAATGAGCCGTCTCAGCATAAGTATGGGAACCTATGGCAATCGAATTTTTACCTTTAGCTATTACTTTTCTTTCTTCCCCGTTGTCTGCAGGTTCTCCACCACCTATTGCAATAGAACCAAGAGCTTGAGCTTCAGCCTTCGTGCCTATAGCAACCGCGTACTCGTCAGTTGCTTTGGTCTTTAATCCTAATGCAATACTATCGTAACCAGATGCAGATGCAAACTTACCAATAGCAACACTATTTATACCGTTCCCTTCTGCATTTGAACCAACCGCAATCGCATCGTCCTGCGTAGCTTTGGAACTCTCACCTATAGAAATGCTATTTTTACCAGAAGCGGTTGCGAGACCACCAAAAGAAACAGCAGATTTGCCCGATGCTTCTGAGCCTACACCCATAGCAACACTTGCTATACCACTTGCAAGTGCGGAAACACCAAAAGCTTGTGCACCCCCTGCCTTTGCTGTCGCGCCTGCACCAAATACGGTTGAATAATTACCCGTCGCTGCAGACCCACACCCCGTAGCAAAAGAATAAACACCATAAGCCTCAGGCATAGCGCTAGCAAAACCACTGGTGGAAAATGTCCCCATATAACCACCCAAAACTTTACCATCAACCCTAGCCGTGTATCCATCACCCGTCCAAATAACCTGTTCAGTGGTCGTACCATAAGGACGACGACCGTTAAACTCTTGATTAGTAATAAATCTATTATATTGTTGCTCTGCGGTTATTCGTTGACTATCAGCAATTCCTTGTTGTTGTTTGCCGCCACGACCAACAACGTTGTCTGCACCACAATAATTATCATCACCAGCAAAAACAACACTCCCATGACTCCCATACGGATACATCACTTGGGGAGCATTCGAACTCTGATTAGTTTGTCCTATTATCGCAAGGTTCGCCGCAAAAACGGGAGAAACACTCGATAAGAGTGTCGCCATTACCGTACTAAGAGAGACAACTTTAATTAAATTTGGTGTGGAATATTTTTTTTTCATAAGAACCTCCTCCAACAGAGTTCAACATCATTACAACGCGCAGAAACACTCATGGCAAAACCCTTAGTTTGCGCACTTCAAAAACCAATAAATCAAGGCAAAACCCTCCCCCCTTCGATACCGCTATTTTTTACGGCATCGCTCTAAAATCTTTGCAACAACATCGAATCTAGAAAAGTCCCCAACCCTTTTAGCTAGAGGGATTCAAGCTAAAAAATAAATAAAAACACAAAACTTTGAAAATATATCGTTATCTCCATTCAAAAATACTGTGATTTATCTCTTAACAAAATAGTTTCACTAAAGAGCAATTCTACTCTTCAAATAAAGCGCATCAGAAGAATGGCAAGAGTGTAAAAATAATTTTTTATAAATTTATAAAAATACTTCTCAATAAAATAGCTGTTCTTATAAGCACAAATTTATGATTTTTTAACTTATAGCATAATGTAATAATGACGATTATCATGATAACATCACTCTTTGCTGGGAAGTAATCTGTTTCAATATATGATGCACACCTTTGAAAGAATTTTTTTATATCCAATATAATGAGAAACTTCCTATTAAAAGTTTTAACGTACTCATCTCATCGTCTTCATAAAAAGATAAAAGCGCGCTATAAAAATCTTTCGTTCTTCTCTCTTTCATGTCTGTTCCCCCTCTATAGTCATCAAAACCGTCCTTGTATTTTCACTATTGTATAAATTTTTAATATTACAAACCGAAAAAAGCTGTTTTCTAAACTCTTTCCTCTCACATAATCCACTGTATTTTCACTGTTGTCCGTATCTTTTCTTCAACCAACAAATATTTCAGGAATGATGCTATACTCGCTTCCTTTTGAATCAATTTTGTTTGTATTGCTACCCGTCGTTCTTTTTATGAACCGTTTTATCTTTAATCAGAGAAATATATTGATTTATAATGATAGTTTCTCGTTTTTCAGATCGAATAAGAGACTCGAAAATCGTGAGATTCTCACATTCCAAACTTGGTTATACAGCAGAAAATCAAAAAAGTTTTATTTTTTAAAAGGCTGTTCATTCGTATCTTATGAAATTTCTAGATGTGTTTTTCAGTTGCGATTTTACGCTTTAAATGTAATTTTAAAAGTGGCAAAGTGGCTTCGACTTCTTCTATATCATTGAGGTTTTGAATAAGCTCTTGCAATCTTCCATAAAGCTCTGCTGCTAATTCCGCAACATCTTCAGGAGAAAGTGTTATTTTTGCATCATGATAGGTCGTATAAACTAAATGTCCCAGCTTTTTCATCAGCCCAGTAGGAATCGCCTGCGGTTTAAAACCAGCTGCTTTCGCCTTTGCCACATCTGAAAACATCTCGCCATTTCCCGTTACTAGCCAATCTAATGAAACACCACAAATTTCTTGATATTTGGAGAGCGCAGAGGCTGTAGGCTCACTTATACCAGTTTCATAAGTTCCTATAGAACCAGCAGTGATCCCAAGATGTTCAGCAAACTGCTTACGCTCTGTAAAACCAAGAGCGTAACGCACTTCACGAAAACGTTTTGCCAACTCAGTTTTAGGTTTTGCTTCCGGACGAGCCAAAAAAAATACTCCAAAATCAATATAATTGTTGATTAAATAATTATATTGATTTATATTGTTACTGCCCCTTAAGAAGAGCAGTTATCACATACATAACCCCACAAAAACGGATGTCACAGCATCCATTTAAGCAGGAGCGAAAATTATGACAATTACAAAAAAATGCAATCGCCGTGGTACTTTTCTGAGCTGCGCCCCTGTAATATAACCTTGGAAAAACTCAAGCCTATCAGAGGCTATTTTCCAGAGTCAAAAACATTTGGACACAGGCCAATGAAAAAACTAAATGCGCCACTGCCAACTCTATCAGTTTGCATGCCAAGCCAATTCTTGCCAACTGCTTTCTCAAAAGTTGCAGTCATATTCTTTCAAAAGCAAAAAGCCTAATACGATTCTCTTCATTTCATGCTGTGCAATATACCACTGAAATCTTATTACAAAAATATGCTAATGCATTTCCCATAGGTTTTTATAAGGTAAAAAGTTTATCAATGTCTAAAAATCAATATAAAATAGGCAAAATAATTGGTATTCTACAAAAAACGAGATTATCACTCGTTATTAAAAAGTTAGACGTTTACAAACCCTGTTTGCTTATTTTATATATTAATGGCACTGATTTAGCTGTAACTGGTAATAGAGATTTCAGGGTGTTTGGTTTATCGTCAGAATACTCTTCCTCTACGCATATTAAAAGCCTTTTGGCAATGTATTTCAAATGCTATAAATTTTATAGTGAACACATTGCCATCCATATTTACAATTGGGTGCTTCAAAATCTTGGAATAATAAAATCTTTAATAGGCTTTGATTTAAAAGCGCGTATTTTGCAGAAAATTGACAAAACCATGAGGTTCGTATACATGGCAATTTTAAGTGATGATAGTGGAGTGATACTTAAAAAAGCTGCATGGAAACCCGCAACGTTGAGGAATTAAGCATGACCTCTTTATGCGATAAAGAATTATCTGATACACTGGTTGGTCTTTATGACGACTATCAACGCGGTTTCGACATTGGAGAAGAGCTTAAACTGTGCGTGGATTTGGCGTTATCTCTTGAATTGGAACTCAGTATTCACCGTTTAAGTGAAACAGATGCTGTTTTAAAAAAAGAGATTGTGCAAACCTTGCATCGTCGTAGAAATACTCATTCCAATGAAGATGAAATTGATACAATTTTTCATATGGATTTTGAAAAACAAAAATAATGCAATACTCTCCCCGTATAATACGATATTCCCTCATCGCTTTACTTTCTGCTACGCTTAGACAAAAAACTTTCAAGAAGATTTAAAGTGTTACGTTTTCGTCTTCTTAACAACAGTGAGATGAATTAAAGAAACGCATCAATTCTTTTAGATCATTATCAAAAAATAGAGAGTATTCTCTAGCATACATCAATTTATGCTTTGTTCATTAAGCACCAACTTTTACATTTTCTCAACTCTCCTTTAAAAGCAAAATATGAAATATGCCGCAGCGTAGATATTTATAAAATAGCGTATATTGACCATACTTAAATGTAATTTATTGTTTTTCATGTTTATAAAACAGCACTATGAGTATTCCAACAAACGCAACAATACTTTGAAAAAAATATATCGATTGAGGTGATATGCTACTGTTATCGCTTGCCATAATGAGATAGACTCCGAGGATCAAGCATCCAGAGATACCATTAAAACTTGCCTGCAATCTTCCTTGGTATTCAGGATCACAAGAGAGTTGTGATAAAGAAATCGAAAGAGCCCAACTTGAAAGTCCAAATCCAATCATAAAGTAAACAGGAAAAACAACAAAATTGTGTGTATTAACAGATAAAATAGCGAGGCCAATAGCCATAAAAGCTAATAAAATGGCTAATGTTTTTCTTATGGATAAAACTTTACAAAGAAGTGGTGAAAAAAACGCACCTGTCAATACACCCATAGAATAAAGCACCTCCAATATTGCAAAGATCCTGCTATCCGCATGTAAAACCTCTTGTATATAAGGAACGAGAATAACAGGAATGGTCATCAAAAGAGTCATAATAATCATCTGGCTTATATAAGGTACAAAAAGAGCCGGATTCTGCTTAAAATAATGAAGAGATGCTGTATAATTTTCCCACCAATTTTGCTGGTTTTGATTTTTAGATCTTCGGTTTTTAGGTACCTTCATTGCAAAATTAAATAAACCAGCAATAATAAAGAATATACCACCTATTAGAAGAGTTCCTTTTGTTCCTGCATAGGATAGTATAAATCCACTTAAGCCCATACCTACGATAGTGCCAAGTTCATAAACCATATCGATGGTCGCATTTGCATTGATGAGCTGTTCCTTCAGCACAATACTTTGAATTAAAGAAATAGCTGATGGCATATAAAAAGGAATAAAAATACCCAAAAGAGCAGATAAGACCATCAATTCAATTTCTATACCAAAACGCCAAAGCATTACCCAGCCCACGATTACCAAACCTCTCACAAGATTTGAAATAATAATCTGCGTTTTACGGTTATATTTATCTGCCAATATGCCAAAAATAGGCGCAAAAATAATGCCAGGCGTCCAAAGAAAAAGCATCATCAACGCTACACCACGGATTGAGCCCGTCTGATTGTAAGCGATCCATGACAATGTAATATAATTTAGTCCACTTCCAAATGTAGCAAATAAGCCGCTCAAAGTAAAATAGAGAAAAGTTCTATTTTCAAATAAAGCAATGCGTTCCTTCAAATTTGAAGTGAACATAAATTATCCTCTAAAATGAATACCAGTCGATATGCATAATACATCCTGTTTAAAAACAGGCATTCTTACAATTTTCATTTTAGATCATTAAATTTAAGAAAGCAAAATTTCTTTTTTGAGGCTTTTACAATCTTTGTGCTGTTTTATGATTAATTCTTCTATGAAAACGGAACATTTATGGACAAAAACAAATTTAATATTTTATGTGCGTTTTATTCAGAAGCTACACCTTTATACATATGTGAAACAATTTTACGGTATGGAAGCTTCACTCACATTATTGTCCTTATTATTCCGTGCACTAAAATATGTTCGAGTATATCCTTCCATGTCGTTCTTCTATCACCACACTTTGGCTCTAAAAGAATAAACATACTATTATCTTCACGATAAATACTGCTAACTTTTCTACTCCCCTTCTCTAAATCTTTTAAAATAAGCCAATTACAGTTAGTTTTCCAATTAAAATATATAACGTAATATCTTCCTGAGCAGTTAAATTATTGCAATCATATCTCTAAAGTTTCAGATTTAGAGTACAGATACATAAAGGAGGATTTATCGTGGATAACTTGATTAATAAATGATTTTATTCATAATCAAAACAAACCTTATTTATATGATGTCGTATTTGATGATGAATTAAAGAAATAGGAGCAGTTCCATCAATTGTTATAAACTGCTCATCTATTTCCGATAACACTTTGTAAACTTTTTCAATAAAAGAGAGTTTTTCTTCGTATTTTAAGTTTAAATCATCCCTTTTCTGCAACCGTTCCAGTATAGTAATGGGCGGTAAATGAAGATAAAATGTAATATGAGGTCTTAGAATAGATTGATTTAATTTAACGACACTTTCAACAGAAAGCTCTCGAGCATAAAAATAAGCAAGACTAGAATAAACATATCGATCGCTAATTAATAAATTTTGCGATGACGTTAAGGAAGGTTCAATAATTTCAAGCGTATATTCGCGTCTATTTGTCGCTGATAAGAGTGCTAAAAGCAACGGATCAATTGCTTTTCCATTATCTACATATCTCTAATTTATGGATTATTTCTATACTAAGAACTGTGTTAAAAGTTTGTATTATATGTTTTCTGTTGAGTAATGGCGAGCAATTTCTTTTGTTTGTGTTGTCTTTCCACTCCCATCAAACCCGCATAAGACAATAAAAGAACCAGAAAATTTCTTTGAAGACCACATGGAGTTATAAACTTTTTTATCAAGATACATTTTGTCTATATACTCTCCATAAGTTAAATTTTTTTGTCTAAAATCTTTTAATGTTTAATAAGGTGTTTTTTACTCGTCTCTAAATAAAAAAACACAATACTCCCGCATTTTGTATAACTTATTAACTTTATGATAAATGGCGGTATATAGACTTAGTTTTAAGATAAGGTTATATTTTAGACAACTTAAAATGAGATTAAGTATTTGTAAAAAATATATTTTTTGATCACACTCCATACCCAGCCATTTTTTTAACGAATTCTAGCGAAATTTTGAGGATTACTCCTATAGCGTCGTGTAAGTGTAGCGAAATGAGTTCGATCTCAGTATTTATTGTTCCTAAGAGCTGGTACTGGATTCCGCTACATAGGAATCTAATGAAATCAACTCTATCTTTTCTCAAACCACTGCCCTCGCTATAAGCATTTGATATCCGATTCCGTCAAAAAGTAGCAGAGCAATTCTTGGAAAACATCGCTGAGATATTGAAATATGCCTAGCAAAAGCGTTTGAATCAAATGTTTCACTATATTTTTCGGTATATTCATAAACTGAAACTAAGAATATTATAATAAGCCCTCAAACAACGACGACGCCCAAATCAGCCGTAATAAAGCCTCCTAAAACTGAACCAATAATACCTTCTCTCTATAAAAAGACTACTATGTAAAGGTTTTAATACAATACCTTAGCGCTAATGCCATAAATGTTTCTGATAGATAACGAAGTTTATTGTCACAAAAACATCTAACAACGGTCAATAGAAAAACCTAAACCTTGAGTATAAATGGAGGAAATCTTAAGAGTGCAAACACAGCCCTCCCAAAAACATAGCTATACTGATCATTTAGCGAAGAAACTCCTCATTGGCAAAGCATCTCACAAGAGATACAGCAAAAACACCAACCGCCTCCGCTCTTAGTTTCTCCCAAATTAGCTATCACTATGATAAACGTTATCGTTCAAATCTGTATCATGCTTCTATCGAAAAAACTTGACATGCCTAACAACACATATATTAGCTTTTTGTAAAAATGTATAATGTACAGCATGTGTATTTAACATGGGGGGATAATGTGCATAAACAACTGATTTTTCGGTTTTATGGGCTTGTTGTCCTGCTGTATCTTTCTGATATGGTTCTATTCTTAAGTAATCTTTGGAATGCTTATCGCATAACATCCTCATCGGTTTTCCTGGGCGTAACCATGGCTTTGGGCACCCTTATGCCCTATCTTTTGAAAAAAAGCGGTCTTGTGCGCATTAAAGCCTCACTGCGGTTGGTCGATTTATACAAAAGGCGGATCATTATCTATAGCCTTCTTTTATTGATTGCACTTTTCCATTACGCTGATTCCCCCTTTGGTTTTATCGCTGTCTCTATCTCTATCGGCTATCTCTCTTTGATTACCTTAAGCACACTCGAGACTTATAATACTAAACTAGCACTTAGTGGTTATATTAGCGCCCAAAAGGCTTCCCGCATTATGCAAACAGTGGTGCAAATTGGCGCCTTTTTGGGAGCAGCACTAAGTGGTTATCTCTTAGAAGCGACCAGCCCTCGAGGGGCAGCAGCTGAAATCGGTTATAATGGTTTGATTGTGACACTTTGTGTGTTTGACATCATTATAAGCCTTATAGCCGGATATATTATCTTTTGCGATGAATACAACGCTACAGATACCACAGCACCTGCAACCGATAAGAAGACAGCACCTATACCGCAAGCGGATGGACTCTCCCGTGAGCTTAAACTTTTATGCGTCTGCATAGGACTTATTGGCTTTCATATTTGCGCTTATAATACGCTGGCAACCATTCTTTTTCAGAGTGTGAAAAATTTTGGCTCTGAATATTATGGACTTTGCAGTGCGGTTGCGGGCATGGGCGCTTTTTTGGCTGCTTTTATCAAAATCCCTCGCTTTGAATTTATTCTCCCAGCCCTTATGTTGAGCGTGGCTGATCTTATTTTTAGCACCACACAATCGCCCTATTTGGCTGTGGTCTTTTGCTTTTTTATTGGCTTTTCAATGAATACCATGCGAATTAATGCCCGCAAACATACGATTGAAGCGACCAAAACAGAGGCTCAAGCAGAGCTGGTGGGAAGCTATAGCGGTATGCTTTATACTCTCTCCCAATCGGCAGGTTATGTTATCCTTGGTCTTCTTACAAGCTCTGCCCTTATGGGTCCTCAAGCAGCTGTTTATCTTCTCCCCCTTATAGGGCTAATAATCTTTATTTATATTCTTTTCCTTTTATTGCAGCGGAACAAAGTATGAGAAAACCTATTCTTATTGTCGACCCTTTCTCCACGGGTGCCCTCTATGCCCCTGCTTTGCAAAAATTAGGCTATGCTTGCTATGGTGTTGTCTCTCAACAAGCTCCTTTTTCACACTATATGCTTTCTTATCAGGGAGAGGGCATGGCAGAAGCGAAGCTTCATAGTGTAGATGAGATAAAGAAACGCTTTCCTATCGGCGCGATAGAGTCCGTGGTCGCAGGCGCCGAAGGGGGTATTTATTGTGCAGATCAATTGGCGGCTTATTATGGTTGTCTTGGGAATAACCCCTTGACTACCGATTGGCGACGGAAAAAAGCAGCGATGCAAAAACGCCTTTGTGAAAATGATTTATCTTACATCCGATCAAAGATTCTTACAAAAAATGATTGTACTCTCGATGATTTTGAAAGCCACAGCGGCTATGTGGTAAAGCCGAATGATTCTGGTGGAAGCGATGGTGTTTTGTTTTTCTCCAGCCGTGAGAAAGTGGCGGCATGGTCCTCTAGAATCGACTGGACACAAAAAAATATTTTTGGCGCACCTAACGATGCTTATTTGCTCCAAGAAAGATTGGAGGGAGAAGAATACATCGTCGACGCCGTTGTAAATGGAGAGGCTATAAAGATATGTGCTTTATCGCGATATAAAAAAGGTATTCATAATGGAAGTGCTTTTGTTTATGAATCGCTTGATGTGCTTGATGCTCAAGATCCCTCTTATGCCCCTCTTATCTCTTATGCAAAACAATGCATTCGCGCACTGGGGATTGAATATGGACCTGCGCATATGGAAATCATGCAAACAGCTCGTGGTCCAGTAATGATCGAAGTAGGAGCCCGCCTCCACGGAGGAATTGCACCCACCTTGTTCGCGCATTGCTATGAAGATGGTTTACTTGAAAGCTCCGTTAACCTTATTGCAGGCGTGTTTTCGCAAACCCCAAGTCGCTTTAAGAAAAAAGGGCGTATTATCTTCCTTATCAACGAGATCGACGGTCATATTATAAAAGATGTTAACGTATGGCGGCAAAAGCTTCATTCTTGGGAAAATGTGGTTCATTTTACGCTCTTTTTTAAAGAAAACGAGCCCCTCCCCCTAACCATCGATTTAAATACCTGCCCTGCCATTATAGCAATTTGGGGACACAGTGATGATGAATTATCAGCTTTGGAGAGGGTCATTCGTAGCAATTTCTTATAAAATACAACAATTGGGAGGAAAACATGGATTCAGCAGCGCAAATAATTGAAAATATAGACAAATATGAAAAATGGAAGCAGGTCGTTTTTAAAGAATTCGATGCAACCATGAATAACACAATTAGACCTTTTCCCTGTCTATTCGGTGTAAATGGATACTCAAAAAATATGCTTAGATTTGGGTTCTACAATAAGTTGACCGCAAAAAATATGATGGAAGACCTGATAACTTATTGCGATAATTATAAAAGTTTTGGAAAGAACACATCTTTTGTTGCATTCGAGAAGCCTGCCCCCGTACAAAGTATCGAAGTTTATAGAGAAAAATTCTGGTCTATACTTAAAGATTTGCGAACTCTTGATGACCAAGAATAGCCTAAGCATATACCAAAAAATATGGACAATCCTCTATGGTAGTTCTGCTTTCATGGCGAGCCTATGTTTATAGTTTGCAATACCCCATCCCATATAAACAGAATAAGTAGGAGAAGTTCTACATTTATGTTAACTTTCCAGCCTAGGTGGGTTTTTTCTGATCTGCTCGATACAGAACAAAAAGCAAAAAATGCATTCTCCGCTGTAACAAAAAGACTTGAACCTTTTGATATTATAACAAAATCTCCTTTTTTAGGAAAATATGGCGAACCCCAAAATAGAGAATGGACGCAATACTTCCTGCAAGATAATAATATTGAATCCCCACCTTGCCCATATCATATAATGGAGCACGATAATGACTAAATTTTCTAAAATTAAATTAAATAAAAATATCTATGATATATTCAAAATGATGCTTCCAGAGCAAGGATCAATAGAGATACAAAGAGATTTTCCAAAAAAAATACACGATTGGCATATTCACCAGGTCGATGAAACTCTCTTAATTATAGAGGGAGAGTTAGATTTTTTCTATAGCGAAAAACATATAACCTGTACACCAGGAGATATTATACATCTACCTGCCAATACAAGGCACAAATCAATTGCGGCAGATGTAGGATGCATATATGCAATTGCTACAGAAAATCTCACTATTGGAGATATTAGAGATGGGTAACCGCACGCTCTTTAATGGATTCTTTCTCATACAGGATTTTATTCTTTTACTCCTGCTTCCCATAATGCGCCCATAGATTCTGCGGAAAATAAGGCTATGAAGTTTACGTCCTCTACCCAAATCAACGTAGAAGCTTTTCAGAAACGGCATTTTACAGCACAAAATAGAACATTATTCTTTAGGAAAAAAATGAATCAAGCTTAACGGATGAAACAAAAAGGAAATAATTTTGTTTACAGCTTTATTGTCGAGCATTCACGAATGGATTCTGGTATTATCTCTATCTGAAACTCCCTACAAGCATGAAGCAGAAAAGTTATCAAGCATATTTAGTATACCTAATGAAAACTGCTATTACCATGCGTGATGGCTCTAAAATGTAGATGGATTTGAATTTTTAAATAATTTTTAACTATTGCATCACTTTATTTTCATACTTTTTAAATAATATTCAATAACTTAAGTAAAATAAATATTTTTATTTTGGGTTTTGTTGTGTTGTTAATCTAAAGCATGTGAAGAGAATATATTAAAGAATTAAAATATTTATATATCGAAATTGAAGATGTCCTATTTTACCCAAAAAAGAACTATTATGACATAAGTGAATTTAGCTATTAATCTTTTGTTGCCAACAAGTGGAAAAATGATGCTGAATGTAGAAAAAATTGCATAAGAACCTTTAACAAAAATGATTAAAATTTAGATAGAATTACAAGGTATAAAATAGAATTTATTCCATCAGCGCTGCAATTTTTTCTGGTTAATTTATTCTACCAATATCATTAAAGCTTTCTTCTAATGACATCGTCTATCATTGGAGGGAGATATATGATTGTTTTTCGAATTGTGACAGCACACAAATTTCATGATTTATTTTGTCCATTAAAAGATGTTTGTTAGTTGAGTAAGTTAAAAAAATACATAGAATTCCGTATAATGAAGTGTGTATGTATAAAACTTCTCAGGATGATCGTATTAATAGCAATGTTAAAGGGGGGCTTTTTTTGGAAAAATTGTAAAGAAATTATGAGTATCTCTAGGAGAAAAAACTCTGATTTTTAAAACAGAGAGAAACATTGATTATAACAGCTTATTAAGCTAAACGCAGAATATTTATCCTAATAATTGATGGTTAATTGTAACGGGATAGTTTTTTGATAATCATAAAGAAAAAGGTATAGAGCGTGTTTCTTTTAGTTAAGAAAGAGTGTTGCTCATTTTTTTTCTAAAAGTAAGCAACTTCAAAGCTAATTTTTTGTTCTTATAGTGGTGAGAAAATAATTGTCGAAGTCAGTGAAGGGAAGCTTCCAATAGATTGTTACAAAGTTTAATAAAAGTTGGAATACTTAAAAATTCTTTAGTTTCTATTATGATTTAAGAATACCAGGTTAGGATACGGAGAATTCAAGAGCTCAAAACTTTGTGATAATATTGGTTTAGAATTACATCTTGTTCATTCAGACGAGATGAGCCAATTATTATATGTCATAGAGACATATGGATGGAAAATTTAAAAAAAGCTTATCCAGAATCTGACTTAAAGGTTATTGGAACTTTAGTAGTAAGATTGGCTTGGTCTCATGTTTCTCAAAAATTAGCAACCAATCTTGTTGTGACTAGACTAAATTTGGAAGATCTGCTCACTGAGCGTTTTTATAATATTATGAAATGATAAAAATATTAATATTTCTTCTTGTCCGGGACATGAAGCCGGTGCTATTTGTATTTATTATCCGTTGCACCATTGTCCGAAATATATTTTAAGTGGTTGTCACTTGAAATATGCCTTGGAAAATTATTTGGCAAGAGAGCGTACCTATATGTATTGGAAAGTAATTTCCTATTATTTGTCTCAATCTATGGGCACAACGTTGCCAAGTATAGAATTCATGCTGACAGATGACTTTCAAAAAATAAGTGCCTATAACGCATTTGAACTAAACTTTTATGAAAAACTGGAATTTAGTACCGAACCATATTCGACAATGGAGAAAATCATAAAATGGCTTGAGTCTCTGTTTAAGAGGGAGGAGGTTATTGCGTAATTCTGTTTTTCTTATGATTGTGATTGGTTGTTTGACGAGTTTTTGTGCTAGTGGTGTATTATCTATTGGCCTTTCTTTGTTACAATTCCAAGATACAACGGGAGAAACTTCTGCTACTTTAAATGTCGTTAATTTAATCGCAATTGGAATTGCTGGCTTATGTTTGGGAAACGTGTTGGCGCACTATCAAGGCTTTATAATTGGGTTTTATAGTCAAATTATTTGCGCTTGTTTATTGTCTTTCTTATTATTTATGAACAATCCAGTGCTTATTTTATTTGTATTTTTTTTACTTGCTCTCTTGATGGGGGCTGATAACCCAAATAACAATAGTGCCTTGAATCAGCTGGTTCCAGCTCCCAAACAAAAAGCTGGAGTTTTTGCATTTTACACTAGTTGCTGTCAGTTTTTTGTTATTATATCCCCATTGCTTATATATTTTATAATTGCGCATTTGGGGCACAAAATAGCCATAGCCTTTATTGTATTTATCTATCTTTTGAATGCCTGCTTATGGTTTCGTATAAAGTCTATACAACAACTAAACAGAGCAAAAGAGCTATTAAAAAAGCCATCTCAAAAAGCTTATGGAGTTGGGTTCAGGTGCCTTTGGCGGATTTCTGCGTTGCGTTTTTTAACGATTAATCGTATTTTGAATAATTCTCTCTATACGGGGACTATTGTTTTATTGCCACTTGTTCTTGCTTCTATAACATCAGATAATATAAAATTTACAGCTATTCAAAATTCTATTTTTGCTTTTTCAGCACTGGGTTTTGTGATCAATGGTCTTATCTCATCTTATTATTTACGGAAATTTCCATCTTTAATTCGTTTTTTTGTATGGGGAGCACCGGCTTTTGCCGTGATCGCAATCTCTTTTGTTCTATATTTAAATTTTACTCAATATTCCCTTTATATTATGGGGTTTTTATTAGGTATTGGGCAATTTTATTTTAGGATATCGGGAATAACAATTGGACAAGCTATCACACCTAGTGAAAATTTAGCCGAGGTGATTTTGGCAGGCGATGCCAGTGTACGCATCATAACAGCTTTATTCTCTATTGTGCTTTTATATGCAGGAAAATTTTTTTCATTTTCTATATTATACGTCCTATGTGTATTTATAGGCTTTTGCGCTCCTTTATTTATTTTGCACGGACTATCTATTTACATACAAAGCTTAAAGATAAAAGAAAGCGCCGCATGAATGATATTCAATTATTATATTACGTCAGCCTTTTTTTGATTATCGTATAGATAAAAATGTTGTACAAATATTCATGACATTAATTTTAAATAAGCACATTGCGTGAGAAAAGCTGAGGTGTTCGTTACCTCTCATGTGGATAAAACGCATTTAGCCCGTTAAGCAACGAAATTGCAAATAGCACTATGATCACCATTAATTCTAAAAGCTCTACCAGAAGTTAGTGATAATGGCAAAAATCCTTTAATGATATTTGAAGAGATCGTTTATGCTAGATCAGGTTATCTAAAGATCGAGAGGAGAGGAGCTTAAAAAGTATAAAATTCATGGAAATTCAACAGCAATTTCTAGGTGTACATAATGATAGGCATAGATCGACGCAAACTGGTCAAATTCAAACAATAAAAAATCCTGCAAATGCTGAGCTTTTTAAACTATGTCATATCAAGCATATGAAAGTTCGTTTTAAATTAATGGCGGAGAGAGAGGGATTCGAACCCTCGATATGGTTTCCCATATACACGCGTTCCAGGCGTGCGCCTTCAACCACTCGGCCACCTCTCCAGAAGTTTGCACTATACCCAGAAAGAAATAACGTGCAAGTCTAAACTATACATTCAAAACCCAAAAAACAAATTCATTTATTAAAGTAAGAGCTTTTATCTGTTGAATAACAAGCACATCCCTTCTTTTTAAGAAAAAACTTTTTTCGTGGATAGGTTTGTAGAATACAATAATGAGAATAAAAAGATTGTCACCAGTTATAAACTTTCATGCTCATTTACGCACTTTCTGCTTCACAAAAAAATACTTCTCTTAAAATTGGCATACAGTCCATAGTTTTACACAACCAAATAATTAAAATCACTTACTTATACGTCATAGGAAGGGATGGTATGTGGGGGAAGAACATTTTAAGAGAGGATAAGTGGCTCTTATGCATTTTCTTAAATAGCACGAATTTTTGCAAAATTGAGAGCTGTAAAATAGTGTGATGGTGTCAGTTTTCTCTTTCATAGGATTATATAATAAGCCCTACTCTAAATCCTCTATTCAATTTCACACTTCTATATTTAGTTGATACTAAAGAAAATAAAATTCAGAAAAAAACTTTGCATTTTTAATTTAATATGTATGAATATATTTTATTTTCTGAAATGAAAAAATAGTCTCATTTTGATCAAATACAAAATAATAAAAATGCAAACCTGTTTTCATTTTTACCATATACTTTTAAATTCAGCTTTACAGTTTTCAAAATATCTAAAGTAATCTCA
Source organism: Bartonella sp. AA83SXKL (assembly GCF_042196965.1). Lineage (NCBI taxonomy): Bacteria > Pseudomonadati > Pseudomonadota > Alphaproteobacteria > Hyphomicrobiales > Bartonellaceae > Bartonella > Bartonella sp. AA83SXKL. The sequence continues at coordinate 25,619 of NZ_JBHIRG010000001.1, forward strand.
TTATTTAAAAGAAATTACGTATTACTTCATACTTTTGATTATCGCATTCTTTAAACGTGATATGGTCTCATCACAAAACAGAATACTCTAAAAATACTATTTTCTTTCTCATCCACACGTTTGTAAAAAAACATCTCTTAAAGCTTGCCACATCTACCTCATACGGTATCTATGAATGGTATAAAATCTATTGGATAGCATCATCTTTCCTTAAATAAAAAGTAAAAGCCAAGTACTATCAAGCTATTTGTCGCCTAATGTTAAAATATCTATTGCTATTTGAGAGAATGCATAAAAGGAATTTATTCTTTCTTAGAGTGTTTTTATCCATACATTACTCCTCCTTGTAATGTATAAAAGAGTAATTTTTATTAATTAAATATAGAGAACTTTAAAACGAAAAAAACCTACAATATTCAGGGTTCTCATTATGTAAAACGATAAATTACCATTATAAATTAATATACTGTATTAATGTTTTACAGCACTAAAAATCTGATTAGTCTGCAAAATGAGCTCGTTCTTTCCCCTTAATGTTCTTTATCACCTTATATTCTTGCTTAGAGCACGTACAGCTCGTGCAGTTTCACATTGTAATGCTTTTTGTGCTAAAATTTTCATATCTTCAAAACTATGAGTCTGTAAACACGCCTTTACTGGAGAAATATCGCAAGATATCATAGAAAGCTCATTAATTCCCAATCCAGTCAAAATCATTGCACCAAAAGGATCTCCAGCCATACCACCACATACACTAACCCAACACTTATGTTGTGCAGCTCCCTGAATAGTCTGATAAATCATACGCAAAACTGCTGGATCAAGGCTATCAGCTTCAGACACAAGGTACGGATTTTGCCGATCAACAGCCATTGTATACTGTGTTAGGTCATTGGTTCCAATTGAAAAAAAATCAACATGGGCGCTCAATACATCTGCCATAATGGCCGCTGCTGGAACTTCGATCATAATACCAAGTTTTAATTTTGGTGCATTAATATCGTTGCGGATTTCTTCTGCAATCTTTTTTATAGCGACAATCTCTGAAACAGACATGACCATCGGAAACACAATCCATAGATCTCCACCCTCTTTTGCCGCTCGATATAAAGCACGTAATTGAGGCACAAAAAGATCACGTCGACGTAACAAAAGCCGCGTTCCTCGAACACCTAAAAAAGGATTGTCCTCTTTAGATAAATGTAAATGCGTAACCTGTTTATCTCCACCAATATCAAGTGCACGAATAATTAATGGCTTATCTCCTACAGCTGTAATCATCGCCCGATATATATTAAATTGTAGCTCTTCATCCGGAATATATGGATTCTCTAAAAACAAAAATTCCGTGCGCATGAGTCCAACACCTTCAGCCCCTAAATCAAGCGCAACAGGAACCTGATTTGCGTAGTTGACATTAGCCATGATACGAATTCTTTGACCATCTGTCGTTTGCGCTGGTAATCTACATGCATTTATTTCACTGACACGTTTTTGCGCAACAGTATCAATATGCCTTTGAGCATCTTCAACGTCTTCAAGCGTAGGATCAAGGTAAATAAACCCGTTATCGCCATCAATAATAGCCTGAATATCAGACTGAATTGCTAAAATATCATCACCTGTAGCAACAACCATTGGAATACCAAGAGTACGCGCCAAAATAGCTGTATGAGATAATGGACCTCCCCATGCTGTTGCTAATCCTTTTACCCTTGTACAATCAAGTTGTGCTACATCAGAAGGAGAAAGGTCATTTGTAACCAGAATTACACCATGTGGAATATCATTTAAAAAGAACGATCTATAGGATGGATTGATTTCACCTAAAACACGTCGACCAACATCAACTAAATTAACAGCACGTGCTGCTAACAAAGGATTATCTACCTTAAAAAACATATCTGAAAATTGACGAACCGCTCTATCCCAAGACCAAGCGACACCATGACCTTCCGCTATAAAACGACAAGCTTGAGCTATTAAATTTTCATCTTCAAGCAAAACCATTTGCGCAGAAAAAATCGCAGCAGAATCTGCTCCCATACGCACTGTAATATCAGAAATCACAGATGCCATTTTATGTTTTGTTTTTGTAAGAGCATTTTCAAGACATGCTGCACCAGCTGCAAAATCAATTGGCTGATCTATTATGGAAATATCATTTTGCCTTAAAACAAAAATCTTACCAAATGCTAATCCTGAACTCGCTCCAACACCAGAAATGCCTTTTTGCATAGAGCGTGGATACCAACCATGAAAAGCCTTTGTTTGAGATTCCATTGCTCTCATCAGACATTTTTCACTAATACTCACTTTTTTTGCAATAGCAATGGCATCATTGAGAAGTTGTGCTCCTTCTGCAGCATCTGTAGAAAAAATCAGAACATCACCATTTTTTGCTCCTAATTGCAATAAACCAACCAAATTTTTCATTTCAACGGTATATTGACCATGGCGAACTCTGATAGAGTTTTGAGCCTTTTTCGCAAAATCAACCCATAGAGAAGCTGGTCGTGCATGAAGACCACTTGGATAATCTAAAGTCCATTCCTGACACACCGAAAGGTCACCAATAAAAGTTTTTTCTATCTTCATCTCTTGGTCAAACAAAGTTGTAACAATTTGCTGTTTGTCCATAGTTGTTGCAAGTACTTCAAGCTGTTTTTTATCAAATAAAAGAGACGTCAATTTTTTACAAATTTCTCTATAGCGATCTGGACACGCTGCAATGGCAATAACCAAATATGCTTTCTTGCCATCCTGCCACTCAACACCAGCAGGCACCTGTATAACAGCAACAGCATCCTTGATAATTAAATCACGATTTTCAGCCATACCATGAGGAATGGCTATACCATTTCCAAGCCAAGTATTGGTTGTTTCTTCACGTGCAAGCATACTTGCCAGATAACACTTATCAACTGCACCAACCTGCACAAGCAATTCAGCAGCAGCATAAATTGCATCATTTTTATGATCAAAAGCAGCTGCAAGTTGTACAGATCTTATAGACAAGATTTCACCATCAGTAAAATCTACATTCATTGCTTCTGCTTTCTCATATCTCATCATGAATTCAAATTGCCTCACATTTGAACACCAATATCTCTGATACATTCCTTTTCAAAGCTGCATTTCCCAAAATACAAGCTATAAATACCACCACAGCTCTCTTTATATTCTACAGAATATAGCTAAGTGAGGTGCTTAAATACCTCAATATAACCGATAAAACAATTAGATATTATTATCCACCTAAGTGCTTAAAACCATCATAAACAAGTCTGCCTCTTACTCTTTTACTTTACAAAGACAAAACCCCGTTTTTTACAGCACCAATCACCTGAAAAACTATGCTTTCAAAATGCTCTCATTATCCTAAGTTGATCCTAAGTTATCCAACATAACTTTTCATTATTCTCCCTACAAGAAAGCATCCTTCCTAATCATCCGTAACTTCAGCTAATATTTTAATTGATTCCTCAAAGTTTATTTAACCTATTATCCCTCTTTATAAATTCATTACATAATTACAAATTGCTCCATGCAACTTATCATCTTTATTCCGTGCTACCCATCTCTTATGATATCAAACTCTCGATATATAATATTTATATATTTTAAGCTACACCTTTACTTCAATCAATATCGCAAATACACAATGCCCTCTGTCGCACATTTGCAAAGTACGACATCCCCCCCAAGCACCATCACCAACTACTAAAATCAAGAAAAACTCTACAAATAAGATAAATAAAGTAAAAAATGAAAAGCAATTATTGCCTTAACCCTAGCTCTTATGCTTGTTTATTTTCAACAATACACAATAATAGTGAAATCAGAAAAAATATTCTTGAAGGGCGCTGATTGCACGTTGGTTATTTTTATATCTTTAAACACCGTACTCCTTAAAATATAATTTCACTCTCGATTTACCGAAAATTCCTTAATGCACGTCACTTTCAAAGTAGTTTTGACTACCTTCTTATGGATTTTTATCCCTATGTCTTTTTAAATGAATAGCCCCACCTATCCACACTACCACCTAAAAACAGTATGACAACTCATCAATACCACAATGCCGATAAAAAGACCCATCTTTATCAAAATGATTACATCAATAATGCTCTCATTAAATTTCTCATAATTTTCTGAAAACAAACTGCTTCTCTTATAAGAAACTACTCAACGCTTCTTCATACATAAAAAGAAAGTCTCTCCTCACTGATTATTATACAGAAACTTATCAACAAACTCTATCATAATATCAATATGTTCAGTATTTAAATACTAACATAACAGCGCACAAACTTTTTCCCTCATTGAGAAAAGCCATTTCCCGAATTCTACCTTTTTATCTTCTACATTTATTATAGTACCAACGCAAAAAGGGAAAGATGAGATTCATCTTTCCCTTTGAATACTTATAAAACCACAACTACAATTCAATGAAATCCCGTTGATGGCTAGAGAGTGTTACAGATTACTCTGCTGCCTCCACCATAGGAATGACTGAAACATAGGAACGATTACCCGCTTTGCGTTGAAAAGAAACCTTTCCATTTGATAATGCAAAAAGCGTATGGTCTTTTCCAATGCCGACATTGTTTCCAGGATGCCAACGTGTACCACGCTGGCGAATAATAATATTTCCGGCAATAACGGTTTCACCACCAAATTTTTTAACGCCTAGACGTTTCGATTCTGAATCACGACCATTACGCGAGGAACCACCAGCTTTTTTATGTGCCATAGACGCTCTCCTTTAATCTTTCTTACTCTTTGATGCTACAGATGCTTTCTTCTGCGGCGCAGTCTTTTTTTCAACCGTTTTTTTAGCCGTCTTCTCAACAGAAGCAGCAGCTTTTGTTTCTTTTGGTGTAGTTTCTTCTTCTTTTATAGGTTTCGCAGCAACTTTTTTAGGTTTTGAACCACCCATTAAAATTTCTAAAACACGAAGCCTCGTAAATTCTTGACGATGGCCACGCGTGCGTTTAGAATTTTGGCGACGGCGCTTCTTAAATGCGATAACCTTGCGCCCACGTGCCTGTTCTAAAATCTCAGCTGTCACCAATGCATCAGCAACGACAGGGGTACCAATAACCGCATTACCTTCTTGCCCAACCATTAATATATCATTGAATTCAACCACATCACCCGCATTTCCACTAACTTTTTCAACTTTTACCACTTGATTAGCAACAATGCGGTATTGCTTACCACCAGTTTTAATGACTGCGAACATTTTTTATCCTTCCGTTCACTCCAGCTCTTATTTAATTTCTGCCTTGAAATAAGGGGAAATAGGCTGCTTTTTATCAGTCGTAATAGATCTCAAAGAAGGATAAAACCTTCTTTAACACAAATATGCGCAGATTTCCCCGCGCTTATATTTTGTATATATGAAGGAATTTCTATTCTCTGTCAATAAAGTCCCATAAAAAAGAAAATAAAGGTTGTACCAAAAACAATTGAAGGTTATCTACCCCTTATACACTCAAATAGTGCCAATTTTTGTTTCACTTTATTATGGAGAGATGGCTGAGTGGTTGAAAGCACCGCACTCGAAATGCGGCATAGGGGCAACTCTATCGGGGGTTCAAATCCCTCTCTCTCCGCCACAGTTTATAAAGCGATATTGTAGCTTGTGTAGCTTGACAGCAGGTTTTGTGTAGCTTGCCAGCGGGTTTTGTATATTTTGCCACTAGGTTTTGTACCAATTTATTTTTTTCGAAGGATTTTAAGGGGGGTCTCAAAGGGTCTTCAAAGAACCTCTCAAAGGTCTTTATCGTTTTTGCGAATAAATTCTCATTTTTACAATTTTTGCACTTTTTTGATTTTCTGTTACATAAATCTAATCCAGATAATAAGAGAACGTATAGTAAAATTAAAGAATTATCTCATATTTCTCTCTCATTCTACTTTTGCTTAGTTAGTACAAAAACTACTGTAAAATTATATTTATTTTGCACGTCTTGCTTGAATATGTGCTAGCAACCCTAATGTTGAACTATCACGATTATCCGCTTTACTTTCTCCACGAAGAATTGGTAGTAACTCGTTTGCTAATTCTTTACCAAGTTCAACACCCCATTGATCAAATGAATTAATATTCATTAAAATCCCTTCAACAAAAGTGCGATGTTCATAAAGCGCAATAAGACGACCGAGTGCAAAAGGTGTTAATGAATCTTGAACCAGCGTAATGCTGGGACGGTTTCCTTTAAAACTTCTATGACGTGCTAAATGGTCTGCTTCACCCTCATCAACTCCATTTTTTATCAAGATATGCCGAGCATCTTCAATACTACGCCCCTTCATCAAGGCTTTTGATTGTGCTAAACCGTTTGCTAGCAACATCTCATACATAGAATGTAATTTTTTCTCATGCCCTTTTATAAATAAAATAAATTCTACAGGAATAATATCTGTTCCTTGATGCAGAAGCTGAAAAAAAGCATGTTGACTATTTGTTCCTGAATCCCCCCAAACAATTGGACCACTTGAAAAACTTAATGGTTTTCCATCCAGCGAGACTTGCTTACCATTTGATTCCATATCAAGCTGTTGTAAATAAGCTGGAAAATGTATTAAACGCTGTGCATAAGGAATGATCGAACGTGATGAATAACCACAAATAACACGATGCCAGAATCCTAAAAGAGCAAAACGAATAGGAATATTTTTATGCAAAGGCATAGTTTTAAAATGTTGGTCCATTTGCAAAGCACCATTGAGAAATTGGCGAAAATTTCCACCACCTATTGCAAACATAACAACAAGTCCAATGGCTGACCAAATTGAATAACGTCCTCCAACCCAATTCCAAAATTTAAAAACTCTTGTGGAATCTATGCCAAATTCTGCTACTTTATCAAGCGCACTTGAAACAGCAACAAAATGCGTACAAACGGCTTCTTCTCCTAAATGTGAACAAATCCACTGACGTGCAACTTGAGCATTGACCATTGTTTCAGCCGTTGTAAAAGTTTTAGAAGCAATGACAAACAGCGTTGTTGCTGGATTCAAAATAGAGAGAGTATCAGAAATATGGGCACTGTCAGCATTCGAAACAAAATGACACTGTGGACCATCATGATAAGGTTTTAAAGCATATGTGACCATTGCAGGACCAAGATCAGAACCACCAATACCAATATTGACAATATCACTTATTCTCTCGCCACTGCTTCCCTTATAGCTTCCATCACGCACCTTTTCAGAAAATCTTTCCATATCTTCAAGGACGTCTTGAATATCGCGAATAAGATTATGACCATCCAACATGAAAATTTCATCAGCAGGTAAACGTAATGCAATATGAAGAACTGAGCGTTTTTCAGTTGTATTAATCGCCTTACCAGAAAACATTGCATCACGCCGGCCTAACACATCTGCTGCGACCGCTAAATCATCTAGAAGTTGCAATGTTTTAAATGTCACACCACATTTTGAAAAATCGAAAAGAAGATCATCAAGTCTGAGGGAAAAATGGGAAAAACGCTGTTCATCTTCTACAAAATGCCGACGAATATCATAGACCCCATCCTTTGCGGCATGGTTTCTTAAAGCTTTTAATGTGGCTTCAAAAGCCATTTCATTTCGAATCGAAAAGCTATCTCCCATAAGCTTATCCTATACGGTTATTGATAATGAAATCTATGCCCAAACAATAACAAAGCAGAAAGCATCTCCTTTATTGATCGCTATTTTCACTGCTCACATAAAAATGAAGGAATATACAAAATATAAAGGATAAGATCCGAAAATGATATTTTTACAAGAATAAACTTTCAAATCTTTTCTATCATATACATCATTTAACTTGATTGAGTTCTTTTGTTAAACGTAAATTTTCTTCTGCTTTTGGTCTTATAAAACGCCCTAAAAAAAGATAAACAACCGGTGTAACATAAAGCGTAAAAATAGTTGCTAAACCTAAGCCACCAACGATAACCCAACCTAAAGCTATACGAGCTTCTGCGCCAGCACCTTTGGCCAAAACCAAAGGAATACCTCCTAAAATGGCACAAATCATTGTCATACAAACTGGACGAAGGCGAATGTTTGCTGCTTCTTCTACGGCTTCACGCACGCTTCTTCCCTGATCGCGTAATTGATCTGCAAATTCAACAATGAGAATACCATTTTTTGCCATAACACCAATTAACAAAATTAATCCAATTTGGCTGTAAATATTAAGACTTACACCACTTAATAGCATAGCAATTACAGCACAACCAATCCCTAATGGGACAGTGGCCATGATAATGAATCCTGAAATAAAGCTTTCAAACTGAGCAGCCAAAATCAATAAAATAATCAAAAAGGCAATGCCAAAAACAATCATAAAATTGGAAGATGTTTCATTAAGCGTTTCGGCTTCCCCTAAAGGAACCAAGTAGGTTCCTTTCAATAACAAAGGAGAAGCAATTTTCTGTACAGTTTGGTAAGCTTCCCCTAAAGCAATATCTGGAGCAAGATTTGCGCTTAAAATAACAGCACTCATGCGTTTTTCCCGTTTTAGTTGGGGAGCAATAGCTTTTTCATGTAAACGCGCAATAACCGATAAAGGAACATATCGATTGTCTTTGGTTTTAAAAAAAATATTTTCTAAATCGCTAGGACTCTTCATAGAATTTGTACGCGATATCAATTTAACATCGTAAGAATGATCATCCACGTTAATGGAACCAATCTTTTTACCATCCAACATTGCTTGTAATGTATCGCCCAAATTCGTGATATCAATCCCTAAATCGGAGGCTTTTTTTCGATTGATTTCAATAAAAAATTGCGGTTGTGTTGCATCAACAGTAAGGCGTGGGCGAATAAAACGCGGATCATCTTGTAAAGCACTAACCAGCTTATCAGCAATGGGTTGTAATGTTGCATAATCATTGCCAAGAATTGCAAATTGCAACCCTTGCCCAGTTCCACTCACACCTAGAGAATTTCCCTGCGCAGCAAACACAAAAACTGCGGGAAACTGTTTAACCTTTGCATTAACATCTTTCACGATTTCTTGCTGACTACGTAAACGTTTATTCCAAGATGAAAGCAATAAAATCAAAAAAGCAGTATTGGGTGAACCTCCAATACCCGCGATAGAGTAACTGTTAGCAATCTCCCCTGCATCACGTAATGGCTGTAGACTTGCTTCAATTTGCTCTACCTGCTCGTTCAAATATTGTGTCGAAATACCTTGTGGTCCATTAATAACCAAAAAGATAAGAGCTCTATCTTCTGCTGGCGTTAATTCCTGTTGCAGTTTCATATAGCCCCCAATACAAAGCCCCCCAAAAATAAGTGAAGCAAAAACAACAGCCCAAGGTTTTTCTAAACACTTATGCAAACTGTACGTATATGCCTTATGAAAAAAAGTACCTAATTTATATAAAAAAGTAAAATAATGATGGGACTTTTCCTCTTTCTCCTCAATATGTTCTTTGAGAAAACGTGAAGCCAACATGGGACAAAGCGTTAAAGCAACAATTGAAGAAAGCAAAATAGAAATTGCCAAAACAAAACCGAATTCTCTAAAAAGTCCTCCAACTTGCCCAGGAAGAAAGGAAATAGGAACAAACACAGCCACTAATGTCAATGTTGTTGCTAAAACAGCAAAAAATACTTCACGTGTTCCTATCACCGCTGCTGCTCTGGAACCTAATCCCATGTTGCGCCACCGAACAATATTCTCAAGAACAACAATGGCATCATCCACAACAAGCCCTGTTGCTAAAACAAGTCCTAAAAATGTGAGAATATTCAATGAAAACCCTACAAGATAAATAGCTGCAATGGTACCAATCAAAGCGACAGGAAGAGATAAAGCAGGTATCAGCGTTACACGAATGTCTCTGAGAAAAAGAAAAATGACCAAGATAACGCTCAAAATAGCAATGACCAAAGCAACTTCAACCTCATGAAGAGCGCTTTTAATAAAAATTGCATCGTCATTAATAACGTCTATATTTACAGAAGAAGGAACAATACTTTTGAGATTATCAACAACGGCTCTCACACCTTCAGAAATATTAAGAGTGTTGGATTGTGCTTTACGCACGATACCTAATCCAATACCTGTCTTTCCATTGATACGAAGAATAACTGTTTCTATATCCGGCGATAAAGTAACATGCGCAACATCACCAAGATGCACATGAGGCTTTAAAACAACTTGTTCAAAAGATTCTGGTGTTGTTAAACGTGCAGTAGCACGTACAACTAAAGTTTGCTTAGAATTGCGTAATGACCCTACTGGCACATCTGTTGTCATATCAGCAAGAACACGTGAAATATCTGCTACAGTTAATCCATAACTTGCAAGTTTTGCTTGATCTATATCAATCTGAAAAATCTTTGTGCGAGCACTATCGACCTGTACATCACCAACACCATCAACAGCAGAAATAGCATCAACAATCTGATCGTTTACAATCGTGGTTAAATCATCAACACTCATTGTTGGTGACGTTACAACCAAATACATCATGGCAGCAGCATTCGAATCTGCTTTAATAATCAAAGGCAAATCCGCATCTTTCGGTAAAGAATAGGTAACACGAGAGAGAGCATCACGAATATCAGATGCAGCAACATTCAAATCAACACCGACATTAAAGTTAATCTTCACACGGGAGCGTCCAAAAGAAGACGTTGAAGAAATCGCCTTAACACCTGAAACACGAGAAACAGCATCTTCTATAATTTTTGTAACTTCACGATCAATTGTTTCCGCCGATGCACCAGAAAACATCGTCACAATCGTTGTTACGGGAGTATCAACATCGGGTAATTCTCTTACATCAACATTTAACCATGCTGCAAATCCTGCAATGATGATCATAGCATTCAAAACAAGAGTAAAAACCGGTCTGCGAATAAATAAGGTAATGAGACCACCTTGCTCCACCTTTGACGCAGGCTGTTTTGTGCTCAATTCTTGGCTCATTGTATATCCGTTCCATAACCTACTGATAATTGCTGTTGAAGAGACTTTGGATCATCAATAGTTACTTTACTTCCTGGATAAAGCATTTGCACCCCTTGAATGACAACTTGATCACCATTTTCTAGGAGAGCTTTCACGAAAACCTGATCCGCTTTATGCTGAATAATTGTTACAGGAATAGACTCTACTTTTCCTTCTCTCACACGCCAAACGAATGATCCTTTACTATTCCATTGAACTGCAAGAGGATTAACGACAGGAAAAGAACCACCATGAAACTGCAAGGAAACAGAAAAGGACATACCAGACATGAGCGTATCTTTTTCATTATTGATTTCAACCTGAACATGAAGTGTGCGACTTTCTGAATCAACGATATTATCAATCGCATAAATATGACCAACAAAAGATCTATCTGGCTGCGCGATTAACGTTGCCGTTACCTCATCTCCTTTATGGATGCGCGACACATATCGTTCAGGGGCCCATATATCGACCAAAATACGTTCTCTATTCTCAATACGGCCTATTACAGTATTAAGGTCCACGTTATTCCCCGCATCAACGGGCAAAATACCAACAACTCCAGGAATCGGTGCTCGAATTGTTCGCCGATCGAGATCTAATTCAGCATTACGCAAAACTAAATTTGCGTTATCCAACTCTAAGCGTGCCATAATTTCTTGAACTTCCGTTGCTGTATTGCTGGCGCGTAATTTAAGAATGCGCGAAAGCGTTAACGCATTGTTATCACGTTGCACTTTTGCTTTTGCAGCCGCTATTTCTTCTTTTTTAGAATCAAGCTTTGCAATCACATCATCGGCTTGTACTTTTGTACCCGCTGATACAAAAAGATTATCAATAACACCTGAGGATAAAGGGGTAAGCTCGACTTCTGCAAGAGCTTTTCCACTCCCAAGAACGTTAAGTTGTTCATAAAAATCTTGAACTTTTACAAGATCAACGACAACATTTACCGGTGGCCTTCCCATTTTTTCATTTGAAGCTTTATCCGATACTCTTGTTTTATCCACCATAGAAATGGGTTGGTCCGCACTCTTTTTTCCAGCCCAATAGGTAACCGTTAAAACAACGATTAAAAACACCAATGGAAAGCTCTTTTTTAATAACGCCATACATCCGCCCTTGCTGTGCCATCTTCATCTGAAATAGTTTTCAACAGTAATATCGGCGTTTTACACAAAAACCCAACAGCGGGTGTATATATCTTACCCCCACCGCAAAAAACACATCTCATCTCTGCTTGACTATCTTTCATAGATTAAAACGTCAAGTTAACTATCGTTCATATTGCTTTGTATGGTCATGACAAAAAAATGTTCATATCAAAACCAACTGAAGCCATAATATATTATATCCTTTTTTAAAATATCTCATAAAAAAGAGAAATTTTTTTATTACTATCCAAGTTTCACTTGCATTTCTTTAATGAAACGATTAGGAACCCTTTGTCTTAGACAATGTAAAAAATTGAAATGTATGCACCCGTAGCTCAGCTGGATAGAGCACCAGACTACGAATCTGGGGGTCAGGAGTTCGAATCTCTTCGGGTGCGCCATCATCAACAATTCTTATAAAATCAGACTTTTTAAATTCTTTATTTTGTGATTTGTTATTTTGTATTTTGTCATTTCATTTTGTTGTGAGTCGTTTCTTTAGCCATTTTGCTAAAATAAGATGTTATGAGTTCTTCAATTCAGCTCTAAGGTGCTTTTATTAGCTTATAATCGTAGCGATTGCATGAGTAGCGTGTGTTGTTGTTTTCTTTTTTCAATCTATGCGCTTGTTTTTGGTCTCTTCCGGATTATACTCTCTACTCAGTTAGGTAATTTTTTACGTGCTTATTTCTAATTATTCCATAACTGGATGCTTCTGGATATTTTATTCCTAGCAGTCCCATCTTAAGAGGGACTTCAGATGTGCCGCCATAAATTCCGGTTTACCACCATGTGAAACTTTTTCAGTGTGTTGTTGGAAAGAATAAATAAACTACTTCTCAAACGTACTACTATGAAACACTTATGGTATCCATTAATATCATCAGCATTTGTTGCAAACCAAAGATTCTTTTTCCTAAAAAACAATAAAACTCTTCTTGTGCTTCTTTAGCATTATCTCTTGCATGGCATATCATCGATTTCTATGATATCTTAGTATTTTTCTGTTCTCTATGAATTTTTCTAATTAATCCATGGGGTACAAATCCCAAACGTTAATAAAAGCTAAGTTTAAAGAATTTTTCCATGCCTAAAACTGATATTGAAATTGCTCGCACTGCTAAAAAGCAACATATTATTGAAATTGCACAAAAAATTGGTATCTCACATGAAAATCTCATTCCCTATGGTCATGATAAAGCTAAAATTTCTTCTGAATACATAAAATCGCTTAATAAAAATCCAGATGGTAAACTTATCCTTGTCACAGCTATCAATCCCACACCTGCCGGAGAAGGCAAAACAACAACAACAGTTGGACTAAGTGATGCTCTTAATCTTATTGGTAAAAAAACAATAGCTACCTTGAGAGAACCATCTTTAGGTCCCTGTTTTGGTGTAAAAGGTGGTGCTGCTGGTGGTGGTTATGCGCAAGTCATTCCAATGGATGACCTTAATTTACATTTTACCGGTGATTTTCATGCTATTACAGCTGCTCATAATCTTCTTGCCGCAATGATAGATAATCATCTTTATTGGGGAAACACTCTAAACATTGATCCACGTCGCATTGTTTGGAAACGCGTTCTTGATATGAATGATCGTGCATTGCGCGATATTGTCATTTCATTGGGGGGCATAACAAATGGTTTTCCACGCCAAACAGGTTTTGATATTACTGTTGCATCAGAAATTATGGCGCTTCTTTGTCTCTCTGAAAATTTAGAAAACCTCACACAAAGACTCAAGAAAATTATTGTTGCTTATCGTTATGATAAAACGCCCATCACCGTTGCTGATCTCAATGCGGAAGGTGCAATGGCAGTTCTTCTCAAAGATGCTATACAACCCAATCTCGTACAGACAATTGAAAATAATCCTGTTCTCGTTCATGGAGGACCTTTTGCCAACATTGCTCATGGTTGCAATTCAGTTATAGCAACAAAAACTGCTTTAAAACTTGCTGATTATGTTGTCACAGAAGCAGGGTTTGGAGCAGATCTTGGAGCAGAAAAGTTCTTCAATATCAAATGTAGGCAAGCAGGTATTGTACCAAATGCTACAGTGATCGTCGCAACTATTCGTGCATTAAAAATGAACGGTGGTCTGGATAAAAATAACCTGACAGAAGAAAATATTACCGCTTTAGAAAAAGGAGCTGCCAATCTTTTACGACACATAGAAAATATGAAGCACTACGGTATTCCTTGTGTTGTGGCTATCAATCATTTTGACAGCGATAGCGATGCTGAAATAAAAACATTACAAAAAATAGTTGCAACAACTGGACACAAAGCTATTATCTGTAAGCATTGGGAACAAGGTGGAAAAGGCGCTATAGAACTTGCACAAGAACTCGTTACCTTGATTGAAAAGCACGATTCTGATTTTAAAGTTCTCTATCAAGATGATATTCCACTCGTTCAAAAAATTAATTGTATTATAACAAAGCTATACGGTGGACGTGGCGCCATCATCCCAGCCCCTATTCTCAAACAACTTGAAACTTGGGAAAAAGAAGGTTTTGGCGTCTACCCTATTTGTATGGCAAAAACACCTTATTCTTTTTCTTCTGATCCCAAGCAATACGGCGCTCCTGTTGATTTTGAAATTCCCATACGAGAAGTTCGTCTCTGTGCGGGAGCCGGTTTTATTGTTGTCATTTGTGGAGATGTTATGACCATGCCGGGACTACCCCATTATCCCACGGCTGAAAAAATTCATCTTGACGAAAATGATCAAATACAAGGACTTTCATAAATTTATAACCGTAAATTCTATCATTCATTATAAAAAGCGTTTTATTATAAAAAAAATAGAATTTTAAAAAGCGATATAGACAAATGTCTTATTTATATGATATAAGCGTTTGTCCTTTTGGATATGCCTTTAAAAGGACGTAGGTTTTTTCCTATCATTTATGACACTGAAAAAAGCAGGATAGATAGTGCAAGTACTCGTTCGTGATAATAATGTTGACCAAGCGCTCCGTGCGTTGAAAAAAAAGATGCAGCGTGAAGGTATCTTCCGTGAAATGAAAATGCGTACTTATTATGAGAAGCCATCTGAGAAGCGTGCTCGTGAAAAAGCTGAAGCTATTCGTCGTACACGTAAGCTTGCTCGTAAGCGTGCACAAAGAGAAGGTTTTATTAGTAACGGACGAACTGTTGCGGTAAAGTAATATACTTTATAATATTATATAATTGCATAAGCAATAGATAGTAAACTACTAGAAAATTTTATCTTCATAGTTGATTGCAATAAATTGCTTGTGTGTAGGTTTTTGTGTACAATGTTATCTAACATGTTAGTTATTTGAAAATAATAAGATTTCTATCATAGAGGTGGTTTTTATTTCACTCTTATATTTCAAAAAATAGATAACAAACTACACTTGAGGTATTTAAGCGACTTTTTCCTATGTAAATTGAGTGCGGGGTGTTTTATTATCACTTTTCGCTATAATTTTTTCCTTCTGGATATCTCTTACATCACTGCTTCTTATGTACAGTTTCATGATGAATTTCTTTTTTGTCATTAAATATTCTACATCTTTCGATCATCCTAGGTCTGATTACAAAACAAAAATAACTATCGCAATATGCGATTGTGTGTAAAATATAATATCAAATTCATAATCCTCTTTCCCTTCAGTTATGTAACGAAACGATGTAATTCCATAACTTTTTATATCTCTTGATTCTGTCTCTCTAAAGGATGACGAATTTCAACCACTGCACTATAGATTCTTTTTTCTTGATAAATTTCTTCTATTCATCACTTATGTAATTACCCTCATCAGTGTATCGAATAAGCCTTTCTATTTCATTCAACTTTCTTCTATACTGAGTTAGAGAAAAAGAAAATTGACAATAAACAGAGAAAACACTGTGTTTTAATATGGATGAATGTGCCTTTTATTACCATTTTTGATGGAAATGTTTTTAAAATTTAAATAACGAGTTAAAGTTTCTCAACACTTTCTCATATTGAATCAATGAAGATTATTTTCTTGTACATCATAAGCGGGATTCATCCGCAAATAGAATAAAAGCTATTTAAGAAAAAACAAAAAGGCTTCTTATGAATACCATAAATAATAGGAATAGCATAACATTGAAAGCTGGTAAATAGAACGATGAAGCCAGCTTATCTACCATACGGATAAGCATTATCATGGCATAAGATTAGAGTGTAGCAAATTTTATAAATGAATTATCACGAAAAAGTATCCTGTTAGCCCTTCATATATCAATCTACTCTATAAATGTTGCTCATATTTTTACGCTTAAATGTTTTATTTATCGTATTATTTTGTTCATTCAAAACTTCTTTTCAAGCCACACAATAATCCCTTTACTGAACAGCTCTTTGTTCATAATATGCATACATGCACTTTTACTTTGAGAAACAAACTCAGAAAAGAGATGCAATACTTTAGCCCTAATTTCCTGTACAAAAACTGCTAAGGCTCCAGTATACTTTACTGTTTTATCACGCCTACAGCTACATAAAAATCTCATGTTTATTTATATCTACCCCCTCATAAACAAGATAAGCACTAAGAAATACAAACCTTTTGTTTTCCTTATTTTGATATTTTTGTAGCAATTTTTTCATCGTTTAGATCTCTTTAACGAGCAATGTGTCATACTTTTTATCAGTTTCCAGTCTTATCTTTCAGATTTTAAATTTCCAATATATGACGAAATAAAGGAGTTCGGTGTGCAAAATTCTCGTTGGTTTCGCGTTTCAATACTCATATCATGTATCTTAATAGCAATAGTCATTGTATTGGGTTCACCTCATTTGTTGCATGCACAAACATTTAATCAAAATTTAGGGCCCAGTGGTTTACCACTTCCGCGATTTGCTTCGATTAAACCCACCAGCGTTAATGTACGCGTCGGACCAGGAAGCAACTATTCTATCATTTTCACCTACAAAAAGAAGGGCTTACCTATTGAAATCATTCAAGAATATGATCAATGGCGCAAAATTCGTGATGCAGAAGGCGATGAGGGATGGGTGTATCAATCGCTTTTATCGGGAAAGCGAACTGCTATAACTATTCCATGGCAAAAAGATAAAACAAAAAGGCTGATGCTACGAAAAAACCCCACCGACAACGCAGAACTTGTGGCGGAAGTAGAACCTAACGTCATTGGTAACATCCGCCAATGTGATGGACAATGGTGCGAACTAAACATTAATAATACGCGCGGATGGCTTCAGCAACCCCAGTTATGGGGAATCTATCCTGATGAAAAAGTAAAAGGTTGGTGAATACTCAAACTCAACAAGTTTAATTTTTATTCCTCATTGAATATCCTCACTGCCTATCACAAGATTGATTTTTTGGTTTCAATCGCACGATTAAATCAACATGTGAAATTTCCATACCTTCTGGTGGCTTAGGCAAATTTCTAATAATGGGAGCTTCTTCCAAATTATAAGGAATATCAAGAATACGATTTTCGCCTTCTATATAAAAATGGTAGTGATCAGAGGTATTGGTATCAAACCAAGTTTTTGAGCCTTCTACGGCAATAATCCGTAATAATCCCGCTTCCGTAAATTGATGAAGCGTATTATAAACCGTTGCTAAAGATACAGGTACACCTGCCCTCACCGCTTCCTCATAGAGCTCTTCAGCAGTAATATGACGATTTCCTTGAGAAAAAATCATATGTGCAAGTTCCAACCGCTGACGTGTTGGACGCAGACCATTTTGACGCAAACGTTTTTCTAACATAGAAATGGAATAATATTGCACAATTTTTCCACACTCTTTTGTGAACTGCTGCTCTTCATTCATATCTAAATTGTCTGCACTCACTGACATATTATAAACCCAAATATATTCCTGCTAAATAAGATCAAAATACAAAAAAATGGGAATAGTATGGTGTAATCTTGTATTCCATTTTTAAATAATTACCTATGTAGAATACATAAAAAAAGGCTTTTGTCATTAAAAATGATATAAAATCATTTCCCTCTCTTTAAAATTTGCTCTAAAAGTAGGTTGGGAAAAGCGCAGAAATAAAGATATATGCAAATAAATGGAGTAACAATGGCTGAACAAAAGTCTCGCTACACTTATGAAGAGCTTCTAAGCTGCGCTCGCGGCGAAATGTTTGGTAGAGGTAATGCGCAATTGCCAGCACCGCCAATGTTAATGATTCATCGAATCACTCAAATTAGTGAAACTGATGGTAAATACGATAAAGGAATGGTTCGCGCCGAATTTGACATTACACCAGACATGTGGTTCTTTAATTGTCACTTTATAGGCGATCCCGTCATGCCAGGATGTCTCGGACTGGATGGTATGTGGCAATTAACAGGCTTTTTTCTTGGTTGGCTAGGCGAACCAGGCAAAGGAAGAGCAATATCAACAGGTGAAGTAAAGTTATCAGGGATGGTAACTCCACAAACCAAAATTCTTGAATATGAAATAGATTTTAAGCGTATTCGACGTGGAAATTTAGTCTTAGGAATAGCTGATGGGTGGCTAAAAGCAGATGGAGAGACTATTTATAAGGCGAACGATTTACGCGTTGCTTTATTCAAAGAAGATTGAACGTTATTTCCGTCAGAAAGAACTTTTCACTATTCTGTATGGAACGAGGAGGTATGAATGCGTCGAGTTGTTGTAACCGGAATGGGAATTGTCTCCGCAATTGGAAATAACCCTGGAGCTGTTTTAACCAGTTTACGTGAAGCAAAATCCGGAATTTCTTACGCACCTCAATATGCTGAATTAGGCTTTCGTAGCAGAGTTTATGGCAAGCCCGATATTAATATAGAAGAACTCGTAGATCGACGTGCTCTACGTTTTCATGGGCGTGGAACAGCATGGAATCACATCGCCATGGATCAAGCAATTGCTGATGCGGGTCTAGAACCGCATGAAGTATCGAACGAACACACGGGTATTATTATGGGTTCTGGAGGTGCTTCAACACATTCAATCGTAGAAGCTGCTGACATTACACGCCAAAAAGGTCCAAAACGTGTTGGACCTTTTGTTGTCCCTAAAGCGATGAGTTCCACAGCATCTGCAACATTAGCAACTTTCTTTAAAATAAAGGGGATCAATTATTCAATCTCTTCAGCTTGTGCTACCTCCAATCATTGTATTGGTAATGCTTACGAAATGATTCAATATGGTAAACAGAAGCGCATCTTTGCCGGTGGCTGCGAAGATTTGGATTGGACACTATCTGTTTTATTCGATGCCATGGGCGCTATGTCCAGCAGATATAATGACACCCCTCACAAAGCTTCACGTGCTTATGATGTTAATCGTGATGGTTTTGTCATTGCTGGAGGGGCTGGCGTTTTAGTCCTTGAAGATTTAGAACTTGCTAAAGCACGTGGTGCAAAAATCTACGGAGAAATCGTTGGATACGGTGCGACATCCGATGGACATGATATGGTTGCCCCATCAGGAGAGGGAGCAGAACGATGCATGCGCATGGCCCTTGCAACAGTCAATAATAAAATTGATTATATCAATCCCCATGCAACAGCAACTCCTGTTGGTGATCCTCCTGAGATAGAAGCTATCCGTTGTGTCTTTGGAACAGGCGATCAATGCCCCCCCATTTCCGCTACCAAATCTCTAACAGGACATTCCTTAGGAGCAGCAGGTGTTCACGAAGCAATCTATACATTGTTAATGATGAATCATAATTTTATTTGTGAAAGTGCCCATATTGAAGAACTTGATCCAGCTTTTGCTGATATGCCTATCGTTCGTGAACGACGTGATCATCAACAACTGAATACCGTATTGTCAAATACTTTTGGCTTTGGCGGTACCAATGCAACGCTTGTTTTCCAACGTTATGTATAAACAAAAGCTCTTAGTAATTGAAAAAAGTACGGTCTTACGGAGAATAATATGAAAGGTTTGATGGAGGGCAAACGCGGCCTTATTATGGGAATTGCGAATGACCATTCAATTGCTTGGGGCATTGCCTGTCAGCTCGCACAAGCAGGAGCGGAATTAGCGTTGACTTATCAAGGAAATGCTTTTGGAAAACGTGTTCATCCCCTAGCAGATAAACTTGGCTGCAAATTAGTGCTAGAGTGTGACGTTGAAAAAAGTGAAAATATTGATTACGTCTTTAAGCAACTTGAAAAAGAATGGAAAACAATTGATTTTATTGTCCATGCCATTGGTTTTTCAGATAAAACTCAGCTAAAAGGGCGTTACGTTGATGTTACAACACGTGAAAACTTTCAACGCACGATGGTTATTTCAGCTTATTCCTTTACTGAAATTGCCCAGCGCGCCGGTAAGCTTATGCCCAATGGAGGAACACTTTTAACTCTTACCTATGGTGCTTCACAGCAAGTTGTGCCTAATTATAACATCATGGGTGTTGCTAAAGCAGCTTTAGAAGCTATGGTACGTTATTTAGCTGCGGACTTTGGTCCTCAAAATATCCGTGTCAATGCGATTTCCGCTGGTCCTGTTAGAACTTTAGCAGGTAATGGTATTGCAGCTGCACGTGCAATATTTTCACATCAACGGCGTAATGCCCCATTACGGCGTACCGTAAATATTCATGAAATTGGAAAATCTGCTCTTTATCTACTCTCTGACTTATCATCAGGTGTTACAGGTGAAATTCATTATGTTGATTCAGGATATAACATCATGTCTATGCCAATACTTGAAGAACTGAAAAAAAGTGACGATTCCCAAGAAGGATAAATTTTATTTCATTGCACTAAAAAATAAAATCAATCATGTGCATAGTGCTTTAATCGGGTATTGAGTACTTTCTCAGCTATATAATAGTGTATTGACTTATAATAATATGACGTAAGGAATATGTGCAAATATTTGTAAGAATAAGTCAATACAAAACCAGATGTACGATGCCCTGTTTCGCAAAATATTTTATAAAAATCCGGAATATTTCTTCAATCCATGGTTGATAAATTTTGTATTTTATGACGTTATTTACCTTACTAAAGCATACGCTTTTGTCGTTGCTTATAAATCAATCCTCAGCCCTCATGCCACCGTATTTTGAAAAAGAGATTAGAGAATTATTAAAATCCTTAGTTTCAGCTTTTGTGTAGAAAATTGAAAAAAATATTCCTACCGTTTGATTTATTCTTGAAACGCAAATACAATCTAATTTAGGATGAATATGAAGGCGTAAAGAAATCAATCATTAATCTTACTATATTCTTTAATGAAAGCATTTCTTCTAATGTATCAGGTAAAATAGAACGCCCAAAAATACTATAGCTGTTGCTCTTTCATGCATTTTTTTAAAGATATCGCTCAATGCACGCCATTCCATTTCACAATGGTACCTGTAAAACGTATAAAAATCCCTGTGAAGTACATAAAATCCTTTTTTCACCACCATTTTAATGTTTATACAGATGACAAACCGACACCGTCATTTTACTTGCCATGTTCTCATATTGAAACAACCCTTGACACTTGAGATGATTCATTAGAAGTATCTTTAATAATTTTTATCCACATATTAATCTACTTGTGACACGTAAACGCATATTTTTAATTAATTCAATACAAAAATAAATTATTCATATAAACCAATTTATTATCTTTATAATCAGATTATTCTTTCAGTTTAAATGATAGCCACAAACAAGTACAATAACATTTTTTTCAATCTTAGACTTTCAAAGTTATAATTCCAAAAATCATTTCTTGCATATAAAAAACAGAATTGATATGTGAGAAAATAAAAGGCTTAAATATCTCTACTGAACAGCTTCAAGTACCTAGAGCTGTCTCAACATTGGGGGGTGTAATGATGATCGGCTTCCTCCTTCATAAACGTAAAAATGGGGATGTGCACAATGGCTTTATCGTTACACTATTTACGGTCACCGTCGCGAATTAGACTTGGGAGTTTTAAGAGAGATCTCTTTAAAACAAGCGCGTGAATATATAACAGCAATCGTGTTTTTTTGGGCGTTCTATTTTACCTGACACATCAGGGAAATGCTTTCATTAGAAAATGAGAAAAATAAAGGTGTGAGATAATCTCCATTATTTAAAAGATATTGCTTTAGATAGCGTAAAACTGAATTTAAAAATGATTGTAGAAATGGGAACTAGTTTTCATCTTTAAAATTTCATCTTCTTCCCAAAACAGATTGTCTTCTTGTTTTAAAGAATTACAAAAACAGAGATACACAATATCCCTGCCCCGATATTCTTAGCTTATACGTTATATAAATAAGATGCTTCTACCTAATGAGTCTTGTATTATTCTGTTTGCAAATATCATTGTGAGATGAATTTAAGAGACAATAAAAATATCTTGTTCATTACATTACACAAACATGTGTAAGTGGAAACGGATAATTTATCTTCAAAGAGATAGCTCTTAGACAAAAGCAAAAACTTTTATATTTCAGCCATGTTTCATAAAGAATCGAATGATATGAATCTATAATTTGCTGGAATATGACTGCCTTATACAACCATCAATACAATCTATTTTATATGTCTATCATAGCATGTTTCTATTTTTTATGATTTGAATTATTAAAAAACAGGATATTATTGTATTTCGTCCTTGAGGGCGCGGCTTAATAATGTGTTTGCTGCTTCAGTTATGTTTTTACCACAATAGAGAATTTGATAAATTTGTTCTACAATGGGCATTTCTACCCCAATACGCTGCGCCAACGTATGTACTTCCTTGGTATTCAAGTATCCTTCCACAACCTGACCAATTTGTTTTTCCGCTTCTTTTATATCTATTCCTTTACCAAGAAGTATTCCAAAACGACGATTACGTGACTGATTATCAGTACATGTCAAAACCAGATCACCTAAGCCTGTCATTCCCATAAATGTGGAAAGCTCAGCACCCATAGCCCCCCCTAAACGACTGATTTCAGCTAGTCCTCGTGTGATAAGAGCTATTCGTGCATTTGCCCCAAAACCTATGCCATCTGATATTCCTGCACCAATAGCAATAACATTTTTGACTGCTCCCCCTAATTGAACACCAATCATATCTGAACTTTTATAAACTCTAAAATTTTTGTCACAATGAAAAAGTTGCTGCAATTCTTTACCAAACTCAACATCAGAAGCTGCTATCGTCATTGCAGTAGGCCAACCAATAGCTAGTTCTTGAGCAAAAGTTGGTCCAGAAAAAACAGCTAAAGGAATTTTTTCACCTAAAATCTCACGAGCAACCTCTTGTAAGAAACGTCCGGTACCATGTTCTAAACCTTTTGTCGCCCAAATAACGCGTGAATGCTGATCTAAATAAGGCTGAATATTATACAAAACTTGATGAAATACATGGCTTGGAACAGCGATTAATATATTGTGACTTGCTGTTATAGCAGTTTCAAGCGAAGCTTCAAGTAATAAATTGTCAGGAAATCGAATATCGGGTAAATATACTTGATTACAACGTTGTTCCTGTAATTCTTTGATATGTTGAGGACTATATCCCCAAAGTAAAACATTATGACCATTACGGGCAAGAGCTATCGCTAATGCAGTACCAAAAGAACCAGCACCTATAACTGTCATTGCAACGGTTTTCATTAAATTTTCTGATTATTCTCTAAATTTTTGATTTCAATTACATATTATTATTACAAATAATTTTAATGCTATCTTTAATATAAATTCTTTAAATCTAAAAATATTACTGCTTCGTAGCTTTTTTATCTCACACAATATAAAAACTTGTTTCGCACATTCTCTTTCTTTGTAGTAAATTTTACAAACATAACTTTTTGTATATTCTACAAATAGCTATTTGTCTCAAAAATTAAAGATTGACTAAATACCCCACGGACTTTCTCTTTTAAATTAAAAGTATATTCAAAATAATGATACTCATTCCACTGATATCTTGTACTTATCTCCTGCTTTATATCCTACGAATTTCTTCTACGAAGCTGATACATGCCGCATCAGAGCTCCGTAGATATTTCTAACAACTACTCCACAGGAAACTGCGTATTTGGATCTTGCTCCATGGGCATTTCTGAACCAGGTGCTTGATCTACAGGAATTTGCGTACCTAGACCCTGCCCCATGGGCATTTCTGAACCAGGTGCCTGATCTACAGGAGTTTGCGTACCTAGACCCTGCCCCATGGGCATTTCTGAACCAGGTGCTTGATCTACAGGAGTTTGCGTACCTAGACCCTGCCCCATGGGCATTTCTGAACCAGGTGCTTGATCTACAGGAGTTTGCGTATCTAGACCCTGCCCCATGGGCATTTCTGAACCAGGTGCTTGATCTACAGGAGTTTGCGTACCTAGACCCTGCCCCATGGGCATTTCTGAACCAGGTGCTTGATCTACAGGAGTTTGCGTACCTAGACCCTGCCCCATAGGCATTTCTGAACTAGGTGCCTGTTCTACAAGAGTTTGCGTACTTGCACCTTGCTCCATCGAAACCTCTGAGCCCTGTATCTTTTCTGGCTGTTTTCTTACGGATATATCTTTGGTTGATAACTGCTCAGACACTGAAGAATCATCTCTACTTGATATTTCCGGTTCAATAACACGTCCTGAACCACCCATCATATTATAATTCAAATGAGAAATAGCCCACCAAGTTCCCCCAATAATAACAAAAACGCAAATAGCAGCAAACCACAACGCGCTTAAATTCCACTTGGCGTCTGGACCAGAATTCAAGTGCAAAAAGAAAACAATTTGTACTATAATCTGAATAATCGCCATCCCAATAAGATACGCAACCTTTGTACTAACTGCCCAACTTTCCATCATTCCATACATCACAGGAATAAAAGAACCCAAAGTGAAAAATACAGCCAGAATAAAACCAACCAAATAGGAACCAGTACTGGGACCATGTGTTTCATTTTGCACGCTCATCACAACGCTCCTAATAGATAAACCATGGTGAAAACACCAATCCATACAATATCAAGTAAATGCCAAAAAATGGAAAGGCATGCTAAACGTGTCTTATTGTTCTGATCCAAGCCATTACGACGAAGATGAAAAAACATCACAACCATCCAAAGAAGGCCAACACTTACGTGAAGTCCATGGGTGCCAACCAAAGCAAAAAATGCTGACCAATAAGCAGAGAGAATTTCCCGTCCAAAAAGCTGTAAACCTGTTGCAGGATCAATACCCGCATAAGCATTTGGATCGAAATAAAAAACCTCACTCAAAAGTTCATGAAATTCGTAAAGTTCCATACCAATGAAGCAACACCCCAATACAAAGGTAATAGCCATACATAAACGCACACCACTGATGTTATTTTTATGTGCTTGTACCATTGCAAAGCCATAAGTGACGGATGAAAACAACAAGAAAGCAGTCTCAACCAAAACAAACTTTAAATCTATAAACTCACTGCCCGCTTTACCACCACCATAAGAAGCAGAAAATACAGCAAAACTTGAAAACAGTGTCGAAAACAGGATTAAGTCTGAAAGAATATAGACCCAAAAACCAAACGTCATTACCGAGCTACTATCGTGGTGAAGTTCATCTATAGTGCTCGCGTTATTCATTGTTACAGCACTCATACTATTACTCCTCGTTCTTTAAGAACAGCCGTAAAGGCATCTTCAGTTTTTTGCACTTCTTCAGCTGGAATATAGTAACCATGATGATCACCTGTTAATGAATGACACACAAGCGTTGCGATAAAACCAACCAGTCCAACCGCAACAAGCCACCAAATATGCCAAACAAGCGCAAAACCAACAACTAATGAGAAGAAGCCAGCAATAATTCCAGCCGATGTATTCGAAGGCATATGAATTTTTGTAAATCCACTTGTCGGCCGTTGATAACCACTTTTCTTCATATTCCAATAAGCATCATCAGACTGTATCTTTGGAAGGAGGGCAAAATTATAGGAAGGAGGCGGTGAAGAGGTAAACCATTCAAGTGTACGTGCATCACCCCAAGAATCATTTAATGTTACCGGTAAGTGCCCTTTATGCTTAATACCGTACCAAATCGCCAAAACAACCTGTAGCACGAAACAAAGGATACCAAGTAAGATAATACAAGCACCCAATGCAGCAATAATAAACATCGGCTGCCAACTAGGTTCCATGTAATGCTGAAGACGACGCGTCGCCCCCATTAAACCAAGCGCATAAACGGGAAAAAAGGCAAGGTAAAAACCAATAAACCAACACCAAAAAGATGTAATACCTAGTATGCGATTTGGTTTATAACCAAAAACTTTTGGAAACCAAAATGCAATCCCCGCTAAGTACGCAAAAACCACACCTCCAATAATTGTATGATGGAAATGTGCTATCAAAAAGAGCGAATTATGAAACTGCCAATCAGCAGGAACAATAGATAATAAAACACCTGTTAATCCACCACCAACAAATGTAAAGATCATACCCATGCACCAAAGCATAGGAGGCTCAAAGCGAATCCGACCTCTATACATCGTAAGCAGCCAATTAAAAACTTTTACACCGGTTGGAACTGCAATAATCATCGTAGCAATACTAAAGAAGGTATTTACAGCTTCACCCCCACCCATTGTGAAGAAATGATGTCCCCAAACAAGAAGCGAAAGAATCAAAATAACCAACATGGCCCATATCATTGAAGTATAACCAAAGAGGCGTTTTGAAGAAAAAGTTGATACAACTTCAGAAACAATTCCAAAAGCAGGAACAACCAAAACATAAACCTCAGGATGACCAAAAACCCAAACATAGTTAATCCATACCATCGGATTTCCGCCACCAACATTGGTAAAGAAATTCATGTTCAAATAACGATCACATGCCAAGAGTGCAAATGCTACAGCCAAAACAGGATAAATGACTACAATAAGAACATTGCTGACAAAAGCACTCCAACAAAAAATAGGCATTCTCATCATTGTCATTCCAGGAGCACGCATTTTAATCATCGTTGCAATGAAATTCACTGATCCCATTGTTGTTGCAATACCAGAAAGCTGAAGTGACCATAAATAATAATCTACCCCTGTATCTGGACTCGTTTGCAATTCTGTAAAAGGTGGATACATCAACCAACCACCACGACCAAAATTCCCAACACCTAGGGATATGTTAATCAATATCGCCCCTGCAGCCGTAATCCAAAAACCTAGATTATTTGCAAAGGGAAAAGCAACATCACGCGCACCAATTTGAAGTGGTATAAGATAATTAAAAAGACCAAATAAAATAGGCGTGGCCATGAAAAAAATCATGATCGTACCATGCGCCGAAAAAATTTGATCAAAATGCTCAGGGGGCAAATAACCTGCTGTTTCACTCCCAAGAGCTAAAGCTTGATGCGTTCGCATCATAAGTGCGTCCGCAAAACCGCGAACAAGCATAATAATTCCAAGAACGATGTACATAATACCTATGCGTTTATGGTCAACCGTTGTAATCCAATTTCGCCATAGAATCCCCCACCACCCAAGTACTGTTAGAGCAATAACAGCAATTAAACCAACCAAAACAATCGCAATACATGTATACAAAACGATCGGTTCATGTGCAAGCGCATGAAAAGCACCTGCCGTAGGATCTGTAAGTCTTCCAAACATTTCTCAACCCATTTCAAATGAAATTCAAGTTTAAAAGAAACCTTTGTTAAAAGGGCTCTTTACTTTATTGACTCTGTTAAATAACATCAGGATCAAATACTGAACATAGTGCACCCCATAGCGTCTGAACAGCAGCACGTTTCATTAAATCTTCATTACATACCGTCTTTTCATCGACACATCGATTAACAACACGATAGTAAAGCCGCTTCTCAACAGGTGCAAAATAACGAACTTCAGCATCTTTTTCCTTCGCAGCAATATCACCCATACGAGGCGCAATAGAAAGTTGACGATAAGATGAACGATCAAGTACTCGACCATTAGCCCGAGCTTTTACAATCCAATCCTCAAAATCCTGCAAAGACACAGAATGCCACTTAAACCGCATACCCGAAAAACCATCACCACTATAATTTGCTGAGGCTCCTTTGAATACTCCTTGCTCTTCAGCGACCAAATGCAACTTAGCATTCATCTGCGGCATAGCGTAAAGAACAGTACCCAATTTGGGAACCCAAAAAGCATTGACAGAATTCTCTGACGTCAATTGCAATAAAACTTGACGTCCTTCAGGCGCATAAATCTCATTAATCGATGCAACACCGTATTCAGGATAAATAAAAAGCCATTTCCAATCAAGAGCAACAGCATCAATCTGTAATGGCTTTCCTTCACCTACAACTTCCACTGGAAGAGGATTTGTAGGTTCAAGCTTATAGGTATAATAAGCTGTTAATGAACCTAAAACCATTACAATTACAACTGGAATACCCCACATCAATGCTTCAATTTTATTTGAATGTGCCCAATCAGGAGAATAGTCCGCTTTCATATTCGATGCACGATATTTTATAGCTAAAAATACCACACTCACCATAACTGGGATAACAATACAAAGCATCACCACCACACAAACAACGATCAAAATGAGCTGTTGACGTGCAACATAACCTGATGGCTGCATAACATCAATTTTACAACCAGACAAAAGCAGTGCTCCCCCTAAAATCACAAGCATTTCTAATTGTCTAACAAAGCTTTTCATCTCTATTTACCCCCGTCATACGCACTAAAAACTGTCATAAATATATACCTCACATTGTACAGATTTGAAAATAATTATCAAGAGAATTAAATGCCTATATTACTCTTATTAAACGCTTACTCTTTACCTATCACAATTTAATTGTTTTGCTTAATTGTTTTGCAATATACTCAAGTGCAAACCGATATCCATCACCTCCACACCCAGTTATGATAGCGTCTACACCTGCAGATGTATAAGAATGGTGACGAAAAGCTTCACGCTGATAAATATGAGATAAATGAACTTCTACTTTCGGCCCTGAAAACATTTTTAGGGCATCAAGAAGTGCAACAGATGTATGACTGTAAGCCGCTGGGTTAATGATCAATCCAGAACTTGCCTCTATTGCTTCTTGTATCCATGCTACTAATTGCCCTTCACAATTACTTTGATAAAAATTTATTATGATATCATTTTTTTTTGCCCATTCTCTGCATCTTTTTTCAATATCTTCTAGAGTTTCAGTTCCATAAATTTCTGGCTCACGTTGACCTAGAAAATTTAAATTAGGACCATTTAAAATCGTTATTATCTCTGACATAGCAAGCCTTTTCTTTCAGATCTATCACTTATTAAAAAAATATTTAGCATGTTTTTACGGCAATAAAGCGCCATCCTTAATCTCAAAGAATTCTGCGCGTCCTTTTAAGTCATCAAATAAAAGACGATCTGTTCCTGTCATAAATGTTTGTACAGCTAAATCATCAAGAATATCAAATAGAGCAGCACGTCGATGCGAATCAAGATGGGCAGCCATTTCATCAAGAAGAAGAATGGGAGATCTTTCCGACATCATACCTGTTAGACGTGCATGACACAAAACTAAACCTGTTAGCAGCGCTTTTTGTTCACCTGTTGAACAAGATGTTGCTGCTCTATTTTTATCAGCATAAAAAACCTGCAAATCTGCACGATGTGGTCCTTCTAACGTCCGACCAGCAGCACGATCCATTGCGCGATTATGCCGCAATCGATCACAAAATTGTTCTTCAACTTCAGTTGCTGATATTTCACTAAGAGCTGTTTCTAAAAAACCATCAATTTGCAAAAAAGCTCGTGGAAAAGGTATCTGTGAGGGCATTTGTGTAAACATGTCATTTAAAAGACGAATAACATCAACACGCGCCGCAGAAATAGCTGTCGCCAATTCTGCCATTTGCTTTTCTAAAGCATCAAACCAAGCACAATCTTCATTTCCATCTAAAAACAAACGATTACGTGCGCGCATAGCTCTATCATAATCGGCTATGCGGCGCCTATGCAAGGGATCAATCGCCAAAACCATACGGTCCAAAAAATTACGGCGCTCAAGTGAAGGACCTGTAAAAAGACCATCCATAGACGGTGTTAGGACACTAATATGACAATAATCTGTTAGGCAATCACTCGACTCATTCACACCATTAATATGGACCTTTCGACTGTTATCGCTAACCTCAAAAGCTGTACCAATCTTTACTTCACCATAAAGAGCGCATTCAAGACGCGCAAATACAACAAATCCTCCACCACCACCATCTACAAAGCTAACGTCAGAATAAACAGCACGCCGCAAACCACGACCAGGAGAAAGAAAAGATAACGCCTCTAAAAGATTCGTCTTACCAGCACCATTATGGCCAGTAAAAACCACATGCTGACCAGAAAAATGAATATTGAAAAAAGAATAATTGCGATAACGTAAAAGCTTCAGCTGCCTCACTGCCACTTTGTGCACATGACTGGTCATGCATTGCAAAACAACTGCCCCTAAACGCGAATAGGCATCAGTACATAGAGCACATCTGCATCATCATTATCACGAATCAGAGCTGGTGCTCCAGCCTCAGCCAACATAAAAACCATCTCATCACTTGAAAGCTGCCCAGCAATATCCAAAAGATAACGTGAATTAAATCCTATCTCAAGCGGTTCAGATGCATAAGTTACTGATAATTGATCTTCTGCACTGCCCGAATCTGGGCTATTAACAACAAGCCTTAACTGTCCATGCTCAATCGTTAATTTAACTGCACGCCCCCGATCACTTGAAATCGTTGAAACACGATCAACTGCAGAAGAAAAGTCCTGCCTATTAACAATTAATTCTTTATCATTTCCAAGAGGGATAACACGTTGATAATCTGGAAATGTTCCATCAATTAATTTTGATGTAAAAATCACAGAGCCTATAGAAAAACGAATTTTTGTCTCCGAAAGCTCTATACATACATCGCTATCATTTTCTTCTGAAAGAAGTTTTTGCAATTCTCCTACAGCTTTACGGGGAACAATAACACCAGGCATTCCCTCAACTCCCGAAGGAGCTTCCATCTCAACTTGTGCCAAACGATGACCATCAGTTGCAACCAAACGCAATTTCAAAACACCATCATTAATAATATGGAAATAAATACCATTAAGATAATAACGGGTTTCTTCAGTAGAAATAGCAAATTGTGTACAATCAAGTAAATGTTTTAAGCCTGATGCCGATAGAGAAAAACGATAACCAAATTGCCCAGGAAGCGACTCTGGAAAGTCTGCCTTCGGAAGACATTGAAGCTGAAAATGTGCACAACCCGAAACAACGGACATTGTACCTTCTTGATTCTCATCGAGGGATAATACAACTTCATTGCTATCAGGAAGTTTTCGAATGATATCATAAAGCAAATGTGCCGGAACAGTTGTTGCTCCAGCTTGTTTAACATTAACTGCAAAAGATTCCATAACCTCTAAATCAAGGTCTGTTGCTTTTAACTGTACACGGCCATTTTCTGCATCAATCAACACATTCGATAAAATAGGAACAGTATTACGGCGCTCTACCACACGGTGAACCCGACCAAGAGACTTGAGAAATTGACTGCGATCAACTGTAATACGCATAAAAGCCCCGTATGATTTACTAAAAACTATAAGAATTCCTTAGAATTAAAGAATAGATCCCTTTAGAGAATCGCCTGCTAGAGTTTATTAAACCTCTCTTAAAATGGCAAGTCACTCCTGCATAAGAAAAAATAAATCTTTTCATTAAATTCTTTAAAGTCTCTCCAAAGAAAGAAACGATAAACACTATACAGCCTGTTCTCCAATCAACCGCTTAAGCAACTCAAGTTCCTTAGCCAAGGTCTGATCACCACAAACCAAATCTTCAATTTTACGCACAGCGTGTAAAACTGTTGTATGATCACGCCCACCAAAACGGCGCCCAATTTCTGGCAATGAGCGAGGAGTTAATACTTTTGCTAAATACATTGCAACTTGCCGTGGCTTCACAACCGTACGTGTTCGACGATTAGATAACAAGTCTTGTTTAGAAACATTATAATGGCGTGCTACCGTACGCTGAATTTCTTCAATCCGAATACGCTTAGGTTCACCAGGACGTGTCAAGTGACCTAATAACTCATCAATCCGCTCTAAAGATAAATCAGACTCAAAAGATTGACGAAACAAGAGCTGATTAAATGCACCTTCAATATCACGCCCAGACCCTAAAACCGTTTTCGCAATATATTCCAAGATATCATCAGAAATTGATACCATGCCATCATCTTGTTGTGCCACCTTCAACCGCTGGCGCAACATTTGCAAACGCATTTCATAATCTGGTGCTTCAATTTCAAGAGCGACCCCTCCCTGAAGACGAGAGCGAACGCGAAGATCAAGCGATTCTAATTCTGCTGGTGGACGATCTGCAGCGACAACAACCTGTTTTGCACTATCAAGCAACATATTAAGCAAATGGCAAAACTCATGTTGTATCGACTTACCCTGCAAAAACTGCATATCATCAATAATCAAAAGGTCGATATCACGAAGCTGTTCTTTAAAAGAAAGAGCATCATTATCACGAATAGCTGTTGCAAAACGCCACATAAAATATTCAGCAGTTAAATAAATAACGCGCGCAGACGTTAAACGCTTCAATGCAGAAGCAGCAATCGCTTGAAGCAAATGTGTTTTTCCTAAGCCAACAGATGCGTGAATAAAAAGAGGATTAAAACGTAAGGCACTTTTATGCCCTTCTGCAATGGAACGCGCTGCTGCTAAAGCAACACGATTAGAAGCCCCCTCAACAAAACTTTCAAAAGTATAGCGAGAATCAAGTGGAGATCCAAAAACTCCCGTTTGAGAATTCTTAACTGAATGCTCTGCGCAACTTTCAACAAAAGATGAAGTCGCCTGCTCCTCTAGCACAACAGGAGGAACACTTCTTTTACAAACGACATCTCTTGAAACGCGTTCCATACCACGAACAATAACTTCAACACGAAGAATTGCTGAATTCTCTTGTTTCCATAAATGTGTCAGAAGAGAACCATAGTGATTATTAATCCATGAACGTAAAAAAGCAGTAGGAACAGAAAGCTTTACAAGAGTATGACTATATTCAGCAAGCTTCACACGTCCAAACCAACTGGTATAAGCCTCAACACCAACCTGCACCTTTAATTGCGCCATAACACGTATAAAAGCCGCCGCACTTTCCTCCTCTGAAACAATAGAATGCCCTATAGAAGCATTTCTACAAACGTTCTCATCACTTTCCGTCATCCTATTCTTTATTATGTTCTCTGCCGACAGGATATTTACCGAAACCCTTTTAAAGGAACTAGCTTTAGAGTTCAATTTATCCACCATCTTCCATCCTGATAAAAATAAAATTTTGTCCTGCCAAACAACTAAAATAAATCTAGCGAAGGCAAAACGCCCTACCCCAAATAAGATTACTCACCCTCCCCTAGGATAGCCTCATCACAACCCCACTAACAAAGATGACCAATAAGATTTACTTGCACTCATGATATGACCCACCCTTCTAAAATGGTAAACATATCCATTAAGAAAACTAAAAAACCGTCAGAAAACCTCTCCAACACAAAAGTTTCGAAAAGCCTAAATCAAAACATCTTGTATTCAACAAAATACAGAATAATGCGCTGATGTGACCCCTTCATGCTTCTTAGTCTTCATAAGAACCATACAAAACAGCAGAGGTAAAATGCAAGAGGTCAAAATAAAATCAAAAAACCCGAAAAAAATGCTTATATTAATGAGGACTGAAAAAAATATTGATTCAATTCATTTTTTTTCTCTAAATTTACCAATAATTAAAGAATCTCTTCAGATTTAAAAAAAAAAATAAAATACTTGACAAAAAAGACTCTGTACAAATCCACAAAGCTTGTGGATAACCATACCTCCCCCTATAAACTTTCTCTCCTTTTTCAAGTGGAGAATCATTATCGATTCTTATTTTCAATAGAAACTTTTTGAAATAATAAACAAAAAGCCAGCATCCTCATGGATACTGGCTTTGTTCTCAATTAAAGGAGAAAAGCTTAAACGCTGAGAGCCTTCAAACGTTTAGCTAAACGCGATACTTTCCTCGCAGCAGCATTTTTATGAAAAACCCCTTTAGAAACTGCACGCATAATTTCAGGCTCAAAATTCTTAAATGCAATCTCTGCAGATGCCTTATCGCCACCCGCTAAAGCATCATCAAACTTACGTATAAAAGTACGAACGCGTGAACGGCGGGCCTTATTAACCTGTGTGCGCGCCGCAACCTTGCGCACCGCTTTTCGAGCAGAAGGTGTATTCGCCATAAATATAATCTCTCTTTCAACACCTTGGTAAAATGAGTCTCAATAACAACTCTACCAATATAAATAAATCCAACCCAAGCAAAACTATAAAGCTGCCTATAACTGTGTGGTTTATAGCGCAATCCTAAAGCTAACGTCAATTAGATTTTCAAAGATAGCCATAAAAAAACGAAGCCAAACTCTTTGATCCGCAACTTTATAGCTTAATAATAGATATTCCTTAACAAACAAAAGAATTTAAACGGCTAACTTACGCAAGACATATTGCAAAATTCCACCATGATGCAAATAATCTAGCTCATCTTCAGTATCAACACGGCATAATAATGGAACGGTTTTTACCGTACCATCAGAAAAAGTAATTTTCGCTACAGTCTTTTGACGAGGTTTCAAGTTATGAATCCCTTCAATTGTCACCTTTTCATCTCCCTTTAAGCCTAAAGATTTCCAACTTAGTCCCTCTTCAAAGACAAAAGGGACAATGCCCATACCAACAAGATTAGAGCGATGAATCCTTTCAAAAGA
Source organism: Bartonella sp. AA83SXKL (assembly GCF_042196965.1). Classification (NCBI taxonomy): domain Bacteria; kingdom Pseudomonadati; phylum Pseudomonadota; class Alphaproteobacteria; order Hyphomicrobiales; family Bartonellaceae; genus Bartonella; species Bartonella sp. AA83SXKL. The sequence goes on from NZ_JBHIRG010000001.1 coordinate 60,540, forward strand.
CTGCACAATCACTGCTTTGACACCAAGAAGATTGGTCCCCTTGGCAGCCCAATCGCGGGATGATCCATTACCATATTCAATACCTGCAAAAACAACGAGTGGAATACCTTCTTGTTTATACGCCATTGCTGCATCGTAAATGGTTTGTTCTACCGCTGACGGATAATGAACCGTATAACCTCCTTCTCGACCATTTTCCCCTAACATGAAATTACGAATGCGAATATTGGCAAAGGTCCCACGCACCATAACTTCATGATTCCCACGACGCGTTCCATACTGATTAAAATCAGCCACTTTAACACCATGATCCATTAAATATTTTCCGGCAGGAGAAGCTGCTTTAATAGAACCAGCAGGAGAAATATGATCCGTCGTGATTTTATCACCAAATAAACCTAAAATCCGTGCATCTTTAATATCTGGTAAGATATCAGGTGTTTTCTGCATATCATCGAAATAAGGTGGATTGCGTACATAGGTGGATTGCTCATCCCAAGAATAGGTAGAACCCGTAGGAATCTGAACTTTTTGCCAATTTTCATCTCCCTTAAAAACATCTGCATACTTTTCGGCAAAAACCTTCCGCGTGACATTTTTTTCGATAAACTCCTGTATTTCTTGAGAAGTTGGCCAAATATCTCTCAAATAAATGGGGTGGCCATTTGAATCTTCACCTAGAGGCTCCTTGGTTAAATCTTTACACACCGTCCCGATGAGCGCATGTGCAACAACTAACGGTGGTGAAGCTAAATAATTCGCTTGCACATCAGGGGAAACACGCCCTTCAAAATTACGATTTCCTGAAAGAACCGCAGATGCAATTATACCATTGTCATTAATCGTTTTGGAAATAGCTGGATGCAAAGGACCAGAATTCCCAATACATGTTGTGCACCCAAATCCTACTAAGTTAAATCCTAATGCATCTAAATCTTTTTGCAGACCCGAATTTTGAAGGTAAGCTTCAACGACTTGTGAACCAGGTGCAAGAGAAGTTTTTACCCATGGTTTACTCTTAAGACCCTTTGCCACAGCATTTCGTGCCAAAAGACCCGCTGCAATAAGAACACTTGGATTCGATGTATTCGTACACGACGTAATCGCAGCGATCACCACATCACCGTGACCAAGCGTATATTCTTCACCCTCAACCTGATAACGCTTATCTTGTCCAGAAGTCTTCTTATAGTCTTCGACCAATGCCTTCTCAAAACCCTGCCCAACATTTTCCAACGCAATACGTCCTTCAGGACGTTTAGGACCAGCCATAGAAGGGACAACGGTTCCCATATCTAATTCAATTGTATCACTAAAAATGGGATGAGCCACCATTTCATCATGCCACATCCCTTGTGCTTTGGTATAAGCCTCCACTAAGGCAATCCGACTTTCATCACGCCCTGTCATATTGAGATAACGCACTGTCTCCTTATCAATTGGGAAAAAACCACACGTTGCTCCATATTCAGGTGCCATATTTCCAATCGTTGCCCGATCAGCAAGCGTCATATGCTCCAAACCAGGACCAAAAAACTCAACAAATTTACCGACAACACCCTTCCGACGTAGCATTTGGGTCACCGTTAATACGAGATCGGTGGCTGTTACACCTTCCTTAAGTTTACCTGTTAGACGAAAACCAATCACTTCAGGTAACAACATAGAAACAGGTTGGCCTAACATTGCTGCTTCTGCTTCAATACCACCAACACCCCAACCTAAAACCCCTAAACCATTTACCATAGTCGTATGCGAATCAGTTCCCACACAGGTGTCAGGATAAATCGTCTCACAGCCCTCTTCATTCTTCATCCATACACATTGTGCTAAATATTCTAAGTTAACCTGATGACAAATCCCTGTTCCTGGAGGAACAACGCGAAAATTTTGAAAGGCTTGTTGCCCCCATTTAAGGAAACGATAACGTTCACCATTGCGTTCATATTCATGCTCAACGTTTTCCTTAAAAGCCATGGAATTGCCAAAAGCATCAACAATAACTGAGTGATCAATGATGAGATCAACGGGAATGAGAGGATTGATTTTTTCAGCGTTACCGCCAAGTTTAACCATAGCATCACGCATTGCAGAAAGATCAACAACTGCTGGAACACCTGTAAAATCCTGCATAAGAACACGTGCAGGACGGTAAGCAATTTCTGCCCCAGCGCTCCCTTTGTCGTTTAACCACTTAGCAACATTGAAGATATCCTCTTTTTTAACTGTGCGACCATCTTCGAATCGCAATAAATTTTCGAGAATAACTTTCATCGAAAACGGTAAACGAGAAACACCTTCAAGTCCGTTCTTCTCCGCTTCAATCAAGCTATAATAAATATATTCTTTGCCACCAACATTTAATACTCTACGACAATTAAAGCTATCAATTTGAGTCATGACTGTCCACCCTCATACTATAACCACCCAATTTCCAGGAATGAACAACACAAACTACGAGTCAAGGTCGCAGCTTGAGCGCAGACGCAATTACCTCCGCCATCCATTTCCCCCTCCACCCTCTAGGCATAATGCGGAAATCAGCGCCAGAAACCATTTTACACCAGATATTGATGTAAGGTATCCCTTATAGAACTATTTCTAGAACTATTCTAGGTACAATTGCATAAAAAATGTGTTTTTTATTCTATAATGCAATAAAGAATATGAAAATAAAAACAAAATAGGCAATCACATGGTGTTATCAGGCAAAGATTTAGCCGCTTACAGAAACGAGGAAATTCTGTTTAAAGGTCTTTCTTTTTGTTTATTTTCACAGCAACTTATGACAATCACCGGTCCTAATGGTATCGGAAAGTCTACATTACTCCGAATCATTGTCGGTCTTCTTGAAGCTGCTGAAGGTCATATAATACTTAAAGACCATGATCAAATATACCCTGTTGCAACTGCTTGTCATTATCTTGGTCCTCAAAATGCTATGAAACCTCTCTTATCTGTCATTGATAATTTGCAATTTTGGGCAGATTTTTACGGTCAACATTTACGTTTTGCGCATGAAGCTCTTGCCGATATTGGTCTTTCTAACCTTGAACATTTACCCTTTAACGCTCTATCAACTGGACAACAAAGACGCGTAGCTATTGCTCGCCTTTTGCTCTCCTATCGTCCTCTTTGGATTTTAGATGAACCAATATCTGGGCTTGATAACCATGCCCAAAAACTCCTTGCCCGTATTTTCCAACGTCATCTCAATCAAGGTGGTATGATTATCGCTGCAACTCATAATTCCATAGGCATTCCAGAAAACCATAACATCGCTCTGGAAAAATTTTTACCTCTCTAGGAGAGAATAAAATGAAAGCACTGTTCTGGCGTGATCTTAAACTATTATTAGCGCTACAAGCCACTTCACTAACAGGATTATTGTTTTTTATCGCTGTTGTTGTCATAACCCCCTTTACCATTGGACCAGATCCCAAAATTCTTGCACAAATAGGACCAGGTATATTGTGGTTTGGAGCCCTTCTTGCAGGACTCCTCAATCTGAACAAACTTTTCCAAATCGATCGTGATGATGGTAATCTCGACCAATTTATCCTTTCAGGAAAAAGACAAAGTTTTACACTAATTGTCTTTACAAAATGTCTTGCCCATTGGGTAGGAACAATGCTTCCTCTTATTTTTGCCACACCTATTTTAGCCCTCATGCTCCATTTAGATATAACAATAACTTTTACAACAATACTTACCCTTTTATGCGGAACACCAGCTATTATTTTTATTGGTGCTATAGGCGCTGCACTCGCAACCTCATTGTTGCACAGTACTTTGCTTATTTTTATCATTATCTTGCCGTGGATCATTCCAATTATGATTTTTGGTGTTTCCGCTGCTACAGCCCCAATAAACCCAAATACCTCTTTTCTCACTTCTCTAGCTCTTCTCAGCGCTTTTTCACTTCTTTTGAGTCTCTTTAGCTCTTTTGTTGCTGCGATAACGCTTAAACTTTTATCAGAATAATAAAAGATGATTGCCGCATAGCAAAACTCTGCCTATTATGAATTTTATGAATAAACTATCTCGTACATATAAAATCAGGTTACTCCCTGCAAGTTTCACCCTTTTCATGAAAATAAGCAGAGTCGTCTTACCTTGGTTGTCCGGCATAACATTGTGTTTCCTTATCTTAGGGCTTATTCTAGTGATGCATTCCCCTGATGACTATCAACAAGGCATTACTGTTAAGATTATGTACCTTCATGTACCCTTTGCGTGGTTGTCTACATTCTGCTATGTAACGATGAGTGCAGCGGCATTAGGAAATCTGATTTGGAAATATCATCTTGCTGATGTAGCACTTAAATGTGGAGCGCCTATTGGGGCAATTTTTACCGCCTTGGCTCTCATGACAGGAGCGCTTTGGGGGCGACCTACATGGGGAACATGGTGGGTTTGGGATGCACGATTAACATCAGTTTTAATTCTGCTTTTTATCTATCTCTCCATTATCCTGCTTGGGCGTGCTTTTGACAACCAAGTAAAAGCCGCTCGCGCTACTGCAATTCTTACACTTGTTGGATTTGTTAATATCCCTGTTATTAAATTTTCCGTTAATTGGTGGAATACATTGCATCAACCAGCATCATTGTTACGTGCTGGAGGATCAACAATCGACAATGCTATGTTATGGCCCCTTATAACAATGCTCTTTTGTTTTATCTTTATGTTTATTGCTCTTTATTTGATGGCTATGCGAAATGAAATCAATAGTCATTATATCCGAATACTTCAGATTAAAAAATCCCGTCGTGTACAACAACAGGACGCTTCATCATGCTCGACCTAAATGGCATCCACGGCGGACTTTTAGGAAATCTATCTCAGAAAATTGATTTTTTCCTGAGCACCCTTAAACACGAGCAAATTGTTGTTTTAAGCTATGTGCTTTCTGCAATATCCCTCTTATGTCTTATTGGATATATTCTTTGCAAAGCCCTATACCAAAAAAAAATTCTCCAACATCTAAACAAAAAAGAGCTGTCACAAAAAGATAAAGTATAATGAAAAACATCCCTCCAAAACTTAAAAAAAATATATCTTTACCTGTTCTGCTTGTTTTTTTGGGACCATTTGTGCTTTTTCTTCTTCTCATGATGTTTTTTTTCAACTTTATGGATAAAAAACACCTTCAAGATTCTTCTCTTCTCCCAAACGCATTGGCTGAAAAACCTGCTCCCAATATTCATCTTCCTCTTCTTGATAAAGAAAGTTATCTCAATTCAAAACAGTTTAAAGGACGTGTCACATTGGTCATTTTTTGGGGCTCTTGGTGTTTGCCCTGTCGCGAAGAGCATCCTATTCTTATGCAAATTGCACAAGATAAACGTTTTGATCTGATTGGTATTAATTATAAAGATAATAAAACAAACGCCCTGCGCTTTTTAAACAGTTTTGGTAATCCTTTTAAATTTATTGGCTTTGATATTTCAGGATATACAGCCATTGATTGGGGAATATATGGCCCCCCAGAAACCTTTCTCTTGAATAAAGAGAGCATCATTATTGCCAAACATGTTGGTCCCTTAACATGGCAAATTTATCAAAAAAAAATTCTACCAAAAATTGAACAAGCGATTATGACAGAAGAAAAATAATGCAGGTGTATAAAAACATAACGTTTTATCATGCTATGTATGCTATTTTATTTATACGGCCACTTATTCTTCTTAGAAAGATTTGACAAGAGTATTATCATTGTTGATTCAAAAACATGTGTAAAGAAATATCTGTAGAACAAACCTCCAAAATATGACAAAAATTTTAAGTAGTTTTCATTTTTCTTTAGCGATTAAATATCTGTTTGGGAGCTTTATTTTTGATTATTTGGACAAAACAATATTGCTATAGAACCATCGTTAGCTTAGTGACAGCAACCAACTATTGTTTTCAAAATCATATAGTATTTTTTCTCCGCTTTTTTATCTGAAATACACATTGTTATGAGAGGACTTCACCACTATTCTCATCTTTATAAAATAATAAATCTGCTCTTTTGCAGCGTCATTTTTATATTTATTCCCATTACACTTATCTGTTCGTAATAGACTCCATAAAGTCTATATTGAATCTATAAATTCTTATTCTCTCGATAATTTCCCTTATGATTATAACTAATAAGCTTTATTGAGTCTTAATAAGATAAATTCGAGTAAGAAAATATGACTACAATCAAAAAGTCTCATTTAACAGAGAAGATAAGTTATGAGTGCATAATCAATTTATCAATGAACATTATAAAAGAATTCATTGTAAGAAATAAACTTTTGAGATGTAAAAAGTACAAAAGAAGCTTTTTCGAGAGGAGAAAATATATTTTACAGAGAACTCTTTTTTAAGCACTCTATGACGTAATTACTGATCTCAACAGAACGATCACTCGTATACATTAAAAAAACTCTAAGACAAGAAATATTCTAGAAGTTCATATGAGATTATGCGTAAACTTTTATGACGCAAATAAAATAGGCTTTTGTTGCAATCATCATTTTTTATGAAAAATATTTGATTATGTTTTTTCTTCTAAAAATTCTTGCGGTGTAAAACAATATGTTTTTGAGCAAAATTCACATGTGACTGAAATATATTTATTTTTAACCATTTTATTGCGTTCATCAATAGAAAAGCCTTCTAGGATTCCTTTAATTTTTTCGTGTGAACAAGAACATTGATCGACAAGAGAAAAAGGGTTAAAAACTCTAATACCTTGTTCATGAAAAAGACGGAACAAGAGCTGTTTACTACCGACTTGGGGATCTGTTAATTCTGAACTTTCAATCGTTGCCATGAGTATTTTAGCTTCCTGCCATTGGTTATCCAATTGGGTATGAGTTTTCGTTTCTTCTCGCTTTTGATGAGGGGCATCTATTTTATGATGAGACGATTCTTGGGGTAAAAGTTGGATCAAAATACCTCCAGCTCGCCAGCTTTTCTGCTGTTTTCCTTGTTGGTCACGATTAATTAATATAGCAACAGCCAGACGGATATCGGTAGGAATTTGTTCTGATTGATCAAAATAAATACGAGAAGCTTCTTGTAAATTTGATCCATCTAATGCAACTATCCCTTGATAGGGTTGCATATGGGGACCTTGATCAATTGTGAAAGCTAAAGTGCCTTTTCCTAAAAGTGTTTCTGAAGAGGTTTGACCATTGTCTATGGCTTGTTTAAGCTGTTCTTTATCAAAACAAGCGTATCCACGTAAACTGGAAGGAGGCAAAAAATCGCACACCAACATATTAACTGGTCCATCGGAATGAGTTTGTAAAATAAATTTTCCCGTAAGTTTTAGAGAAGTTCCAAGCAGAACCGTTAAAAGTAAAGCTTCTGCTAGAAGATAAGAAACCGGTTCAGGGTATTGATGTCTTGTGAGAATAGAATTTAAAGTTTCCCCAAGTTGTACGGTACGTCCACGGATATCAAGTTCTTCAACTTGAAAGGGAATAACACCATCATCTTCATGCAAGAAGTTGTTGTTGAGAGAAGCTTCATCTTTAGCTTGTTCACTCATAGCTTTGCCTTTTTTATATAATTTGTTGTAGGGAGGCTATTGTGGAGAGAAAAACGCATCTTGTAAACACCAAGAAAGAATTGCTTTTTGAGCATGAAGACGATTTTCAGCCTCATCGAAAACAACGGAGTGCGGTCCATCAATCACAGAATCAACCACTTCTTCACCACGATGAGCAGGAAGACAATGCATAAAAAGAGCATCAGATTTTGCTAATTTCATGAGAGATTCATTGACTTGATAAGGCTGAAAAATAGAATGACTGCGAGCACGAAATTCTTGTCCCATGGAGACCCATGTATCGGTCATAATACAATCAGCATCTTGAGCCGCTTTTTGGGGATCATGGGTTAGTGTAAGATGCGTTCCTCGTTCACGTGCCCAATGTATAAATTTCTCCTGTGGTTCACTGCCCTTTGGAGTAGCAATACGCAAATGAAAATCAAAAAGAGCTGCGGCTTCAATTAAGGAATGGAGCACATTATTACCATCCCCCATCCACGCAAATATTTTACCAGAAATAGGCCCCCGATGCTCCTCATAGGTTAAGATATCTGCTAGAATTTGGCAAGGATGTGTATCATCTGTAAGAGCATTAATGACAGGAATTTGTGCATATTGTGCCAATTCGAGCATACGTTGGTGTTTCGTTGTTCGTAATATCACTATATCCACAAAACGGGATAAAACGCGCGCCGTATCAGCTATGGTTTCACTATGACCAAGTTGCATCTCTGAACCCGTGAGCATGATTGTATCTCCGCCAAGCTGGCGCATACTGATATCGAATGAAATACGGGTTCGTGTGGATGGTTTTTCAAAAATCATCGCAAGTGTTTTACCTATAAAAGGTTTTGAATCTTTTCCTGCTTTAAAAGATGCTTTAAGGATCTTTGCATAATCGATCAGTGCACGTGCTATTGCTGGCGTTAAAATGGATAAGTCCGTGAAATGACGAAGAGCATTTGTCATGTGTGTAATATTTGTCTTTCTTTGTTTACTTGCGAAAGATAAGCTATTGCTTTTTCAATACGATGTAAACTTTCATCTATTTCTTCTTCCCTAATGATAAGAGGAGGCAATAAGCGCACAACGTTGTTGTTGGCTGCAACGCTTAAGAGATATTCATTTTCCAAAGCATTAACGACAAGATTTGAAGGTACAATACACTGAATACCCAACATAAGCCCCATCCCCTGAACTGCGCAGATAATATCAGGATAGATATTGAGAATGTGCAAAAGTCCACTTTTTAGTTTATCCCCCATACGCTGAACATGGTTGAGAAAACTTGGCTCTAACAAAACATCAAGAATACTATTTCCTACAGCCATTCCAAGAAGATTTCCTCCAAAGGTTGAGCCATGTGTCCCAAGTGTCATGCTTTTTGCAACTTTATCCGTTGCAAGGCAAGCACCTAATGGAAATCCCCCTCCTAATCCTTTTGCGAGGGTAAGAATATCAGGCGTGATATCACTCCATTCATAAGCAAAAAGCTTTCCTGTTCGTCCTATACCCGTTTGGACTTCATCTAAAATCAATAACAGACCATTATCATCGCATATTTTGCGCAAAAATCTTAAATATTCATGAGGAACCGTTCGTATTCCTCCTTCTCCTTGAATAGGTTCAATAAGAATAGCGGCGGTATTTTTATTAATAGTGTTACGCAAAGCGACTTCATCACAAAAAGGTACTTGAATAAATCCACCAGCTTTAGGTCCAAAGCCTTCAAGATATTTTTCATACCCAGTCGCAGCAAGTGCAGCAAGTGTACGTCCATGAAATGCCCCTTCAAAAGTAATTATTTCAATGCGTTCTGAATGACCAGCAGCATAGTAATAATGGCGTGCAGTTTTGAATGCGCACTCCAATGCTTCAGTACCTGAATTGCAGAAAAAAACCTTATCCGCAAAACTATTTGCACAAAGCCGCGTGGCAAAAGATGCTTGTTCAGGAGATTGAAAAATATTAGAAACATGCCAAAGTTTTTCAGCTTGTATTTTGAGCGTATCAACTAATTTTGGATGTGAATACCCTAATGCGTTAACAGCAATACCAGATGTGAAATCAAGATAATGTTCTCCTTTATCGGAAATAAGCCATACACCATGCCCTTGTTCAAAATGCAAATTTCGTCGTGCGAAGCATTCATAAAGTGGTTGTATAGAGACGACATCCATCATAATTCCCTTTATATTTTAGTCTTTTCAATATATATACAAAGCAACACTACAAATAAAACAGCATGGTATATTTCGTTACGGTGCTTTCAACATTTCATTACGATTAGTGATTACACCTATAGAATAGATCATTACACCAATTGAAAAAAAGTCAATGAGGGTTCTACAAATAAGCATTTTGGGAAAAAGCCTTAAACAAAAGTGAAAGTTTAACCTATGATTGATTTGCAAGTTGGGGAAAACATTCTAAATAAACTCTTCAAGAGGTAAAGACTCTTGTCATAGAGTGAGTGCATATTGTAATTTACAATATAATAAGCAAGATGATGTGTTTTGATTTGTAAATCCACAGGTTGGATGATTTTTTTATGCTCACGTAGAGTGTAAAGTTCTTTCATTCAGCGTAATGAAACATTATTTAAACATTTGAAGATGCAACGGGGGAGAGCATCTTAGTGACGTAATCGGAATGGAGTGCTGGTATGGGTTGGACATGTGAACGCGTTGAGCTTCTTAAAAAGCTTTGGAGTGAAGGGTTAAGTGCAAGTCAAATTGCTGCTCAATTAGGTGGGGTCAGTAGAAATGCAGTCATCGGCAAAGTACATCGATTAAAGTTACCAGGACGTGGTAAGACAGCACAAGGAAGCACGCGTGCGCAAAAAACTCCCGTGGGAAGCAGCAGTCCATCATCTCCACGTGTGCGTCGTAACACATCCACGGTATCGCCAATAAACACATCATCTGTAAGTATTGAAGAAACAGCTTTAAAGACAGAATTTGTAGTGGAAGATGTAAAAGAAGTTGATATGTCCACAAAATCCAATGTCGTTGTGCCTATATCACGTCAACTTAATCTTCTACAATTGAGTGAAAATACATGTAGATGGCCGGTTGGTGATCCATTATCAGCAGATTTTCATTTTTGTGGTGCAGATTCTGATGAAAATAGCCCCTATTGTGCCTTTCATGCTAAGCTAGCATTTCAACCAATATCTGAAAGACGTCGGATAAGAGTATAATACCCACGGTAGAATCTCATATTCTACGCCTTCTGCGCTTCGTTATTAAATTTTAATTATCGAATTATTATGAGAAAGAAATTTGATGGAGCTTTTAATGAATGAAAAAATTTCTTCATGAAACTATTCAACGAAACTGTATCTTTTGGTGCTATTGCGCAGCTGTGTGTTGTAAAGTTATATTACTGTTTATTTTCATAATTTTCTTTAATTTAGTTGTACTGCTTTTAACACTATCCATAGCGACATCTTTTGAATAAGATCGTTTCTCAATTTCTCATGTTTTTATTCTTCGTGTATTTAATAGAGTAATGCTGTGGTTTATAAAAATAATTTATTGCTTTGCAACCTGAATGAGATCCATCTATATCTCTCTCATTTTAAGTCCTATTATATTGAATCAATCAAAATCTTTCGTTTGGGCGTCACGAGCGAGATGAGAACTGTGGAGAGTTAAAAACACTTAAAGAAAAGCATGCCTCTTATAAATGCTTTCAAGTGCCAAGGACTTAAAGGGTTGTTGCAACATTGGGAGATGGCAAAGTGTATGATGATGCCAGCTTGCTCTTTTATTAAGTATAAAGATAGGGGTGCTTCATGGATTTATCGTTATACTCTTCACGAATGCCGTCGCAAAATAGGCTTGGGAGCGTTGAGAGATGTTTCTTTAAAACAAGCCTGTGAATATATGCAATTCAATGTCATTCTGTTTTGCGTGAGGGATGTGCCCCGTTAAAGAATGCGAAAAACAAAAGCGTGAAGCAATACGTAGAATGTAAAATAATATCTTTATAATTTTTTATAAAAAATTATAAAGAAGGGAATATTGTATTCAAGGCTCTTACGAAATATACAAAAACAATAAATTATAAGTATAAATAAATATAAAATCTAGAGCGACCACAATAACATCACTTTCCTTCTCCCGACACAAAACGGCGCAACCAAACATAAAGCGCACCTTCTCCGCCATGCTGACGCGCTGCTTGCTCAAACGCGTGGACATAATATCGAAAAGCTGGTGTTGATAACCAATACGGAACAAATCTATACAAAGCTCCATCGCTCCCAACGGATCGTCCTTTTCCTGTAATCACAAGGACATAACGCAATCCTCTCTGCTGAGAGGACTGTAGAAATTTTTTTAATAAAAAATAAGCTTCTTCCTGCATATAACCATGGAGATCAAGACGCGCCTCAAGAGGACAACGACCTTGGGAAATTTTACGATATGCAACATGATCAAAGAAATGAATCTTTTGTGCTTGTGTAACTGACCTCTTTTCTCTTTTAATAATTGTCGAGGATTGTTGATTTTCCTGAGACAATGAGGAGATTTGAGTTACAGGCTGTTTTTTATCGTTAATATTTGCAATAGTTTCTGAAGCAGAAGAGAGCATCTTACCGTGAAGCGGTGTTATCGTACGACAAACCATCTCCCATAAAAAACGATCTTGTGGAGCCAATAAATCTATTTTTTGTCTCCATTTACTTGAGGACATTTTAATTTCTCATAAATCATTGAATGCTTATGGAAGAAAAACAAAAAGTATTTTAATTTTCATTTTCTGTAGCAAAAAGCTTCCAGTTGGGATCTGACGATAAACTATTGCGAACAAAAGTCCAAATATCCCTGATTTCTACAATAGCATCAGGATCACCGTCTATACGCTCGCCCTGTTCATTATAAGTAACAGAAATCATCTCACTGACAATACGTATCGTTAAAAGTTCATCTTTTTCTTGTATTGCCGCCGCAACAAATTCGATCTTATTAATTCCAACAAAAGTGAATTCTATTCTTTCTTTATTTTTTTCTCGTTGCTCAATAGCCGTACAAAAGCTCTCAAAAACATCCTGACAAAGCAAGCTTTTAAGTTGATTGCGATCACCTTTGGCAAAAGCTATTACAATCATTTCATACGCAATTTGTGCACCTTTTATAAAAAGTTGAGGAGAAAAATGAGGATCAATTCTATGCAATTCCCGCAAATTTTTATTCAAAACACTCCCCTCCGGTGAAATTTTATCAATTTCACTAAAGTCGTCTTTTTGTGAATTTTTCTGATGAGGGAACGAAACAATATTATCAGCCGTTTCTGCTTCAACTTGTTTTTTAGAACGTCGTGAATAAGGATCAAAGGGTGGCTTTTCAAACCCAATTCGTTTCCCTAATACATTACGGAGTTGCACAAAAATAACAACCATAACAACAAGAGCTATGACAAGTATAACGTCAAATTCCATAGGCGCTGTCAATCTCCAAAGCTTAAGTCTCTAATAAACATTGCAGTCAATACCATTTATCAATAAATATGTAAAATAAGGAATCTTATCATTCAAATATTTTTATAGATTTTGTATTTAAACGGAGTTCTCTTAAGAATTTCTCCCCCTACTCATCCAGAAGGAAACTTTCATGTGATAAAACTTTATTCTATAAATCCTCGTTTTTTTGTTGTTATCTTTCTTTGCATTCTTTTAATCGAGATTGCTGGTTTTATCTTTGTTGGTCAAGAAATTGGTATTTTGGCAACCTTGAGTTTGGTTATTCTCACAACCATAGCTGGGGTTGTTTTATTGCGAATTCAAGGGATTAGCCTTTTAAAAAATATACAAAATGAACTTATCCAAGGACGTACATTAGAGAATAATATTATTAATGATGCTTTCATCATGTTTAGTGCAATTTTACTTATTCTTCCCGGCTTTGTCACTGATCTCTTGGGAATATTACTTCTTATTAAACCAATTCGCTCTGTTGCTTGGCATTTCTTTGCATCATTAAAAAACAAAATGAATCCCAATACTAGAAGAAAAAATAACTCTGAAAAAATAATTGATCTTAAAGCAGAAGATTACACAATTCATGATACGACAGAATCTCCATGGCGCAAAAATGATGATAACCATTGAAATGCCTAAAAAATCTGTAACAAACTAAAAAAATATTCAAGATAAAGAGCGCATTTCTTGCAACCTTTTGCAAGGCGTGATAACCAATCTGGTCTTTAGATCTAAAATAAATATACATATTATAATGAGAGAGGTTTGTCGTATGGACGAAGGTGAAATGAATAACAGTGGTGGAGAGCCGGTTTTTGCTGTATTAACTCAATATTTAAAAGATTTATCATTCGAAAACCCTGGTGCTCCTCGTTCATTGCGTGCACGTGAAAAATCACCACAAATTGATATCAATATTAACGTCAATGCTAACCCAATTGGTGATGACAATTACGATGTCGTTTTGTCTCTCTCCGTCAAAGCCAATGATGAAACTGAAACCTTGTTTCATGTAGAACTTATTTACGGTGGTGTTTTCCACCTTAAAAACATTCCACAAGAACATGTTATGCCACTGGTCTTTATTGAATGTCCCCGTCTTTTATTTCCATTTGCTCGCCAAATTATATCTGATGCTACTCAAAGTGGTGGTTTTCCACCTTTGTGGATTGATCCTATTGATTTTGCAGCACTCTTCCAAAAGCGTCTTTCTGAAGAACAAAAAGACAATCAAATACAGCCCTCTTAAAAATTTATTTTTTTTGCTATCAAAAAGCCCCTTGATATATTATTGGTATATTAGGGGCTTTTTTCCTTTAGACGACTTTTGCGGCATGATAAGCCGCAAGCATTGCAATATTGACAACATCTGTATCGCTTCCACTAAACGGTACAATTTGGACAGATTTTTCCAATCCAATTAAAATAGGACCAATGATGGTTGCTTCACCGAGTTCTTGTAACATTTTGCTTGCAATGGAAGATGCGTGATATCCAGGCATAACCAAAATGTTAGCAGGCTCCGTTAATCCCATAAATGGATATTGCTGCATCAATTTGGAATTGAGTGCCACATCAGCACTCATTTCTCCATCAAACTCAAAATCAACTTTGCGTTCATGCAAAATATTAATCGCATCCTGAATTTGCTGCGTCGTCTTCCCTTTCATATAACCAAATGTAGAAAATGCTAAAAATGCTACCCGTGGTTGATATCCAAATCCTCGCACAAATGAAGCTGCTTGTTCCGCTATATCTGCAAGTTCTTCAGCATTAGGATTTTCATAAACGGCTGTATCCGTAATAAACACAATTCGTCCACGGCAAATAGCCATTGAAATACCAATCAATCGTTCTTTTGGTTTTTCATCGATTGCACGACGTATATCGATCAACGCTGTTTCATAATTGCGTGTCACCCCTGTAACCATTGCATCAGCATCTCCTAGTGCCACCATACACGCAGCAAAATAATTGCGATCATTATTGATACGACGATGACAATCACGCAACAGCCAACCTTGACGCTGCATTTTTTTATAAAGATAATTCGCATAAGCATCTGTACGGCAAGAAAGCTTAGCATTCATAATAGAAATACCTTCACGCTCCAGATCAATTCCAGCGATAACAGCCGCTTCTCTTACTTGCTCTTCACGACCAACCAAAATCGCTTGTCCCAATTTTTGATGAACATAGGAAACGGCTGCCCGCATAACTTGCTCTTCTTCACCTTCTGCAAAGACAATTTGTTTTGGCGCTTGACGAACATGGTTATAAACCCCACGCATCATCGAGGAAGTAGGATCACGTCTCGCATTCAAATCGCGCTCATAGGCCTCTAAATCATCTATGTTCTTTTGCGCAACACCGCTTTCCATTGCTGCTTTTGCTACCGCTATTGAAACAACCGTAAATAAACGCGGATCAAAAGGAACAGGGATGATATAGTTAGGACCAAACTTTAATCGCTTTCCATGATAAGCTTCTGCAACGCTGTCAGGCACTTCTTCATGCGCTAAATTAGCAAGAGCCTTTGCCGCAGCAATCTTCATGTCTTCATTAATAACTCTTGCACGCACATCAAGCGCACCACGAAATATATAAGGAAAACAAAGAACATTATTAATCTGATTTGGATAATCGGAACGTCCTGTTGCGACAATGGCATCATGACGCACTTGCATAACCTCTTCCGGCGTAATTTCTGGATCGGGATTAGCCATAGCAAAAATGATCGGCTGGGGTGCCATGGATCTTACCATTTCAGGAGTAAGAGCACCTTTAGCAGAAACCCCAAAAAATATATCTGCACCTTCCATTGCTTCCATAAGCGTACGTTTATCTGTTTGAATAGCATGCGCAGATTTCCACTGATTCATTCCCTCTTTGCGGCCTTCATAGACCACACCCTTTGTGTCACATAATATGATATTTTCGGAACGAAAGCCCATCGCTTTAATCAATTCAATACAAGCAATCCCTGCAGAACCAGCACCATTACAGACTAACCGCGTATTTTGCATATCGCGCCCTGTTAAAGTCAAAGCATTGAGAACACCCGCAGCAACAATAATCGCTGTACCGTGTTGATCATCGTGAAAAACAGGTATATTCATCACCTCGCGTAGGCGGCTTTCAATCATAAAGCACTCTGGCGCCTTAATGTCTTCAAGATTAATTCCACCAAAAGAAGGTTCTAAATGGCGCACCAAATTGATAAAATTTTCTGTATCGTTTATATCAATTTCTAAATCAATGGAATCAATATCCGCAAAACGCTTAAACAACACTGCTTTGCCTTCCATGACCGGCTTAGAGGCAAGTGCCCCTAAGTTGCCTAACCCTAAAATAGCGGTTCCATTTGAAATAACAGCAACAAGATTACCTTTTGCTGTATAATCATAAGCTAGCGCTGGATTTTGAGCAATTGCCTTAACTGGAACTGCAACACCTGGTGAATAAGCAAGTGCTAAATCATGCTGTGTTGCCATAGACTTTGTTGCAATAATCTCAAGCTTTCCTGGTCGACCACGACTATGAAAATCTAGAGCTTCTCTTTCGCTCGCACTGTAAACAGTTTGAGACATTTTCTGATCCTGCTCGCTCTTTTTCATCTCACTTTATTTTCTCCAAAAACAGTGTAAATTTTGCTTGATAATGCGTATAGTCATTAAATTTGATTCATATATTAGAAATCGCTATTCTTGCCTTAGCAAATCTGATGATGCGTTGCAATTTAGAGATAAATAGATATTGAAGTAAACAAAAAAGAGTAAAAACTTCACTTAAAGGAAACAGGCCTCGTACAAATGGATAAAAAAAACAATCATAAAAATAATTTAATTCCACAGCCTGCCTCCCCATCTGCTTCCTCTCAAGAACGTCTTACACCTATGATGGAGCAGTACATAGAAATCAAAGCCGTCCATCATGATTCCCTTCTCTTTTACCGAATGGGGGATTTTTATGAATTATTTTTTAATGATGCGATTGAAGCTGCTCAGGCTTTAGGAATCACACTCACAGCACGCGGAAAACATTTAGGACAAGATATTCCTATGTGCGGTGTTCCCGTTCATGCAGCAGATGATTATTTACAAAAACTGATTGCTTGTGGTTACCGAGTTGCTGTTTGTGAACAAATAGAAGATCCTGCTGAAGCAAAAAAACGTGGCTCAAAATCTGTTGTTCGGCGTGATGTTGTTCGCCTTGTAACCCCTGGAACGATAACAGAAGAAAAACTCCTTGATCCAACACGCGCAAATTATTTTATGACACTTTCCCGTATAAAAACTAGCGATGGAGAGGAATTTGCTCTTTCTTGGATTGATATCTCAACAGGCATATTTCGTGTAACAGAGAGCCGCCAAGAAAAACTTTTAGCAGATATTATGCGTGTGGATCCACAAGAAATCATTGTTTCTGATTCATTTTTTCATGATAAATCTCACAAGTCACTTTTTAGTGTTCTTGATCGTATCGTTTCACCTCAACCTGCTTGTCTCTTTGATGCACTCACCGCTGAACGCGATATTTGCAATTATTTTAAACTCTCAACTCTTGAAGGCGTTGCCGATTATTCACGCTGTGAACTCTCTGCAATTGTAGCTGCTATTCGTTATATCGAAAAAACACAAATCACGCATCGCCCTCCCCTCATGCAGCCTGAGCGCCAAAATGAAAGTGCAACTCTTTTTATTGATGCTGCAACCAGACTAAGCCTTGAACTTATTCGAACGACATCAGGTCAACGGGATGGAAGTTTATTAAAAGCTATTGATCGCACTGTAACAGGAGGAGGATCACGCCTTCTTATTGACCGCCTTATTGCTCCCCTCACAACTCCTTCAGCTATTGATACGCGTTTGGATTCTATCGATTTTTTTCTACATAATCCTTCTCTTGCGGAAGCGATAAAACTTATTTTAAAGGGGGGACCAGATATGCCCCGCGCCGTTTCACGTTTGGCTCTTGGACGAGGAGGTCCCCGTGATATGGCGACAATCCAGCGCGGCTTTGAAATCATTCGTGAATTGCATCAACTTCTTAATAATGAGCTTCTGCCTCAAGAAATAAGTGATGTACAACAGGTGTTCTCAAACTTACCCACAGCGTTGTACTTTCATTTAGAACAAACATTAGCTGATGATCTCCCACTCCTTAAACGTGATGGTGGTTTTATTCGTTCAAATTATCATAAAGAGCTCGATGAAATGCGTGCTTTACGTGATGAATCGCGCCGTGTCATTGCTGAACTTCAAGCGCAATATGCCCAAGAAACAGATATTAAGACTCTTAAAATAAAGCATAATAATATTCTAGGTTATTTCATTGAAGTAACCAGTACACAAGCATCTGCCCTTACAAATAATCCACAAGCTAAAGCACGTTTTATTCATCGGCAAACAATGGCAAACGCTATGCGTTTTACGACAACAGAGCTTGCTGACCTTGAAAGCCGTATTGCCCATGCTGCCAATCACGCATTGACACTTGAACTAGAGATTTTTGATATTCTCGTTCAGGAAATTACCGAACAAGTTGATTTTATTCGTAAAGCCTCTGAAGCACTTGCTATTTTAGATGTCTCTGTCGCCTTAGCATATCTTGCTGAAGAACAAGGCTATTGCCGCCCTAAAATTGATCTTTCACTTACCTTTCATATCACAGCAGGACGCCATCCTGTCGTCGAGCAAGCACTCCGCAAACAAGCAGCAGAACCTTTTATTGCCAATAATTGTGATCTCTCTGTGCAAGAAAATCAGCAATATGCAGCAATCTGGCTGTTGACAGGGCCTAATATGGGAGGAAAATCAACTTTTTTGCGGCAAAATGCTCTCATTGCTATTATGGCGCAAATGGGGTCCTTCGTTCCAGCGACTTCAGCACATATTGGTGTCGTTGATCGCCTGTTTAGTCGTGTCGGGGCTTCCGATGATCTTGCACGGGGGCGCTCAACCTTTATGATGGAAATGGTTGAAACAGCAACGATTCTCAATCATGCTAGCCACCATTCCCTTGTTATTCTTGATGAAATAGGGCGTGGGACATCAACTTTTGATGGACTTTCTATTGCTTGGGCTGCCGTTGAATATCTCCATGAGGTTAACCATTGTCGTGCTATTCTCGCTACCCATTTTCATGAAATGACCGCACTTACCGAAAAACTTGACAGACTGCATAATGTAACCATGAAAGTCAAAAATTGGGATGGTGATGTAGTTTTTCTTCATGAGGTCACACCAGGAGCTGCTGACCGTTCCTATGGTGTACAAGTCGCAAAGCTTGCTGGACTTCCCCCAGCCGTTATTACACGAGCAACAGATGTACTCCATCAATTAGAACAAGGTGAAATGGCTGGAAAAGGACATAAACTCATTGATGATTTACCACTCTTTTCTCTTAAAGCAACATCTCCCGTCAATGAAGCAAGAAACAAACATTGTGTACTTCACGAAGCTTTAAAAAATATCCATCCCGATGAACTCTCTCCTAAACAAGCTTTAGAAACAATTTACCACCTCAAACAGCTTGAAAAGAGAAACCCTTTATAGAAAACAGATGTTATTTTTTATTAAAAAACCTTCTTAATAGGAGATAAAGAACCCTTTTTGATGTACCACAGCACAAACAGTTATTTACCGTATTCCCATCGCTTTTCTACATAATATATTTTGATAAGTGTAATTGCCTATAGAAGCAAAATCCTATGCATTATATTTCATATTTCCTTAGATCAACATTGGCCCGTATACAAAAAATTGGTCAATATCGACTATTTTTACAAGATAGTCGTTTTTTGCAAAGATTGTCATGAAATCTCCTCCACCTTGCAAATACGCAACATTTAATGAATTATGCTTTTTCACAATCAATATTATTGTTATCATAGCAACAGTTTTAGTTTAAAGCTGTCGGTGTTGGGATGCCTCCCCATTTTTCATAATAAATTCATGGATAATGGATCTCGCATTTTCTTCACATTTTAAGTTATGCTTCACATTTTAAGTTATAAAGAGCTCTTTTACTGTTTTCATATGAAACATATAATCAGATATATCACAGCAGTACTTTATTTTCATAAACATCTTTGAACTCCTTCCCGCACCTCAAAGGATAAGGATTTTCATTCGAATCAAGTCTGCAAACAGTCCAGATTCTAAGGGATTTACCTTGACTTCCTAGTCATGTAATTCACTTAAACTCAAAGTTTGATAAACAAGTCTAAGAATATTCACCACACACTAAATATATTAAGTAGGATGCCGTATATCACAGCTCTAAATGACAGTGTTTTTACGGTACAACAAGATAATGCCACCAGTACAATAAATATCTTTCATAAATATAAGAACAGGAAATCGTAATTTCGTATAAAATTGAAATATGATATGAAACGTAATCATACCATATCTATCTTTATCTGTCTTACATAGCTGCTAAAATAAGCAATCCGCAGCAGCTTTTAGTTGTATTGATAGCTTTTTAATCATACTGATCATGACTCGAAATATTCTGATAAGCTCATAAAATAATTAGCTTAGAATATCGTGTAAAAGATGCAAAAAATCAGAATACTATCTCTCTTTTATAAGACGCGTCATTCATCTCATCAAATATTACGTACTGCACCCTTTGCAGCAGATGTGGTCATCGCTGCATAGGCTTTGAGAGCCTTTGAAACTTTACGCTGACGCTTCTCTATCGGTTGCCAAGCACCTTTTCCTTTTGCTTCCATCTTAGCACGGCGCTGCTTCATCTCAACGTCATCCACCAACATATGAATTTTACGATTTGGAATATCAATTTCTATGATATCCCCCTCCTCCACCAACGCAATTTCTCCTCCTTCAGCAGCTTCTGGTGAAATATGTCCTATCGAGAGCCCTGAACTTCCCCCTGAAAAACGTCCATCCGTAACAAGTGCACAAACCTTGCCCAATCCTTTAGATTTGAGATAACTTGTTGGATAAAGCATTTCTTGCATTCCAGGTCCACCACGTGGACCTTCATAACGGATTAAAACAATTTCACCTATTTTAATCTTATCAGTTAATATAGCTGAAACAGCTGAATCTTGGCTTTCAAAAATTCTTGCCGGACCTTTAAAAGTTAAAATTGATTGATCAACGCCTGCTGTTTTTACAATGCAGCCATCTTTTGCAAGATTTCCATAAAGAACTGCCAATCCTCCATCTTGTGAATATGCATGTTCCCTATTGCGAATCACACCTTTTTCACGATCAAGATCAAGGCTCTCATAGCGACAAGATTGGCTAAAAGCTGTCTGTGTTGGAATGCCACCAGGAGCAGCACGATAAAATGTACGAACTGTTGGTTCATTAGTTTGTTTCACATCCCAACGGTAAAGAGCTTCTTTCATTGTTTTTGCGTGAACCGTATAAGTTGACGTATCAATGAGTCCCGCCGCATCCAGTTCACCTAAAAGCCCCATAATACCACCAGCGCGATGAACATCTTCCATATGTACATTCGCGACAGCAGGAGCAACCTTACATAAAACAGGAACACGACGTGAAAGATGATCAATATCCGTCATGGTAAAATCCACCTCACCTTCTTGCGCCGCGGCTAAAAGATGCAGTACTGTATTGGTTGATCCCCCCATAGCAATATCAACGGTCATTGCATTTTCAAAAGCCTTGCGTGAAGCAATAGAGCGCGGCAAGACTGTTTCATCATCTTTTTCATAATAACGTTTAACCAATGCAACAATTTGTTTTCCAGCTTCTTCAAAAAGCATTCGTCGATCTGCATGTGTTGCTAACATTGATCCATTTCCGGGAAGAGAAAGCCCCAATGCTTCCGTTAAGCAATTCATAGAATTGGCCGTAAACATTCCTGAACAAGAACCACATGTAGGACAAGCAGCACGCTCCATTTCAGCCACTTCTTCTTCTGAATTTTGTTCTGAAGCTGCTGCAACCATGGCATCGACCAAATCAACCGTTAGATCTTGATCCTTCCATTTAATCTTACCTGCTTCCATAGGACCGCCTGAAACAAAGATTGTCGGAATATTCAACCGTAAAGCAGCCATTAACATACCAGGCGTAATTTTGTCACAATTAGAAATACAGACAAGTGCATCTGCACAATGTGCATTAACCATATACTCTACAGAATCAGCAATGATTTCACGTGAGGGCAACGAATAGAGCATTCCATCGTGCCCCATTGCAATTCCATCATCTACAGCAATGGTATTAAATTCTTTCGCAACACCACCGGCAACTGCTATCTGTTGCGCGACTAATTGCCCAAGATCTTTTAAATGGACATGCCCTGGTACAAATTGTGTAAAAGAATTCGCAATCGCAATAATGGGTTTACCAAAATCAGTATCTTTCATCCCTGTTGCACGCCAAAGTCCGCGGGCTCCTGCCATATTACGCCCGTGGGTTGATATTCTTGAACGGTAAGAAGGCATTATTTTTTTCCCCTCAAATAATTCCATTTTGCTTTTTGTGCTGTAACTTCATTATAAAAACAAGAGCTTTAATATTCAAAAGAGAAAAATACCTTGTACTGCGGCATTTGAAGCACAAAATTAAAAGCTCTGCATAAACTTTTTCATAAAGCCTTTGTTTTTTATTACCTGTTAATCAACATCTAATCCTTGTGCAAGTCCACGTTTGAGACAAATATCAAAACGCTTCAGTGTGACATGAACAGTTCCAGATTTTTGTATGCCAGATTTGGTTAGTATATTGCATCTATCTGTTTGCGTAATCTCTGGAATTGGAAAGAATATAAAGAAATCGTGGTAAAAATCTATTATCTCCTTACAATTCAGCTTTACACCTTTCAAACGCATTCATAAAAATATCTTTTAAATAATGATGACGCATTATCTCATGCTTTTGTTTTTACACTCTTCAATAGAGCTACTCCCCTCAGGAAGAACAAAACACACCAAACAAAATACACTTGTATAGCCTTTATGTACTCATTTTAAAGAGACATCTTTCAATGCACTCGAGCCCATTTCACGATAGCGCCTATGAATGGTATAACAGCCCCCGTGAATAATATAAATCTATAAGGGACATCTTCACACTTATGAAGAAGATAACTGACACCATCATACATTTTTCTCATCCCCAATATTGCGAACATCCTTGGTAATTAAGACAATTAACAAGAGATATTTTTATTCCTTCCTTCAAGCGTTTTTATCTACACGGCTTTCCCTGCGTGTGACATACAAGCAAGTGACTTTAATTGTTTTAATACAAGAGGATCTAAAATGAGAGAACCTTATGATATTCGGGACTCTCATTCCAGTTGTAAAAAATTAATTATGAATATAAACCAATACTTATCTCATTATAACTCACATTACACCCTTTACGAAAAAACAGATAGAATTCACAAAGAGTACAGCGTTTTCTCGTAAGGTAATCTAGTGCAGAGTTACAATTTGTAGTTCATGCTCATTGGCTCCAGCAAGAGCGATAGAACGCTCATCGGATAAAATGATAGGATAACCTGTTTCACCAAAGAGAGCCCATATCGTAATGCCTGGGGTCATCGGTGGAAGATCTGGAAAGTTTTTAGCCAGATCATCTGTACAAACTTTTTTTAAATAGGCAATCTGTCCCGCATCAGAGTAGGATGTGTTCTGAAACGACAAGTTTTGTTTGTGTTCTCCCATTTCACTGTTCCTTTACGCCTTAACTTTTATGACTCACCACTACTGACTTTAATTGGAATCTGTTTTATTTCTTTTTTTAATTTTGGTTGATACAGATTAATTGATAAAAGACCATTTTTCAACTCTGCATTTGTAACATGCATCCCTTCCGCGAGAACAAAGGTTCGCTGGAATTGTCGCGCAGCTATACCGCGATATAAATATTGATGATTTTGGTTGTCTGTTTGTTTACCATGAATAACCAATTGATTATCATCGAGTAAAATATTAAGATGGTTAATCTTAAATCCAGCAACAGCCAAAGTTATCCGGATATGATTTGCATCATCACTTTTATGCAAACGTTCAATATTATAGGCTGGGTAAGCCTCATCAGCTTTACCGATACGTTGCAATATTTTTTCTACGGTTTCAAACCCTAAAAGAAAAGGATTGGAGAAAGGCGTCACATGTGTCATTCATGAGTATCCTCTTTAAAACGGCTTTACTTGACCAAACTCTATAAAAGTGTTCGCTGCACTCCTCTCATATGGCGAGCGTGAATGATAACTTCAAGAGAGAAGATTTAAGAGAGTTCAATGCCTCAAAGTAACATAAAATTATCAAAGGTGCGAAATTTATCTAGTATATTGTATAATAAAGATGAAATTGCGGAAATATTTCGCCGTTTTTCTGTGCAACGCCCAACACCTAAGAGTGATCTTAACTATATAAATACTTTTACACTTTTAGTTGCCGTTGTGCTTTCGGCTCAAGCGACAGATGTAAGCGTTAATAAAGCGACAAAAGAATTATTTTGCCTTGCTGATCAACCGGAAAAAATGGTTGCATTAGGGGAAGAAGAAATAGCAAATCATATCCGTTCAATTGGCCTTTGGCGTGCAAAAGCACGTAATGTTTATGCGCTTTGCAACTGTTTAATTGATTATTATGGCGGTCAAGTACCCGATACGCGTGAAGCACTCATGGCCCTTCCTGGAGTGGGGCGCAAAACGGCTAATGTGGTCTTGAATGTTGCTTTTGGTCAGCCTACATTGGCAGTAGATACACATATTTTTCGCTTAAGCAATCGTCTTGGTTTGGCGCCTGGCAAAACACCAGAAATTGTTGAGAAAAAATTATTAAAGATTATACCGGTTCATTATATTCGCCATGCGCATCATTGGCTAATTTTACATGGTCGCTATATTTGTCAAGCCCGTAAACCACAATGTACGCAATGCATTATTGCCGATTTATGTAAAGCAGCCATCAAAACAAATGCAATTCCAGCACCTTTGGTTGAGCTTCAAGGCAATGGAGCGCCGATTTTTTTGTAATACGGTCTTGCTATTTTGTGTATACTAGCTTATGAAAACGTCTTTAAGAGCCGCCCGGCAGGGCATGCCGTGGCTGTTTAAGTGCTTGTTCAAGCGTTGGTCCGCTTGAGTGAATAAAATGTTTGATTGAATAAATTAATGTACGGAGTAGCAAAATGCCCAAGATGAAGACCAAATCATCCGCTAAAAAGCGGTTTAAAATCACTGCGTCAGGCAAAATTAAAGTAGCAGCTGCCGGTAAGCGCCACGGCATGATTAAGCGTTCGAATAAATTTATTCGCGATGCACGTGGAACAATGGTTTTGTGTGAACAAGATGCTAAAAAAGTCATTCAGCATTATTTGCCGAATGGTATTTAAACCTTACGCTTTTGATTTTGAGGAGATTATAATATGGCTCGTGTGAAAAGAGGTGTGACAGCACACGCTAAGCACAAAAAAGTTCTTAAACAGGCTGAAGGTTTTTACGGTCGTCGTAAAAATACCATTCGTGCAGCTAAAGCAGCGGTTGATCGTTCAAAGCAATACGCTTATCGTGATCGCAAAAATAGGAAACGTACTTTCCGTGCTTTGTGGATTCAGAGAATTAATGCGGCTGTTCGCGCAGAAGGTTTAACTTATGGACGTTTTATTGATGGCTTATCAAAAGCCGGTATTGAGGTTGATCGTAAGGTTCTTTCAGATATAGCAATCCATGAGGCAGAAGCATTTTCTGCTTTAGTAGCTTCGGCAAAAAAAGCTTTAGAATATTTAAAAGATACGACACCTAATGCTTTCGAAGGCGCTGTCAAATAAGCCAGTCGTGTTCTCTTAAAGCATTCATTTATTCGAGGTCCCGTGCTGGCTATTGCGAGTGCGGGTTTTTCTTTATTAAAAAATAGGCAAAAATATGAATGATATTGAGCGTCTGGAACAAGAAATTTGTTTAGCCTTAGAGGCAGCAGGTGATGAACAAGCACTTGAAGAAGTGCGTATTGCAGCATTGGGTAAAAAAGGTAGTATCTCTGAAAAATTAAAAGAATTAGGAAAAATGGATGCTGGCGAGCGCCATAAAGTTGGACCAGTTCTTAATGGATTAAAAAATCGCATTTTAGAATTATGGGCACAAAAGCGTGATCTTCTGAAAAGACAGGCAATGGATGCCCGTCTTTCTCGTGAAACAGTTGATGTTACCTTGCCTGTTCGCTCTTCACCTATAGAACGGGGACGCATTCATCCTATTTCACAAGTGATTGAGGAAATTATTGCCATTTATACAAAGTTGGGTTTTTCTCTTGCAGAGGGACCTGATATTGAAACAGATTATTATAATTTTACGGCATTGAATTTTCCTGAAGGGCATCCAGCGCGTGAAATGCATGATACCTTCTTTTTTGATGTTGATAAAATGGGAGAACGAAAATTATTGCGAACCCATACATCACCCGTACAAATTCGTACACTAGAAAAACAAAAAGCACCGATACGAATCATTATTCCTGGAAAAACTTACCGCATGGATTCGGATGCAACACATTCTCCCATGTTCCATCAGGTAGAAGGTCTTGTCATCGATAAAACCTCCACCATTGCCCATATGATGTGGCTACATGAAACCTTTTGTAAAGAATTTTTTGAAGTTCCCTCTGTAAAAATGCGTTTTCGTCCCTCTTTTTTCCCTTTTACCGAACCATCTATGGAAGTGGATATTCAATGTGATCGTTCTGGTTCAGAAGTAAAGTTCGGAGAAGGACAGGATTGGTTGGAAATTTTAGGATGCGGAATGGTGCATCCCCAGGTGTTGAAAAATGTTGGTTTAGATCCCGATGAATATCAAGGTTTTGCATGGGGCATGGGCATTGATCGTATTGCCATGTTGAAATACGGTATGCCTGATTTGCGGGCTTTTTTTGATGCTGACCTGCGTTGGTTAGACCATTATGGCTTTCGTTGCTTTGATATGCCTGCTTTTTTTCCTAATAAAAACGTGTGATCTTAGTCATCGCTTTCATGTGAGGTTTTAAAATGAAGTTTACATTGTCGTGGTTAAAAGATCACTTAGAAACAAATGCATCTTTGAATGAAATTTGTGAAAAATTAACCGCTATCGGTCTTGAGGTTGATCACGTTGATGATCGGTCTTCTTTAAAAGGTTTTATGATTGCAAAAGTTTTAATAGCAATAAAACATCCTGATGCCGATAAACTTCAAATTTTATCAGTGGATACAGGAACTGCTACACCTGTTCAAGTTGTCTGTGGAGCACCAAATGCACGAGCAGGTCTTGTAGGTGTTCTGGCACTACCAGGCACTTATATCCCAGGACTTGATGTGACATTATCTGTAGGAAAAATCCGCGGGGTTGAAAGTTTTGGGATGATGTGTTCGCAAGCGGAGCTTGAATTATCAAATGAACATGAGGGAATTATCGAACTTCCAGAAGATGCACCTATTGGAGATTCATTTGCAGCTTATGCTGGTTTAGATGATCCGGTTATTGATATTGGTTTGACCCCCAATCGTTCCGATTGTACAGGTGTTCGCGGTATTGCTCGTGATCTTTCTGCCGCTGGAATGGGAAAATTAAAAGAATTATCTTTGTCAAAATTTGAGCCTTCTTTTGAAACACCTCTCGATGTTTCATTAGATTTTTCGCAAGGTTCATCATTATGTTTAGGTTTCGCTTGGCGTGAAGTACGCAATGTTCAAAATGGCGAATCACCACAGTGGATGCAACAGCGTTTGAATGCAATTGGTTTGAGACCGATTAATGCGCTTGTTGATATGACCAATTACATCAGTTTTGACCTTGGTCGTCCACTCCATGTTTTTGATGCAGATAAAATTAAAGGTAATTTGTGTGTACGTTGCGCGCGTGAGGGAGAGCAGCTTCAAGCACTGAACGGAAAAATCTATCATCTGGGCGCTAAGAATTGTGTCATTGCAGATGATGAGGGGATTGTTTCGATTGCCGGTATCATGGGCGGTGAAAGAACAAGTTGTGATGAAACAACACATCGCGTTATTATTGAATCGGCGCTTTGGGATGCGCGAAGCATTGCACAAACAGGAAGAGCATTAGGTCTTATCAGTGATGCACGTTATCGATTTGAACGAGGTGTTGACCCGGCTTTTATAGAAACAGGACTTGAGATTGCAACAGAATTGGTCTTACGTCTTTGTAGTGGTGAAGTATCTAAAAAGAGGATCGTTGGCTATCAGCAACAAGAAATCAAACAGATCGCTTTTCCTTTTTCTGAAATTAAACGTTTAACAAATTTGGAAATAGAGCCTGAAAAAGTCATCTCTATTTTAACAAAACTTGGATTTTTTGTTGAAGGAAAAGGAGATGTTATTACGGTAAAAGTACCATCATGGCGCCCTGATATTATGGGTAAAGCCGATTTGGTGGAAGAGGTTATGAGAATTTATGGGTTAGATAAAATTAAACCTATTCCTTTGGAAAACTTTGCAGAAGGAAAAGATCAAATTTTAACATGCGCACAAATTCGTTCACGTGCTACACGTTTGGCTCTAGTGCAACGTGGTATGAAAGAAGCGGTGACATGGTCTTTTATTTCTGAAAATCAAGCTCTTGCTTTTGGAGGAGGTCAAGAAGAGCTTAAATTAGTTAATCCTATTGCTGCTGATATGTCAATGATGCGTCCTTCCCTTTTACCTGGTTTGATTATAGCGGCACAAAGAAATGCTGATCGTGGTTTTTCCGATCTTGCTTTGTTTGAAGTTTCAAGTATTTATGAGGGCGACACCCCTGATAAACAACACCGTGTTGTTAGTGGAATTCGTCGCGGAACAGAGCAATTTAAAGGGGCTGGGCGTTTTTGGAATGGAAATGCAACCGTCGTTGATGTTTTTGATGCCAAAGCAGATGCTTTAGCTATTTTAGAAGCATGCGATATGGATGTTGGGAAAGTGCAGATTGAAGTTGGAGCACCTGATTGGTATCACCCTGGTCGTTCAGGTGTCATAAAACTTGGATCAAAGATTATTCTTGGTTTTTTTGGTGTTTTTCATCCTGCTACATTAGAAAAGTTAGATGTCAGTGGACCTTTATGCGGCTTTGAAATTTTTCTAGATCGAATTCCAGAATCAAAGAAAAAAACGACCAAAAGCCGCCCTCCTTTGAAACTCTCACCTTTTCAAATGGTGCGGCGTGATTTTGCCTTTATAGCGGATAAAACTGTTGCCTCTTCTCTTATTATTCGGGCGGCAAGTGGAGCCGATAAAAAACTTATTCATTCAGTGCAGGTTTTTGATATTTTTGAAGATTTAAGCTTTGGTGAAGATAAAAAATCTGTTGCAATTGAAGTAACTATTCAGCCCATAGAACGGACTCTAACAGATGAAGATTTAGAAAAGCTTGCCTCAAAGATCGTGGATAATGTTACCAAAATGACAGGTGCATATTTACGCTACTGAGTATTCTCATTTTTTATGAGATATTTTACATGAAGTGGGAGCATTTTTGAGTGCTCCCTTTTTGTTTGGCATTCAAGAGCTATAGAACTTCTTGAAAGGGAACCTCCTTACCAAAACAAGCTGCTTAAATCATCAATTTTTTCAATATGAAAAAACTGTTTTTAAACATCTTGAAAAGTTATTTTTTCTCTTAATCCTTCATTGCAAATGTAAAAGATAACTGCTATTGCTAAATGATAATGCAAATTATTTGCAATAAAAAGAAGGCATATAAAGGAAAGAGAGAATCAATGAACGTAAGAACGTTTTTCACCATAGTTTTTGGAAGTGTTATTTTTTTTACACCCAATTTTGCTTTGTGTGCTGGTAAATTTAAAGCTGTTACGACATTCACTATCATTGCTGATATGGCACGCAATGTAGCAGGTGATGCCGCTGATGTTGAATCCATTACAAAACCAGGTGCGGAAATTCATGAATACCAACCTACCCCACGCGATCTTATGCGTGCTCAGGGAGCTAACCTTGTATTGTGGAATGGTTTAGAGTTAGAGCTTTGGTTTGAAAAGTTTTTTCAAAATATCAAGGATGTTCCAAGTGTTGTTGTTTCAAAAGGTATTATACCCATTAAAATTGGTGAGGGACCCTTTAGCGGTAAACCCAATCCTCATGCGTGGATGTCACCGACCTCTGCTTTGATTTACGTTGATAATATTCGCGATGCTTTTGTAAAATATGATCCTGAACATGCTGAAATTTATAAACAGAATGCTGAAATTTATAAACAGAAAATTCGTGCAACGATTGATCCAATTAGGGCTGAATTAGAAGCTGTACCGCAAGATAAACGTTGGCTTGTGACCAGTGAGGGGGCTTTTAGCTATTTGGCGCGTGATTTTGATCTAAAAGAACTTTATTTATGGCCCATCAATGCTGACCAACAAGGAACACCACAGCAGGTCAAGCATGTTATCGATATGGTTCGCAAATACAATATTCATGCAGTTTTTTCTGAAAGCACTATTTCCCCTGCGCCTGCCAAGCAGGTTGCCAGAGAAACAGGGGCTAAATACGGTGGTGTTCTTTATGTTGATTCTTTAAGTGAGAAAAATGGTGAGGTACCCACTTATATTGATTTATTACGTGTCACGAGTGGACGTATTAGCAATGCTTTAGTAGAGGGAGTAAAAAACCAATGACGGAATGTGGAATTTTTGCCCAAGGAGTAACGGTAACATATCGTAATGGACATACAGCTTTACGCGAAGTGAATTTTGA
Organism: Bartonella sp. AA83SXKL; assembly: GCF_042196965.1. Taxonomy (NCBI): domain Bacteria; kingdom Pseudomonadati; phylum Pseudomonadota; class Alphaproteobacteria; order Hyphomicrobiales; family Bartonellaceae; genus Bartonella; species Bartonella sp. AA83SXKL. Next base: position 91,258 of record NZ_JBHIRG010000001.1, read on the forward strand.
AAGTCCAAAGGGTTCTATTACGGCATTGGTTGGTGTTAATGGATCCGGTAAGTCAACGTTATTTAAAGCGATTATGGGGTTTGTACGCCCCTCAAAGGGAAAAATTCGTATGTTTGATTTGCCCGTTGATATAGCTTTGAAAAAAAATCTTATTGCTTATGTTCCTCAAAGTGAAGATGTTGATTGGAATTTTCCTGTCTTGGTTGAAGATGTTGTATTGATGGGGCGGTACGGTCATATGAATTTCTTTCGCTATGCCCGTACACAAGATTATGAAGCCGTTCGTATTGCCTTAGAACGCGTTGATATGTTGGCTTTTGCCAAGCGCCAAATTGGAGAACTTTCTGGTGGACAGAAAAAGCGTGTTTTTCTAGCGCGCGCTCTTGCACAGAAAGCAAAAGCTATTTTATTAGATGAGCCGTTTACAGGGGTTGACGTTACAACAGAAGATAAAATCATTGCTTTGTTACAAGATCTCCGTAAAGAAGGAGCAGTGATCTTGGTTTCAACTCACAATTTGGGTTCTGTTCGCGAATTTTGTGATCATACAGTTTTAATAAAAGGTACTGTTTTAGCTTCTGGGTTAACAGAAAAAATCTTTACAAAGGAAAATCTGGAGAAAACTTTTGGAGGGTCTTTGCACCACCATATTTTTGATCTTCAAACCACAAAAAAAAATGATGTTTTCATGGGAAGAAAGCAGTCTGCAGTTTGTGAAGATATTGAAAGAGTGGAGCACGTTGCATGATTTCTTGGTTGCTTGAGCCACTGAGCTATCAATATATGGTGAATGCAATGTGGGTTTCTGGGTTAGTTGGGTGTGTTTGTGCCTTTCTTTCAGCTTTTTTGATGTTAAAAGGTTGGTCATTGATTGGTGATGCACTTTCCCATTCGATTGTTCCTGGTGTAGCAGGAGCTTACCTTTTAGGGTTACCTTTTTCACTCGGCGCTTTTTTTTCTGGTGGTCTTGCAGCAGCAGCAATGCTCTTTTTTAACCACCGGACAAAGCTTAAAGAAGATACCATTATTGGGCTCATTTTTTCTTCCTTTTTTGCCTTTGGGTTGTTTCTCAAATCATTAAAACCAATGGCTGTTAATATTGATACGATTGTTTTGGGAAATATTTTAGCAGTGAGTTCAACAGATATTCTACAATTGGCTTTTATCGGCTTTGTTTCGTTGCTTATATTGCTTTTGAAATGGAAAGATCTTCTTGTGTCATTATTTGATGAAACGCATGCGCATGCCATTGGATTAAACGTAAAATTTTTAAAGATTCTCTTTTTCACATTGCTTGCCGCTTGTACTGTTGCTGCGATGCAAACCGTTGGAGCATTCTTAGTCATTTGTCTTGTTGTGACACCTGGGGCAACGGCCTATCTTTTAAGTGATCGTTTCGTGAACATCTTGGTTATTGCAGTTGTAATTGGAACCTTCACAAGTGTCTTGGGTGTTTATGTGAGTTATTTTTTGAATGCACAAACAGGGGGGGTTGTAGTGCTTTTTCAAGCATCTTTATTTGTTTTGGCTTTTATTTTTGCTCCTAAACATGGGTTTATTGCTGCGCGCTTACGCATAAATGCGGCAAAAAAGGGTGTAATATTATCATGATTGATCAATTACTGCTTCCGTTTCAGTTTTCTTTTATGCTTAAGGGTATGCTTATTGTCATGATTCTTTCTATTCCCATGGCGATGCTTTCCTGTTTTCTTATTTTGAAAGGATGGGCGCTGTTAGGCGATGCCATTTCTCATGCAGTTTTTCCAGGTGTTGTTGTTGGTTATATGACAACACCATGGGTAATCGCATTTTTAACTTCTTTGCCATTTGCTTGGTTTCAGCATATGCGTCCAGAGAATATTACAATGACTTTGATTACTTGCGGTGCTTTTGTTGCAGGAATGGTGTGTGCACTATTAACGGGTTTTTTAGGGAGCAATAGCCGTATCAAACAGGACACGGTGATGGGTGTGGTCTTTTCTTCAATGTTTGGTTTGGGGCTTGTTTTAGCCACGTCTATTTATAGTAGCTTAGATTTGAATCATATTCTATTTGGTAATCTCTTGGGTGTTAACTGGCTTGATATAACGCAGACGGCAATCATTTCCGCTGTTGTCACTTTTATTTTAGCAGCAAAATGGCGCGACTTTATGCTGTATATTTTTGACACAGTTCAAGGACGTGCAATGGGGTTACCAATATCTCTACTCCACTATACCCTGCTAACGATGATTTCTCTTACAATTGTTGCAGCTTTGAAAGCTGTAGGTATCGTACTCGTTATTTCTTTACTGATAGCACCAGGAGCAATTGCCTATCTTGTCACAAAGCGGTTTTCTTTTATGTTAATGATCGCGATACTTGTTGCAGCTTTTTCTGGTTTTTTAGGGATTTATCTCAGCTTATTTATCGGCTCTGATTCTGCTTCCACAATTGTGTTGATCTTGACGTTGATTTTTATGGCTATTTTCATGATGATTTTCTTTCGTCGAAACACAGTTCAAGAGACTTGAAAGTGTTAAAATTCATGCATATCAGCCATGCATTTTTATATATTGTTTCTCATTTTTATTTTAATTAGAGTCCGGGGTGCTAGGTTATTTTTCCTCCTAATATCTAGCAGGTGAATGCAGTAAATTTTCTCCCCCCCAAAACTGCATTCTTAATTAAGAGGCTGCATTGATTTCTTCTGCAGCCTTTTTATTTTTTTGTTTTTCTAAAATCTCTCCTCTTTTCTTGAAATCATTTAAAATGATTATAATATTGTGTAAGCTATTCGGTATTTTCAAGGAACTTATAACAGCAAAGACACTTACACATGAAGGGGTAGAGCGTAATTGTGCACTCAGACATGTAAACAGAAAAAAACAGATACAATGTTTTTGTATAGGGTTTTGCGTAGAGGAAAATAGTACGAGAAAATGAAAAAAGATTTGAAGATATCGCACCCTTTACGTATCTGCTATTATATAGCAGGGTGGGCGATGGTTATATTAGGTATTATCGGTGTCGTATTACCTATTATGCCAACTGTGCCTTTTTTATTGGTTGCCTCATGGTGTTTTACGCGTTCTTCTCCACGTTTTCATCAATGGTTGAATAATCATCGTATTTTGGGTCCCCCTATTAAGCGATGGGAAGAAAAAAAAGCAATCTCTCCATTTGTTAAAGTTTTTGCAATGATGAGTATGACAGGAGGATTTTTATCCTTTTTTGTAATGCTACACCCTCCTTTGTGGATTTCTTTACTTGTTGCGGTTATATTATTGCTGATTGCCATTTATATTGTAACACGTCCATCTTCCTAATGATAAAAAAGGCTTTATGGGATACTCTTTTTAGCTTCGGCTTATTTGTAAAAACTATGAGAACTTTTAAGTTTTGAATATAAGCTCTCCATTTCCAAAATGCATATGAAATAGCAAGCTTTTTGAACGCAATTAATTAATAATATGTTTGTGAAATAATTTTTATGAACAAAGAAAATTGTTTATGAACACTCAAAATGTTCTCTCTTGGTAAACAATGATAAATCACATTCATGGAAGAGAGTCTTTATTTCTGTAAAGCATGTTTGTATGAATCTCTACATATACATCATTAAAAAGTCATTGATATGATAGTCATTTCTTTCTAAAAGACATTTCGTTTTTTTCATATTTCTTAATGAGGATATAATACAAAGCTTACTAAACACCATCATTTTTATACTTATACAGTTAAGAAGCCGGTCTATTATATCAATCTTTAATGTTACATCTGTTATTAACTTAAGAATAATTCATAAGAAACAACAGAGTTTTTCAAATGGTTTTATATATACACGCATTCTTATTATAATATGCGAATAAATAATTTTTCTGTCTTTGTATAAAGCTTATTCGAAATAAAAATATTATTGCATTCTTTGTTTTTTAATGAAGTCATGCCCCTCAAGTAAAACAAAAGGTCTCCCAAATCATGTTATTTACACATTTATTTTTAATGAAACATTTCTCAACGCTTTACTCATTTCATAATAGCAGACTATACATGGATAAAGTAAAATCTCCTGTAACATGTATAAAATCTATTTGAGCACCATCATCCTTGCCTTGCAAAATACACACCGACAGTCACCATGCTATTTGTCATCCTCCAATGTTGCCTTAGTAATTCCTAATGCTACAATTATAGCTTGTCATCTGGTTTTGTATATTTTGACACTAAATTTTGTACCAATTTATTTTTTTCAAAGAGTTTAAAGATGTTCTCAAAGGGTTTTGAAAGCCTTTTCTCATTTTTACTTATGGAAACGCACTTTTTTCTGATTTTCGGTAATTTTTGCAATTTTAGGTGTCAAAATCTATTTTGATAAAACGCGCATTTAATGGTCAAAATTGTACATAAAAACAACAAATTACCACGTATTCCTACTTAATCCAACCTCTTCCTACTTAGTATAAAACCTACTGTCAAACTACAACAATAACCCTTAGAACTTGAAAACCTTCATACATGCAAGGAGATGAGTGTGCTTGATTTAACAGGGTTAAAATGAGAAAATCTCCTTGGCTAAACTTCCTTGGCACGTTAAGTGTTTTTTTAATGCGTCGTAAATACTTTTAAGTCTTATCTATCGCGCCTTATGTAAGTGAAGCGTATGCATGGTAGGCCAAGTAGAATCTGCTCAAAAACAGCCGAACTGTTTACAGACCAGCAAAGGTTAAGAATCCTCATCCTTAGGGTAGAACAAAAATCAATCTTATAAACAATATGATGAGTCAATATACTTGTTTTAAAGAACCGGAAACTATGTCTTTATAGGTCTAGCAATTCGCTTTTTATTACCAAAAAAATTGAGATAACGTTGTACTTCTTTTGAATCACCAATCGTTTTTTCAGGATTATCTGAAAGTTTTACGGCTGGTCGACCATTGGCATAGGTCACCTTACAAACAAGGGAAAGAGCATCAAGAGTTTTGATTTCCTGAGGTGCACAGCCTGTAAAATCATTGGTAAGATCCGTGCCCCATCCAAAACTCATGCGCACTCTACCATGGAAATGATGATAGGTTTTTTCAATTGTATTGACATCAAGAGCATCAGAAAAAATTAAAAGTTTTTTGCGTGGATCTTTTCCTTTTTCTTTCCACCATTGAATAATACGTTCGCCACCTTCAATAGGGGGCGCACTATCGGGTCTGAAACCCGTCCAATCAGCAACCCAATCTGGTGCATTGCGTAAAAATTCTTCTGTACCAAAGGTATCAGGTAAAACAATGAGAAGATTTCCACCATAATAACGATTCCAATCTTGCAAGACTTGATACGGAGCTCTGCGTAATTCATCATCGTTGTTGCTGAGAGCCGCAATAACCATAGGCAATTCGTGTGCATTGGTTCCAAGAGCTTCTAAATCCGTATCCATGGCAAGAAGAACATTAGAAGTTCCAGTAAAAGAATGACCAATGCCTTCTTTTAATGCTTCCACACACCAGCGCTGCCATAAAAAAGAATGGCGGCGCCTTGTCCCAAAGTCAGATATTTTAATATCAGGCAATTTTTTGAGACGTTCAACTTTACTCCACATTTTTGCTTTAGCACGCGCATAAAGTACATCAAGAGCAAAACGATCTAGTTTTTTGAGAGCAGCACGTGAACGTAATTCACTAATAATAGCAAGGGCAGGAATTTCCCACATGGAACTATGGGCCCAGGGTCCATGAAAATGAAGGATATATTGGCCATCTTTGCGGGTGAGTTCATATTCTGGGAGTTGAAAATTCTCAAGCCACTGAAGAAAATCCGGTTCAAAAATTTGTTTGCGTCCATAAAATGTATTACCAGCAAGCCAGATCATTTCTTTTTTTGTAAAGCGCAAACTAAGAGCATGATCAAGTTGAGCACGTAATTCACTCTCATCAATATCATCGGCAAGACGTATTGTTTTAGAGCGACTTATGAGGGAAAAAGTAACATTAACATTAGGGTATAACCCCCAAATCATCTGCACCATAAGAAGCTTATAAAAATCCGTATCAAGAAGTGACCGAATAATGGGATCAAGCTTCCAAGTGTGATTGTAAACACGTCTAGCAATATCCGGATGATTCATAACCTTTTTCTTTCATTTTCATAAAATCTAAAATATTATGCACCAACACGGCTAATATAGACGGTGCAATATAACAACTCTACAGTTTTGGGCAAGAATAAAAAGCCTGCTCTCTTTTTTCATCTTTAAGATTTGACAATACGCATAATTTCATGCTGACCTGTTTTTTGTAACTTTATCCCTATATGAACTTCGGTATATTCTTTGCTATTAACATAGAGCATATTTTTAGGTCCCCATTTTACTTTAATGCGATAAACGGCATCATAAAACTTCATTGTTGCTTCATATTTTGGCCAAATAGAGGGTAAATGTGGCTGCAAAAACAATAGGTCTCCCTGACGCTGTATTCCAAGAATAGCTTGTGTTGCGGCGCGATAAAACCAACCGGCTGAACCTGTATACCAAGTCCAACCGCCTTGACCACATCGTGGTTCAACAGCATAAATATCTGCGGCCATCACATAAGGTTCAACACGATAAATTTCAGGATCTTGTCCATGGGTAATTGGGTTTATCATAGAAAATAAAGCATAAGCTTTATCGTTTTGTTCCATTTCAGCCAACGCAAAAATACTCCAAATGGCACCATGCGTGTATTGACCACCATTTTCTCGAATTCCTGGAGGATAACCTTTTATATAACCAGGCTCGAGCGTACTTTTATCAAAAGGCGGCCAAAAAAGGCGAATGAGTCCGCCTTTTTTATCATAGAGCTGTTCCAACATTGATTTCATCGCTTGTTTTTGACGTTCAGGCGATGCCATTTGAGAAATGACAGCCCAAGATTGAGCAATGGTATCAATTTGACATTCATCATTGATTTTAGAGCCAAGAGGTGTTCCATCATCAAAATAACCACGTCGATACCAAGCACCATCCCAACCGTTTTTCTCTAGGGATTTTGTTAAATGTTCAAGGTACGTACTCCATATTTGCATATGGCTATTATCACCACGTTTTTGGGCTAAAGAGATAAATGCTTGTAATGTGTACCCAAGAAACCATCCTAACCAAATGCTTTCGCCTTTTCCTTCCACACCAACCAAATTCATACCATCATTCCAATCCCCACCTAAAATAAGAGGGAGACCATGTGGTCCGCAGCGTTTAATGGCAAGGTCTAAAGCTAAAGCACAATGTTCATAAACTGTTGCAACCTTTGAGGATTGGGTGGGTTGAAAATAAGCATCCTGTTGCCCACTTTTGAGAACATCACCTTCAATAAAAGGAATGAGCGTATCAAGAAAAGCGTCATCACCAGTGGTAGTGACATAAAGAGCTGTTGCATATGCAAGCCAAACGATATCATCAGAAATGTATGTACGAACACCAGCATTTGTGTCAGGCAACCACCAATGTTGCACATCACCTTCAAGAAATTGGTGCGCTGCTGCATTTAACAATTGTTCACGTGCTAATTGTGGTTCCAGCAATAACAAAGACAAGCTATCTTGTAACTGGTCACGAAAACCAAATGCACCACTCGCTTGGTAAAAGCCTGCGCGTGCCATGATGCGGCATGCGTAGATTTGATAAGGAAGCCAATGGTTGACCATAAGATTAAAAGAAGCATCAGGTGTTTTGACTTGGAAAGGAGAAACAAAATCACTCCATTGCTGTTTTTGTTTTGTGAGCTGAATTTCAAAATCACTTGCACGTACTTGATTGAGTAATTTTTCAGCTTCTTGCCTATTTTCAGCACTACCAAGATAGAATATGATTTCTTTTGTTTGCCCTGGTTGAAGATCAATATCATAAGCGAATGCTGAACAAGGATCACATCCTGCTTCAATGGTATTCGAAAGAGCACCGGCTTTACGGATCGCATTTGGACGTGTTACGGTTCCCGTTGCACCAATAAATTCAGCGCGATTGGTCGTAGTGCTGGTTGGCATTTCGGATGCTGATAAAAATGTAACTTGTTGAGATTTCTCGATGTGATAGGGATTTTGAATAAAATGTGCACCCCATCTGTCCTCATAAGAGGAAACAATAAAGGGGGCATATTTTGTACGGACATTTCCCAAAACCCATTCAACATAATTATAAAGGCGTAAACTGCGTGGTTTTTTCCCTTCATTCGTAAGGATAAGACGTGAAAAGCGAATAGGTTTTTCGGGATCAAGTGTATGAGTCAGTTCTAATGCGATTTCTGAATGTGTTGATTTAAAAGTTGAGAATCCAAACCCATGACAAGCCTCATAGACAATATTTTCGTCACATTCAACAGTAGAAACGGGTGAGAAACGTTTTAAAGACTGGCGATCAACCAGATAAAGAGCTTCTCCTGGTCGGTTAGACGTTGGATCATTCGCCCAAAGAGTTAGTTGATAATCGCGGCTATTGTTAGCCCAAGTAAAAATTGCACCTTCAGCAGAGACATGAAAACCAAATCTGTGATTAGCAATGACATTAATCCACGGATGCGGTGTAGTGGTACGTCCATGAAGACGTATTACATAATGATTGTGCTGATTAAAACCACCGTAACCATTCCAATATCTTAGATCTTCTCCATTTGGGAGAAAAGAGGATGGTTTTTGTTGGCTAATAAGACCAATGGAAGAAAAAAGATTTTGTTCAGTTTGTGTTGTAAATTGCTGTCCTTCGTTATATCTTGGCAAGTTTAATTGATCATAAGATTCTTGATAATTTTTACGAACTGTGAGATTAAAATCATTCTCATCAAGTCGTTTAAGTTGTTCAGATAAAGAGCCATTTTGGGCATCAAGAACGATACGCGCTGATGCAAGAAGCGTTTTAAAACTATTTTCACTCATTTGATCGCGTCGAAGCATGAAAATATGTTGGCGTTCATCTGCTTTTTGCGTGTGGTGATAATAAGATTCACAGACCCACTCAAGAGCGCGTTGTGTATTTTGTATGTAGGAAAATGTTTGTTCATTAAGAATGACCAAATCAACAATGAGTCCGCGCATACGCCAATATTCATGTGCTTTAAGGAGCTCGCGCAGTACAGTTATATTTCCCTCGTTATTTAATCTAAGAAGACAGAGTGGATTGTCTCCTGAGATAGACATAGGCCAAAGATTAGACTGTTTTCCTATCGTTTTTGCTAATATTTCAGAAGGAAGACGCCACGTTCTTTCTGGATAAATAAGCGGTGTTGCATATTTTTGATAGATAATAGCTTCTTTAAGCTGGGTTCCGCTCTGATACAGTGCGACTTGTGAGCGCGTCCATGCCATTGAAAGTTCTTTTTGAAACATATCAGGTTGTCGATAATGTTTAATATGATTATTTAGCGCTTCTTTTGTATGAGCAGCAAAAGTCCAAAAAATAAGTTCTGCTTTTTCATGGGCTGAAATTTTTATACGGCATCGCAATGACATAACAGGGTCAAGAACACAACCTTGACTATTACTGAAACGAGCATTTTGGTCAAATGCAGTGGGCCGATGAATGGATCGCCCCCGACCAATAAACAGAGAGCGATCTGTTTCAGCTTCTGTCTCTTGGAGAATATCTGTTGTACTAGAAACAAAATGGGCAACATAGATTTCAGGATCACTAGGCGAGCGTTTGCGCCTTTTGGCAAAAATTGTTTTACCTTCTTCAGTAATTTCTGTCTCTATAAACATACGGGAAAAAACAGGATGAACTTGGTCTGTATCCATCGTTGCAAGCGCTAATTCACCATAAGAAGTCACTTCAATGAGTCGGTCTTTATTTGTCGTATTCATCAATTGAATACGTCTCCCTTCGCCACATCCTTCAGATGTAATAAGACATTCAAGTGTTGATTTAATACCATCAACCATTTTTGTATATTCAGCCTTTTCATCTGTAAAAATGCTGACAGCTTCTTCTTCAATAACACGTGTTGGCTCACCAGTAACAGACCACCACCGTCCACTATGCGTATCACGTAAGAAGAATAAAGTACCTTGTTGATCTTCTGTTGCATCAGGAATAAAGCGCGTAATCGCATAATCGTGCCAACGGCTGTAACCAGAACCATTCGCTGTTAACATGGTAGAATAAAAGCCATTAGACAAAAGTAAAGTTGCTCGTGGTTTGAGTAACGGGTTTGTAATAATGCGCAAAGGGGCTGCGTCAAATGCTTGAGACTTATTGCGCATACGATTAACAGCTTTGGTATGAATAATAGGAATGAGATGAGGCGCTCTTTCCTGTAAGAGCAATTGTGTTGCTTCAATAACGGGATCACGGTGAAAACGATCACGCATTCGCCCTTGAAAAATAACATTGTTAAGAGCAAGAATAGACATACCATGATGGTGCGCATAATAATTGCGTACAATGGCGTATTTTTCCCCTGTTTTCACGCGTGTTGGAGTAAAATCAACAGAGTCATAATAACCATACGTTCCTAAAGCTCCAAGATCACGGAGTCGTTTTAAATTAGCGACAGCGCAAGCAGGAGCATATTGTGCCGCTAGAAGGCTGGCATAGGGAGCAATGACAGCATTGCGTGAAAGACCACGTTGGAGTCCGAGGTTTGGAACACCAAAATGAGCGTATTGGTAATTCATTAAATGATCGCGAGCATTAAATGCGGCTTCTGAAATACCCCATGGCAATTCCCGTTTATGGGCATATTGTATTTGACAACGAATAATCAATCGATTTGTTTGATCTAAGAGAGACCCTAAAGGTTCATGCATTACGAGAGATGGCATAAGATATTCGAACATTGATCCAGACCATGATAGGAGTGCACCTTTCCCACCTATGGGTACGAGAAGTCGACCAAGACGAAACCAATGTTTAAGTTTTATATCTCCTTTTGCGATGGCAAAAAAGCTTGCAAGACGTGCTTCTGAAGCAAGTAGGTCATAACAATTTTCATCGAGTTTGTTTTCTTGAACACGATATCCAATGGATAAGAGATGCCGTTTAGGCTGTTCTAAAAAGTCAAATTTCATATCAAAGGCTATTTGCCGTGCTATTATAGCCAGCCTGTTTAGGTTTTTACGTAATTTTTCAGTATCACAATGAGCAGTCGCATCATGATGATGAGCGTTACAGGTGTCGATAAGGCATTTAGCCCAAGAAAGCGCACGAGCAGATTCTATCGTTTGAATTTTGTGGTCAAGTTCACCGACTAAGTGCACAATATCGTGGGCTGCAAGTGAAAGATCTATGATGTGAGAAGGGACCGTATTTTCTTGTTCTAAAAAAGTGAAGACAGAGTCATGAAAACGAGTGATGTTTTCTTCGATTTTTTGGCGTAAAGAGCGTAAACTGGGTTGATGATCTGGAACTTCTCTGACAGTTTCTTCAAGAATAGCAAGAACATCCGATAAGCCTTCTCGATCACTTTGGAAAAAAAGAGGCGGTTTTTCAGCCCATTCACTTAAAGCAGAAGAGAGTGTTACCAAATGACCGGCAAGATTTCCTGAATCAACGGTTGATACATAAGTAGGCAAAAGAGGCCTGAGTGTCTCCGTTTCATACCAATTATAGAGATGACCACGAAACTTTTCCATTTTTGTAAGAGAGCGTAATGTACATTCAATACGGGTGATGGTCTCTTCAAAACCAATCCAGCCAAAATCACGTGCTGCAATAATAGAAAGGAGATAAACGCCAATATTCGTAGGCGATGTACGTTGAGCAACAAGAGGTTCAGGATCTTCTTGAAAATTATCGGGAGGCAGATGGTTGTTTTGTGCATTGACAAAGGTTGTATAATAAAGCCATGTCCGCCGTGCAATAGAGCGAAGTTTTTTTTCATCTTTTGAAGAAAGATCAAGGCTATCTTGAAAGGTTGAAGGTTGACTCACAATCCAAGCAATAAAGGGTGAAAAAAACCATGCTATCCCAAAAGGCAAAGCAACCAAGCTTGCAAAACTATCAGAAAAAAGAGGGAGTGCTATAGTAAGAATACCAATAAGCGATGCTGGTGCCATTGTAAAAACATAGACACGCAAACTATTGGGCATTGATTTTGTTGCGGCAGAAGTTTTCCATTCAAGAAGATGCTGTTTTGAAATCGTCATACGATAGAGTGTACGAATAATCGCATCGGTCATAAAATACGCCGAATGAGCAAGAAACGTCGTTTTAAGAAATATATCAGCGCTTGTAAGAGCAATTTTGTTCCAAATTAATTGAAAATGTCCACGCAAAGAATGATCTATATTGGATGAGACAAGCGTTTTTAATACACATAGAATGGGTGAAATGAAGGAGCTAAACAACAAGAATAGTTGCCAGACGATTGCACTCTTTAAAGACAAAAAAGCCCATCCTGCAAATGCTGCGATTAACCACATAAGTGGAGTGAGAGAACGACGTAAATTATCCTGCATTTTCCAACGCGTCACGGAACTTATTTGACGGTGGGAAAAAAGATAAGGCAAAAGCTGCCAATCACCGCGGACCCAACGATGATAACGCATAACATCAATATTGTAAGCGGTTGGATAGTCTTCAATGATTTCTATGCTACTTACCAGAGCAGTACGAGCATAACCTCCTTCTAAGAGATCATGACTAAGAGTAGTATTTTCTTTAATTTTGCCATCAAGCGCTTGTTCAAATGCATCAATATTATAAAGACCTTTACCGATAAAGGTGCCTTCTCCTAAAAGATCTTGATAAGTATCAGAAACAGCAAAAACATAAGGATCAATGCCACGGTTTATAGAAAAAACCCGTTGGAGAATTGATGTTTTTTTTCCTGTTGTAAGAGAAGGAATAATGCGTGGTTGTAAAATGCTATAGCCCTTTACAACCTTTCCACTTTGTAGATCAAAAACGGGATGATTGAGTGGATGGTTAAGCTTTCCAACAAGTTTCGCGACGCTCTCTGGAGTAAGACGTGTATCACAATCCAGCGTCATAACAAAACGGCAATCCATAGGAAGACGTGGATTGGGAGGATAAAAGCTTGTATTTTTATCGCCTCTTAAGAGTCGATTAAGTTCATGAAGTTTTCCTCGCTTTCGTTCCCATCCCATCCAACATTTTTCGCTTGTATTATAAAGGCGTCGGCGATGTAAAAGGAAAAAAAGCGGAAGTTCATCACGATGATAACGATTATTGAGTTTATCAATATTCTTTTGCGCATAGTGCAATAAATCAAGATCATCTTGCGTTTCTCTCAATGGAGCATCCACCCAATCTGTAATGAGTGCAAAATGAATGGCACCTTTAGGATTGGAAAGATAGTGCACTTCAAGATTGCGCACTTGTTCATCAATATCATCGCGTGATGTCATAAAAGTAGGTACAACAACCATTGTCCGTGCATGTTTTGGAATACCTTCTTTATATTCATAACCAATGAGTTGTCTTGATGGGACAAACCACGAAACAACAGTATTAAATAAAGCAAAAGCAGCATCGATAGCAGGAAAAATCGCCAATACAGTAAAGCAAAAAGACATCCATTGTGTCATGCCAGATAGCTGTAAAAGGGCGTAAATTACAAGCAAAAGAGCAAGCGTCAGAAAAGAGACAGGAATGGCGATGACTCTCAATTTTGAGCAACAGGAAGCGCGTGTCCATTTTATGAGAAAGGGCGGAATATATCCACAAGCCTTTTCAAATATACCACAACCATCATCAACAAGGTACCACCCCACACAAGAATGATGAGGCATATCTTTAGAAGTGGAATTTGCCATTTCTACAACTTTATGTGCAACTTCCAGTTCACTAAGAGGCGAAAAGCGAGAAACTTTTTCAATGACTTGTCGATAAATATTGCGTGAGTGAACATCAATTTCAGAAAAATCACTATTTTTACGCAAAATAGAATCGACACAACTCACTGTTTCAAACCATGCTGTCCAATCAACATCATCTATAGCTTTAAGAGCACGGATAATATTACCCATGGTCACACCATCTGCTGCTTGTCGGGTATGTTCATCGGCTGTTGCAATCTCTAAGCTACTGCCTTGGCTTTTCAATTGCTTTTCAAGCCAAGTTAATGCTACGGTTGAATCGACAGATGCACTGCGCAGGCGATAGAATAAATGTGCTGAAAAAGTTGGATCAACAATAAATGATTTATACTGCGTAAAAAGAGAGTGTAGATTTGTTTTATTTTTTACAAGAGAAATTTTATCTGCCACTTGACTAGCAAGATGGCGCATATGTCGCGCTTTTTCGATACGTACTGAAAGACGACGGACATTTTCAATAAGCAGCATTTGCATAACTGAAGGAAGAGCCCACAATTCACCAATTGTGAGCGCACAAACTTCTTGAAATCCGTTGGTCATAGCAGTGAGTGTTTCTTGTGAAAAGCTGCTATCGGTATGCGCAATATAAAGCCAAGTTAAAGCAAAAATTCGTGGTATTCCGGCTTTGTGTGTAGAAAGAGGAAGTTGCTTTATGAAGGACTTGGGTAGATTACGACGTAGCTTTTGTATGGTTTTATCAATGGTGTAATGATTATCAATGAGCCATTGAGCAGATGGTGCGATGGTTTCATCATTTCGAGCAGCAAAATCACTGGTATGAAAGGCATGAAGAATAAGTTTAGCATTTTCATTCAATCTCTTGCGAAAATCTCCTACTCCTTCATATTCAGGGAGTAAAATTTCTTTACCAGAAGCTATATCATGCCCTAAGTTATAAAGATCTTCCTGTACCTTATAAATTGCACGAAGAGGAAAATCCGTATTAATAAAATGATCTTTTTTCTCTTTTTGAGAAAAAAAGCACTTTATGAAAGGTATTATGCACGTCATAGTGTCCCATTGTTATTCAATTACATCGTTTTTTATTTAAATTTTAAGCATTTTATCTGAATAGTGAACCGTTGTTAGACAAAAAACAAACTTTTTGTTTTTATTTGCAAGCATTTATAATTTTTGTTTCAATAATTTAAAAATAAGCAGACAATTTTTTTAGAAAATAAAAAGGTCACTCCTAATGAGTGACCTTAATAATAAAACCAACTTTAATGATCGATGATTAATCTTGTTCTTGTTTTTTCAAAGCTGCACCCAAAATATCACCAAGAGAAGCACCTGAATCTGTAGAACCATATTGTGCAACAGCTTCTTTTTCTTCTGCAATTTCTAAAGCTTTAATCGATACTGAAATTTTACGTGTTTTTTTATCAAATGCTGTGATGCGAGCATCAACCTTTTGCCCAATTGCGAAACGCTCAGGACGTTGCTCATCACGATCACGCGCAAGATCAGCACGCCGAATGGTTGTCTCAAGGTTGTGGTCAATCAATTTCACACCAATATCATTGTCGTTAACAGCAATCACTTCGCATGTTACAACTGCACCTTTTCGCAATTCGCCAGAAGCAGCTGCTTCTCCAACTTTATCGCTGGAAAGCTGCTTAATTCCAAGAGAAATGCGCTCTTTTTCAATGTCAACATCAAGGACCACAGCCTTAACGATATCGCCTTTATTATAAGTATCAATAACTTGTTCACCAGGACGGTTCCAATCAAGATCAGACAAATGAACCATACCGTCAACATCGCCTTCAAGCCCAATAAACAGACCAAATTCTGTTTTATTTTTGACCTCTCCTTCAATTTGCGAATTGACAGGAAATTTATTGGCAAAAGCTTCCCATGGATTTTCAAATGTTTGCTTTAAGCCAAGAGAAATACGCCGTTTAGAAGGATCAATCTCAAGAACAACCACTTCTACTTCTTGTGATGTAGACAGAATTTTTCCAGGATGAACATTTTTCTTTGTCCAGCTCATTTCAGAAACATGGATCAGCCCTTCAATTCCTGGTTCAATTTCAACAAAACCACCGTAATCAGTAATGTTGGTAACAGCACCCGTAATTTTTTTACCAATCGGATACCGGACACTGATGCTTTCCCAAGGATCACTTTCAAGCTGTTTCATTCCAAGAGAAATACGGTGCGTATCTTGATTAATGCGAATAATCTGAACTTTAATCGTTTGGCCAATTGTGAGCACTTCAGATGGGTGATTAACACGCCGCCATGCCATATCTGTAACGTGCAAGAGACCATCAATCCCACCAAGATCAACAAAGGCACCATAATCTGTAATATTTTTCACCACACCTTCAACGATTTGGTTTTCTTCAAGATTTTGTACGATTTCTGAACGTTGCTCAGCGCGACTTTCTTCTAAAACAGTGCGGCGTGAGACCACAATATTGCCACGACGACGATCCATCTTCAAAATTTCAAAGGACTGTGAATTATGCATGAGGGGTGAAACATCACGAATGGGACGAATATCAACTTGGCTGCGAGGCAAGAAAGCAACGGCACCATCAAGATCGACTGTAAAACCACCTTTTACTTGGCTAAAGATCACTCCATCAACGCGTGCACCAGCATTGAATTTTTCCTCCAAACGGACCCAACTTTCTTCGCGCCGTGCTTTTTCACGCGATAAAACAGCTTCACCCATCGCATTTTCAATGCGTTCAATGTAAACCTCAACTTCATCGCCAACTTGCAAAGAACCATCTTTTGCTTTAGCTCCAAATTCTTTGAGAGGAATACGTCCTTCGACTTTAAGACCAGCATCAATAATGGCCATGTCTTTTTCGATTGCAATAACACGACCTTTAACAACAGATCCTTCATTAAGATCATTAGTTTGAAAAGATTCTGTTAAAAGGGCTTCAAAATCCGCTGTTGTGGGATTGTATTGTGACATAAGAACTCCTAATATATACCTTGTATTATAAGGTATGAGCGCTAGGTTAGTGTTAACATAAGTAACTCCCTAGCCGTTTTCCTTGAATAAAGGAAAAAAGTTAGCGCTAGGCTGGAAGTTACCTTAACGAATTTATCCAATTATATGCATTTTTATGATTGGATCAATAAAACTGCATGCAACTTCAAATGTTGCTTCTATACTCAATTCTGACGTATCAAGCAAGTGGGCGTTTTTTGCTGGTTTTAGTGGACTTTGTTTGCGCGTTATATCGCGACTGTCGCGCTGTTCAAGTTGAGCTAGGATTTCATGATAATTTGCTTGAACACCTTTTTTTAAAATCTCTTGGTAGCGGCGTTTGGCGCGTGTTTGAACATTGGCTAGAATATAAAACTTGATATCGGCATCAGGACAAACAATCGTTCCGATATCACGCCCATCAAGCACACAGCCGGGCAAAACTTTAGCAAAGTTGCGTTGTTTTTCGACAAGAATTTTGCGTACAGCAGGGTTAATTGCTATTTTTGAAGCCGCTTCACCAAGTTCATGAGAAGAAAGAAGAGAAGGATTTAAGGTATTAAAATCAAGTTCTTTAGCATAAATAATAGCATTTTTTTCATCATTAAGAGCTAAATTTTGTTGTAAAAGCGTATGAGCAACACTACGATAAGTAAGACCAGTATCGAGATGACGAAGGCGATAATGTGCAGCAATTTTGCGTGCTAAGGTTCCTTTGCCTGAGGCTGCAGGTCCATCAATGGCAATAACAAAAGGCTTCAAGCGATTTTCCCCCCAAGTTTTTTTATAAAAGGAATAAATTCTGGAAAGCTCGTAGCGATCATTCGTTTATCATCAATGGTAACAGGTTTTTCTGACACAAGCCCAAAAATGAGAAAACACATAGCAATTCGATGATCAAGATGTGTTGCAACATACCCACCCCCCAAACCTTTGGCAGAACCTTTTCCATAAACAACAAGAAAATCTTGACCTTCTTCACAGTCTACGCAATTAATTTTTAATCCTTGAGCAACAGCAGACAATCGATCTGATTCTTTTACACGCAATTCTTCAATTCCTAGCATAACTGTTTTGCCTTCTGCAAAGGCTGCTGCTACTGCCAAAGCAGGATATTCATCTATCATCGATGGAGCACGTTCTTTGGGCACCGTAACGCCTCTAAGGACCGATGATTTTATCCGTAGATCAGCAACATCCTCTCCACCTGTTTGACGTCGGTTCAAAAATTCAATTTGAGCACCCATTTCCCACAATGTTTCGATAAGTCCTATTCGAGAGTTATTTATCAAAACATTTTCAATGGTGATATCAGAGTCTTCTACAAGAAGGGCTGCGATAATTGGAAAAGCAGCAGAAGAAGGATCACCCGGAATATGAATCGTTTGTCCAGTAAGATGGGGTTGACCATTAAGATGAATCAAACGCACACCTTCGTTATCTTTTTCTATTTCAAGTTGCGCACCGAATGCTTTTAACATTTTTTCCGTATGATCTCGTGTCAGAACTGGTTCAATAACAGTTGTAGTGCCGGCGGTATTGAGTCCAGCAAGCAGGATTGCTGATTTAATTTGGGAGGAAGCTATTGGAACACGGTAACGAATCGGATTAGCCATTTTCGGACCATAAAGCGTTAAAGGAAGGTGATCGTCGCGCGTTGCCTCAATTTCAACCCCCATAAGACGCAGTGGATCAAGGATACGTCCCATTGGACGTTTAGAGAGCGAAGCATCACCAATAAAGGTTGTTTTCATATGATACGGACCAACCATTCCCATAACCAAACGAGCACCTGTTCCAGCGTTTCCAAAATCTAAAGGTTTTTGTGCAGCTAAAAGGCAACCATTCCCTGTCCCTCGTATGATCCAGAAGTCTTCTTTTTTAATAATACAGGCACCCATAGCTTGCATAGCAGCAGCTGTATTGAGTACATCAGCGCTTTCAAGTAATCCATGAATATATGTCTCACCACTTGCTAATCCTCCCAATATAAGAGAGCGATGAGAGATTGATTTATCTCCTGGTATTTGAATTTTTCCAGAGAGACTACTCGATTTATAGGTGGTTATAGGGATTGCTTTTTGCATGGAAATTCTATTTAATTCTATCTAACTTTTATCAAATTGTGCATCCTTTAGCACATGCTTTAAAAGACGTCATGAAAAAATCACTGTGGAACAGTGTATTTATCTTTGACAAAGGTATTATTTTTCGATTAAGCACCATAAAATTTATCTTTTAATGGAATAATAGTTAATCAAAGAGGCACGGTTTATGGCAAAACAAGAACTTGGAACTAAACGTGTTGATCCAGAAACAGGAAAAAAATTTTACGATCTAAATCGCGATCCTATTGTGTCGCCCTATACAGGAATTTCTTATCCGCGTTCTTACTTTGAAGTTGCAGCAGCTGAAGCAAATAATGAGGAAGAAGTTGATACTGAAGAGCTTGATACAGCACTTGAAAAATCTGCTTTTATGCTTCTTGAAGATGATGATGTGGATTCTAAAGATGACGATCTTCCTGATTTAGAAGATAGTGATGTAGATCTT
Organism: Bartonella sp. AA83SXKL; assembly: GCF_042196965.1. Classification (NCBI taxonomy): domain Bacteria; kingdom Pseudomonadati; phylum Pseudomonadota; class Alphaproteobacteria; order Hyphomicrobiales; family Bartonellaceae; genus Bartonella; species Bartonella sp. AA83SXKL. Next base: position 110,549 of record NZ_JBHIRG010000001.1, read on the forward strand.
GGTGATGATGATGATACATTTTTGTCTCATGATGGTGACGATGAAGATGATGACGTTACTGATATTCTCGGAGGCGGTGTTTCTAATGATGACGATGCTTAAAAGAAGTAAAAGAGGACATCTTTTCCATTGAATGTAAATTCTTCTTGATCTTCAATTTTGATCGTTCTAGAAAAGCTGGAATTGTATACTGTCTTTTTGGGACAATTTGTTTTTATAGGGGCTATAGCTCAGCTGGGAGAGCGCTTGCATGGCATGCAAGAGGTCAGCGGTTCGATCCCGCTTAGCTCCACCAAAAGGACCAACTGTTCTATCAAGGGAATCAATTATAATAAAAGATGTGTGCATCAATTTAAAAGGTTTATGTGCTATTTAATTATCATTCCAATAGCGCCTGTTCCTTGCATCTTAATGATATTATAATACATTTTTAATCATTTGTTGGATTATAAAATTTACTGTCGCAACCGTGAAAGTAGATAATTTTTTTATGCTTTGCACAGAAATAGAAAATGAGCTGTTTAACCTGCGCCTTGTCTTAAAGGACAAAATTTGAATTTCCTTTACCACAATATTTCCACAAATATCATAATATGTTGGTTACCGGTATCTTTTTAAAAAATATGAAGTACTTAAACAAAGAGTAGAGAATAAAATATTAAAATATACTTCTCAATTATTGCGAATCAGAACTTTTTTCGAGTATTTTTAGCCTGATCAGATGTTCTGCCAATTAAAAATTATCCACCTTGAGTAGCGTATACCTGCTCAATACTAAGGTATATTAACACTTAAATAATATATTGAATCAATTAATTTTTTCCTTGCACGTCATAAACAAGGTCGAGGAGTAAGAGCAAAGTGGTGCCATCATTATATGTGCTAATTCCCAATGTTACGGATAATTCTTACATTTGAGAATGTATGTTCATAAAAAAACATTTTTAGTCTTTTCTTTCACAGTTTTTATCCACATACCCATTGTGCTTGTTATGTGCAAGCCAATGGTTTTATTGATTCAACCTCAAGAGATCTGAAACGATAAAACCCTACGCCATTCGAGATTCTTACTTTAATATGAATAACGATATATTATCTTTATAAATCAATATGCTTAAACCATTTAAGAAAAAGAATAAAAACGCTTCTCATAAATATTCTCAAATGCAAAAGCTATCACAACATTGGAGACTGACTTGTTACTTCATAGGCGCTACAAATCTTTCTCTGAATACTCCCTACCCTGAGTATTCATTGTGTGTAAAGTTGCATATACTTTATCATCCTATAAACGGGAGTGTTTTTACAATACAATAAGATAACTTCTTTCAATTAAGATGGACTGAATAGACAAGTATGTTTTATTTCATACAATACTAAATACACCTAGTTCTTTTGAAGACTGTAGCGCCCTCTTTATAAAAAATAACGTTTTTTCGTTTAATGCATTTCTCGTTTTTTTATATTGAATATTTTACCCTTTTTATGAGGCCCGAACTGCTTTTGTTTTAATTGCTATTTTATACGCTTAACAAAGAAAATATTCATATAATAATCAGCCAGTAATACGCATAATGAAAATAAAAAATGATATTATATTTTAAAATTTTTCTTCAATAATCTCTGGCACTTAGCCCAATGCGAAATGCCAGCGCTAAATAGAAGATAGTTTCTATTATAAATTCTTTTAACAAAGGAGGTAAAAATGTCGAGAGTATCTTCAAATATATTGTGTATTGCAAAAACTTTCTGTTGCTTGAGTTTATTCTAAAAAATAACAATTTATTTCATTGAACGATCGGAAAAACGACACTATTTTATCATATCATGCGGAGTTTTGCTTTCGAATAATTTTATCCCATCAATTCCCTGATTGAGATTTTCAAAAATCTTCCCTAATGCCATCCACATCTTTTTAATTGCTGTTCATAGAGCCTCGATATCCTTGCCATGCGCTGTGCTGTCTGTGAAAGCGCAGCACTGACATGCCCACCACTACGTGCATAAGCACCATGCCCCATATGATAATTTAAATAAAGGCTATATGCATCATCAAACCTCACCCCATTGCGTTGAACACTTTGGCGATGATACCAAGCAACAAAATCAGCAGCATCTGCGAAATTCGTACGCCATGCAAAAGACTTTCCTGTAGAGCGAAGATACATTGCCCATGTACTATCAAGCGCTTGAGCATAACCATAAGCTGTCGACCGACGCTTCCATGGTATAAAACCAAGTAGTTTTTTGCGTGGAGGACGTGCATTGTGACGAAAGCTCGATTCCATCTTAATGGTTGCAAGAATAATAGGCATAGGAATTCCATAGCGCATTTCCGCTCTTTGAGACACCTTACCCCAATTGTCAAAAAAACCATTTTTTTGTGCTAAAATAGCACAAGCATTATTTGTGTGGATGGGAGTGGTTGTTGCACATCCCTCTAGCAAAAACACCAGTGCCCCTAAAAACAAAAGGTGTCGCATATTCCTATTCCTCTCGTTTAAGAAATAAAACAAGATAGAGATACTAAAAAATGATTACCAATCAATAAAGAACATGATCTAACTTGTAATATTTAAGAAGCTTGCTTTGCTTTATTCCTCATCAGCAAAACGCAATGTTTGCGACTGAGCCAATGTTGTCATTTTTGTTGGTTCAGAGTAATTTTCTTTTAATTCAACAGTTTCAATGCGATTTGCCCGTTTCATGATTTTGGAGGACGATATCAAAATTCCCTCTATATCTTCACCTGCTTTATGAAAGTGCTTCTGTAGTGCGCGAACACGCGTATCCATTCGTCCAAAATCTTCCATCAATTTTGCTACTTCTGATTGAATTAAATGCGCTTGTTCACGCATCCGCGCATCTTTCATAATGGTTTGTACCACTTGGACAGAGAGCATCAACAAAGATGGTGAAACAATAATCACATGGGCTCTATTGGATTTTTGTACCAATGCCTCAAAGTCCTCATAAATTGTTGCGAAAATCGATTCAGATGGCACAAAAAGGAAAGCAGTGTCATGGGTTTCTCCAGGAATCAAATATTTTTGTGCAATATCACGAATATGAACTTCCATATCGGTACGAAATTGGCGTTCTGCCTCTTGACGCTCTTGCGCTGATTCTGCCTTACGCATAGCATTCCAAGCTTCCAGAGGAAATTTAGCATCAACAACAAGAGAAGGAGCTTTATTGGGCATATGAATGAGACAATCTGGGCGCTTTCCATTGGAAAGAACAGCCTGAAAAGCATAAGCGTTTGTTGGTAAGGCATCGGCAATAATTGCTTCCATCCGCCCTTGACCGAAAGTACCACGCGTCTGCTTATTGCTTAAAATGGACTGCAACTGAACAACTTGTCCCGTAAGCGATTGAATATTATTTTGTGCTGCATCAATCACTGCTAAACGCTCTTGCAAACGATTCAAATTTTCATAAGTGGATTTGGTTTGTACCTGAAGTGTTTGGCCTAAGCTTGTTGTCATCCCATTGAGTTGCTCACTGAGTGATTTATTCAATTCAGCCTGCCGTTGACCAAAAATTTCCGCCATCGTTTGCATTCGTCCTTGCATTTCAGCTTGTGTTTTCAGCAAAGTAGCCATCTGCATTTGTGCCTCACGTGCGCGTTCAGCAATTTCATTTTCCAAAAATGCTTTTTTTCGATGAGAATGTATCAACATAAAAAATGCCAAACAGACAAGTATAAATAAAAGCAAAAGCATTAGTTTAGAAAAAAAATCACCAGCGAGTATGGAAAAAAACGAATCAAACATAAATTGTAATATAACGCTCTTATTGTAAAAAAACGCAAGAATCCGTTATTCAATATTGACCAATAACAAACCATTGATTAATCTCTACTTATGCCAATGAGATCTTTAGTTACTTTACCTGATCCGATTTTACGGGAAGTGTCCAAACCTGTTGAGCAGGTCGATTCAGCTCTCCAAAAACTTGCGGATAACATGTTGGAAACCATGTATAATGCTAAGGGCGTTGGTCTTGCTGCTATTCAAATTGGTATACCGCTACGTATGTTGGTTATAGATGTCTCTGGAAATTCTGAAGATGAGCAGAAAAAACCACTTGTTATTATCAACCCTGAAATTTTATGGCTTTCAGATGAGCGTAATATTTACAAAGAAGGTTGTCTTTCTATTCCTGATTATTTTGCAGAGGTTGAACGTCCTAAACGCCTTCGTGTTCGCTATCAGAACCGTGAAGGAAAACAAACAGAAATTGAAGCAGACGATCTCTTAGCAACTTGCTTGCAGCATGAAATTGATCATTTAGATGGGCGCCTTTTTATTGATTACATTTCAAAGATCAAACGCGATATGGTGATACGAAAATTTAAAAAACGCGCAAAAGAAAAAAACATGCAGGAAGCAGTTTTGTAATGGCTTTACGATTAAGTTTTATGGGAACATCAGATTTTTCTGTTCCTATTTTACATGCTTTATTAGATGCTGGTCATGATGTTGTTGCTGTTTATAGTCAACCCCCTCGCCCAGCAGGACGTCGAGGGCTTAAATTAATCCCTTCCGCTGTTCAAATTGCAGCGCAAGAAAAATCCATTCCTGTCTTCACGCCTCAAACACTTAAAACAGCCGAACAACAGGAGCAATTTGCAGCACTTTCTGTTGATGCTGCTATTGTCGTGGCTTATGGACTCCTTTTACCTAAAGCTATTCTCGAAACGCCGCGTTTTGGTTGTTTTAATGCCCACGCTTCACTCTTACCACGTTGGCGTGGTGCTGCGCCTATTCAACGAGCAATTATGGCTGGTGATAAAGAAACAGGTATCATGATCATGAAAATGGATGAAGGACTTGATACGGGGACTATCGCTCTTTCTCGCTCCATCCCCATTACTGATAACACCACCACTGCTGAGCTTTCAAACAGACTTTCACATATTGGCGCAGAACTTATGGTAGAGACTTTATCAACTCTTGAAAAAGGACAACTTAAACTGACCCCACAATCAGAGGAAGGCATTACCTATGCGGCCAAAATTAGAAAAGAAGAGACCCGCATTGATTGGACAAAACCTGCAGAGTTTATTCATAGGCATATTCGCGCGCTCTCTCCCTCTCCTAGTTGCTGGTGCAACATGAATATCGGTGGACGAGAAGAACGTGTAAAAATTCTTGATAGTCGCTTAACAACAGGTCCTTCTCTTGAAATTGGACGGATAGAACCAGATTCTTTGATTATCCATTGTGGGCAAGGACGGATAGAAATAACCTCTCTCCAAAGATCTGGCGGTAAAATTCTTGAGTGCGCAACATTTTTGCGAGGTGCTCATATTTCTGCTGTTTTTTAAGATGCCACGTTTTAAACTCACTCTTGAATATGATGGTTCAAATTATGCTGGTTGGCAGCGTCAAGCAAAACTTCACACTATACAAGGAGCTCTTGAACAAGCACTCTTTTCCTTTAGTGGACAACAATTGACCATAACAACAGCAGGACGAACGGATGCAGGAGTACATGCTACGGGACAAGTTGCGCATGTTGATTTTGAAAAAAACTGGCATCCCCATACTGTACGTGATGCGCTCAATGCTCTTTTACGAAAACAGGGAGAAGCAATTTCAATCCTAAACGTAGAAAATGTCCCTGATGACTTTGATGCACGATTTTCCGCTATAAAACGCCATTATCTTTTTAAAATACTTAATCGTCGCTCTCCACCAGCCTTAAATGCCAAACGCGTGTGGTGGTTGCCAAAGCCTCTTAATGCTGACGCCATGCATGAAGCAGCGCAAAAGCTTGTAGGACAACATGATTTTACAACTTTCCGTTCAGCACACTGCCAAGCCAAAAGCCCTATTCGCACCCTTGAACGCCTCGATATTCAAAGAGAAGGTGAAGAAATTTTCCTTTATGCACAAGCTCGTTCTTTTCTTCATCATCAAATCCGTTCATTCGCAGGAAGCCTCATGGAAGTGGGTATTGGACGTTGGACAGCTCAAGATCTCGAAACAGCTCTTCATGCTAAAGATCGTAAACGTTGTGGTGTTGTTGCCCCCCCCTCAGGACTTTATTTAACCAAAGTAGAGTATTAATGATCCTTCAAGAGTGAACATCTCAAAAGTCGTTAAAGCAGTTTATAAAAAGAACGAATTTCTTCAAAAGCTTCTGCTGCTGTATTAACAAATTTTACAAAATTAATATCAGTAGGAGAAATTGTACCTTGTGCAGACAGATACTCAAAATTGACAGTATTGCTCCAAAATTCTTTGCCAAACAATAAAATTGGTACCTGTTTCATACGCCCCGTCTGTACTAAAGTTAATGTCTCAAACAGTTCATCCAGAGTCCCAAATCCTCCAGGGAAAATGGCTAGGGCTTTCGCTCGTACTAAAAAATGCATTTTGCGCATCCCCAAATAATGAAAATTGAAACATAAATGCGGCGACACATACGAATTAGGCTCTTGCTCATGTGGTAAAATAATATTCAAGCCAATCGTTGGAGCACCAACATCACAAGCACCACGATTTCCCGCCTCCATGATTCCTGGTCCGCCCCCCGTAACAACCACAAATTCACGATATTGTGTCGTAGCAGAATAAAGTGAGCACAAACGTGCAAACTCTCTTGCTTCATCGTAATAATGTGACATAGCATGCAAATTTTTCTTTTGTATTTCATTCTTTGCAGCCCACGCTGCTTGCCCAGGTTCAGGAATACGCGCACCACCAAACAAAACAACTGTTGATTGAATATCATATTCTTTAAGGGTTATTTCCGGCTTTAAAAATTCAAGACTAATACGTTGTGAGCGCAGCTCTGGACGCATCATAAAATCTTGATCGATATAGGCTAAACGATAAGTAGACGAACGCACCTGTGCTGAATTAGAGACTTTATGGATCTGTTGTAGAGCATCCTTCGTATGGAGAAGTGGTGTCCAGTTTTCTTGCTCCCTTTTTCTTTTTTCTTTACAGCCTTTTTTCATGCACCTGTCCTACTTCCTCATCGTTTTATTGACTGAACACATTTCTTCGCGTAGTTCATAGAGAATAAATCTTGAAGCTTTCAACTTGTTTAACGGAACTCTCGTCATGACCCATATCACACAACTTGAAATTATTATCGAACAAGCTTTTGACGATCGCGATTCCATCGATACTACCACAAAAGGCGAAATACGTGAGAGTGTTGAACATGCATTGAACCTTCTTGATAAAGGTGAAATCCGTGTTGCAGAACGACAAAAAAATGGACAATGGCATGTTCATCAATGGTTGAAAAAAGCGGTTTTGCTCTCTTTTCGGCTTAATCCTATGCAAATTATTACTGGTGGAATCAATGGGACACATTGGTGGGATAAAGTTCCTTCAAAATTCTCTGGTTGGCAAGAGGCAGATTTTAAAAGTGCTGATTTCCGTTCCGTTCCTGGAGCCATTGTACGTCATTCTGCTTACATTGCACCCAATGTTATATTGATGCCATCCTTTGTCAATCTTGGTGCTTTTATCGATGAGGGCACAATGGTTGATACATGGACCACCGTTGGTTCTTGTGCACAAATTGGTAAACATGTCCATCTTTCTGGCGGTGTTGGTATTGGAGGTGTTTTAGAACCACTGCAAGCAAATCCAACAATCATTGAAGATCATTGCTTTATCGGTGCTCGCTCTGAAATTGTTGAAGGCTGTATTATCCGTGAAGGTGCTGTTTTGGGAATGGGAGTCTTTATTGGAAAATCAACAAAGATTATTGATCGTACAACAGGTGAAATTTTTATTGGTGAAGTACCAGCCTATTCAGTGGTTGTACCAGGTTCTCTCCCTGGAAAACCTTTACCAAATGGTGAAGCAGGACCTAGCCTTTATTGTGCTGTTATTGTAAAACGCGTTGATCAAAAAACACGAGAAAAAACATCCATTAATGATCTTTTACGTTCTTAGACACAAGATTAATGCATAATAATATTTCATCGTTTTTTAACTTGAATAATAACCTCGAATACAAGGATTCTCTCATTTCAAATCCTTTCATAGTGAATCAATCACTATCATTTCCTTACACGTTACAAACGCAGTTGGTGTGTGGGTAAGAAACACTTTAAGAAAAGAGTGAAATACTTTTAATGAATTCTCTCAAATGATAAGGACTGTCATAATATTTTGAGCTGAAAAAGAGTATGATGGGTGCGCTTTGCACCTTTCTGACGCGTAAAAGCGGTAATGCCAAATGGATTTTATATCATTCACAGTGTATTTTACGTTATATTTTTCATAGCCCCCGTTGTGAAATGGAGTTTGATGTATTGAGTGATGATTTACGAAAACGAGCACGCCAATATGCAACATAAATGTATTTTGTTTAAAGCATTCTGTTTTACGTGAGAAAGTGACACCATTACGCAATACACAAAAACATGAAGCACGGCGCAATTCTATTTAAAGTATCCTTTAAACACCTGAACCAATCGACAAAAGCAAAAGCGCAATCAATGAGAGAAAATACCCTTTTTTCATTATTTGTTCATTTTGAGCGCTTGAATAAATGCCGATTGTGGAATTTCTACTTTTCCAAATTGGCGCAGCCGCTTTTTGCCTTCTTTTTGCTTTTCCAAAAGTTTGCGCTTACGCGTAACATCACCCCCGTAACATTTCGCTGTTACATCTTTACGCAAAGCACGAATCGTTTCGCGCGCTATAACTTTACCACCAATAGCCGCTTGAACTGGAATCTGAAACATATGCTGAGGAATAAGATCTTTCAGTTTTTCACACATTGAACGCCCGCGCTTTTCTGCAATCGTGCGGTGAACAAGCATCGATAATGCATCAATAGGCTCTCCATTCACCAAAATAGACATTTTAACTAAATCACCTTCTGCATAATCTGTCATTTGATAATCAAAAGAAGCATAACCCTTTGAAATCGATTTTAGCCGATCATAAAAATCAAAAACAACTTCATTCAGTGGTAAATCATACGTTACCATAGCACGGGTTCCAACATAGGACAAACCAACCTGTACCCCACGCCGCTCTTGGCATAGCTCTAAAATTGACCCAAGATAATTATCAGGAGTCATGATTGTCGCTCGAATCCATGGTTCTTCTATGGAAGAAATTTTAACCACATCAGGCATATCCGCTGGATTGTGCAACTCTTTAACAGAACCATCATTCATATTCATGCGATAAACAACTGAAGGTGCTGTCGCAATTAAATCTAAATTAAACTCACGCTCTAATCGCTCTTGAATAATTTCAAGATGCAGAAGTCCCAAAAAACCACAGCGAAAACCAAACCCCAAAGCCGCAGACGTTTCCATTTCAAAAGAAAAACTCGCATCATTTAAGCGTAATTTGCCCATGGCTGCACGCAAATCATCAAAATCGGCAGCATCAATTGGAAAAAGTCCACAAAAGACAACAGGTTGCGCCGGCTTAAAACCAGGCAAAGCATTTTCACAAGGACGACGCTCTTCAGTAATCGTATCCCCAACCCGTGTATCTGCTACCTCTTTGATAGAAGCAGTGATAAAACCAATCTCGCCTGGTCCTAATTCATCAACCTGTACCATTTTAGGTGTAAAAACCCCAACGCGCTCAACTGGATATTTTGCTCCTGTACCCATCATACGAATGGTTTGTCCTTTTTTTAAAATACCATCTATCACCCGTACCAAAACAATGACACCAAGATAGGCGTCATACCAGCTATCAACCAACATTGCTTTCAAGGGATTTGCAACATCGCCTGTATGTGGAGGTGGTAATTGTGCAACAATTGCCTCTAGAACATCAGGAACACCCAAACCTGTTTTTGCTGATATTTCTACTGCTTGAGATGTATCAATGCCTATCACATCTTCAATTTGTTCTTTAACACGCTCAGGTTCTGCTGCTGGAAGATCAACTTTATTGAGAACAACAACCAACTCATGGGAATTATCAATGGCTTGATAAACATTTGCTAACGTCTGCGCCTCTACGCCTTGGCTTGCATCCACCACCAACAGAGAACCTTCACAAGCTGCCAATGAACGCGAAACCTCATAAGCAAAATCCACATGACCAGGTGTATCCATAAGATTTAAAATATAGGTTTCACCATTCTTTGCTTTATAGTGTAAACGTACCGTCTGTGCTTTAATAGTAATTCCACGTTCACGCTCAATATCCATGGAATCGAGTACTTGTTCTTTCATCTCACGTGTATCAAGTCCACCTGTTATTTGAATCAAACGATCAGCTAAAGTGGATTTGCCGTGATCAATATGCGCCACGATGGAAAAATTACGAATATAATTACGATCTATTGTCATATAAGGCGATTTAGCAAAGAATAATACAAAACGCAAAGACCAATTATGCTCCGGCTTCTATCAAAAGAATATAAACCTAAAAAGCTTCTCAAAACACAACTTTTTATAGCCTAAAAAATGAGGCTTTTGTTTGCTAAATTAAATCCAAGGGTGCTAAAATGATCCTTTCACATCTTATTTGATAACTCATATGCTGTAGTAAGCTGGCACCATCACACACTTTGCCAACCTCCAATATTACGACGATCCTTTACACTTGAAAAAGTTTATAAGAGATATGCCTTTCTTGTACAGTCTTTACCCACATGCCCCCCACCCACTTGTGATGTGTAAGCAAGTGATTTGGATTGATTTAACATGAAAATGATTTGAAGTGAGAAAGTTTTACAGTATTCAGGGTTCTAACTCAATGTGAATAATGATATATTATAATTATAAATCAATGTATTATCATATTTATATGATGGGCGTGTATATCATTTAGGCTTGCAATAAATTCGCAAGAAATGCTTTTTTATTTGTATGCAATAATCTTCTTTTTTAGCAATCTTATATAAGATAACATGAATATCGAGGGAGTTTCTTCTCAATTTTTAAAACTTTAGAAATATGCTCTATTGAGTGATGTTTTTATATACTTTTTATATAACTCCTTCCTTCCTCTATTAAAGATAAAACACACCAATCCTCTTTGATTCATTGGATAACGCATTGATTTATAATGATGCTCTGTGGTTTTTCTATACTTCATGTGGACCGTCAATGAATATGATGTATATTGAGAAAATTATCTTTTAAAAAACGATTTAATGTACAACGTTATGGGGTACTTTGGACGTTCTATTTTGCGTGAGAAGCGTAACTCTATTAAAGGACAAAAGAAATAACGTGCGACAGTGCATAGTTTTCATTATTCAAAAACATTACCGTAGATGTTTTTGAAAGTTGTAAAGCCGAATTTAAAGATGGGCGTTAATTTTTACCTTTATATCACCTTATGCTTTGGCTCAATAAAGGTTGTCTGCCCGTTTCAGAAGTTAGGCAAACAGATAGAAGCATACTATTTCTTCAATTTGGCATGCAAAAGCTGGAATAACTTACAGAACTTCTTAATCATCTTAATATTAAAAAAGCTTTAAAAATGAAAACTCTACAAGAAAAAATCTCATGCAATAAAATCATAATAAAAAAATGTATAGCTAATCAATTTTTTTAATTGCTTTATTTTTTTTACGCCATTGTGAAGGTTGTAATTCAGCCACAATGATCCCAATCAGAATAAGCAAACCGCCCAATAAAGCTAAGGGAGATAAATGTTCTCCAGCCAAACGCCCAACAATACCAGCCCATACCGGTTCACCTGCGTAAATGAGTGTCGCACGCGTAGGGGAAATAGACTTTTGTGCCCAATTCATAGCTAATTGAATGATGGCACTCATTAATGCCAATCCTATACCAATATTAAACCACACCCACGAAAATTCAGGGATGCTTTCACCCATCAAAGGCATACAAGCAAATGAAAAAAAACCACTAAAAAATAACTGAATAATGGTTACACGCCGACTATCAACCTTGTTCGCAAAAATTCCGATGAGTATGACTTCTCCAGCAATCGCTAAAGCGCCTAACAAAGTTAAAATTTCGCCTTTTGAAAAATCAAAATTTCCCGGCTTTTGTCCTGAAATAAATACAAGCCCAATAAAAGCGAAAATAATACCAATCCAACAAGCTAAACGGGGAGGTTTTTTAAAAACAATCCATTGCAAGATTGGAACCATCGGTACATAAAGCGCTGTGATAAAAGCTGACTGACTACTAATAATTGTTTGAAGTCCAGCTGCTTGAAAAGCATAACCAAAAAACATGGCTAAACCTATCGCCATCCCAGCGAAAACTTCATAAACAGTTATACCTTTTATAGAGCGCCAAAAAATTACCCCACATATAAGAGATGCAACAATAAAACGAAATCCAACAAAAAACAGAGGACCACTATAGCGTACCGCAATGTGAATGACTAAAAATGTAATGCCCCACAATATTGTCGCAGTAAATATTGCCAATTCTGGCTTACTTAATAAAGGATATTTAAACTGTTTTAGATTCACCATGAAAAACTTTCTCTTCCAATTTTCCCCACAATTTATGAAACAATAAGCGTTCCAACTCCCTGTTCGGTAAACAGCTCTAGTAAAACAGAATGAGGAGTTTTACCATTTAAAATGACAACACCTTCCACACCATTTTGAAGGGCTTTTATACAAGTCTCTACTTTTGGAATCATGCCTCCTGAAATTGTCCCATTTTTAATAAATTTCTCAGCTTCAGAAACTGTCAATTCTTTTAAAAGTTTACCCTGTTTATCCAAAACACCAGGAACATCAGTGAGAAATAAAAGGCGTTTAGCCTCTAATGCACCAGCAATAGCTCCAGCAAAAATATCAGCATTGATATTATAAGTTTTACCATCGCGTCCTGGAGCTACAGGAGCAAGAACTGGTATCATTTCAGAAGATGCTAAAAGATCTAGCAATGTGCGATCAACTTCAACAGGCTCACCAACAAACCCCAAATCTAAAACACGTTCAATATTCGAATCAGGATCAATGACAGTTTTATAAGCCTTTTCGGCAAAAACCATATTGCCATCCTTGCCGCATAATCCTATTGCCCATTCACCCTCAGCATTGATGAGAGCAACAATTTCTTTATTTATGGAACCCGCTAAAACCATTTCAACCACTTCAACGATCCGCTCATCGGTTACCCGTAGTCCGTTTTCAAATCGCGATTCAATCCCCATTTTCATTAAAATTTCAGCAATTTGAGGCCCACCACCATGAACAACAACAGGATTAATTCCCGATTGCTTTAATAGAGCAATATCACGCGCAAATGCTCGCCCCAAATCAGGATCACCCATAGCATGGCCGCCATATTTTACCACGACCGTTTCATTTTCATATTTTTGCATATAAGGTAAAGCAGACGATAAAAATGCTGCTTGTTTTTCCAAAACATCTACATCACCGTTTTTAGCATCATCCATCAATAGAGCCTCCTCATCACTTTTTACCATCTCTTAATGAAATTTAGGAAAAGTGAAAACAATAAAACCAAACTTTACTCTATCCACCCCCTCCCCTGAAAATCGTCAATTTTCCTCTAAATTACGAAAAAGGAATAACGAAATGAAATACAAAATACTTCCTTTAAAAATTGACAGCGAAAAATTAAACAAAATAGACGTAAAAAAATGTCATTATTTTATGATCTTATATATAAAATTGAAAAGCAAAATTTTGAAGCTAAGCCGTACATTCAACTCATTAGTTTATCCCTATGGATACTTAACAATGAATAGGAATATATACAACCATTGATTTTGTAAGATAAAAATAAAGTTTCTTATCATAATAAAATTAACATATTCCCAAGATAAGAAATCACTCAACCGCTTTATAGCTTATCTCAATAAACTATAACTTTGGTTTTAAAAATTTGACTTTTTCTCAATCATTAAACATGAGGAAATGTCAACTGAACGCTCCTCATGGAGAATTATAATAAATTGATTTATAATAATAATTTATCTTTTTATATCGTAAAATTGAAAAAAGGCTTTGCAAAATTATCATATATTTTGATTTTATTGCGAGTAGCTCTTCAGAAGCATCTTCGTAAAAGCATTTAATTGTTTAGATTACTCTCTTCGTAAGGTTTTATAAAACTTCTCATTTTTCATGATCTGTCATTAAGTTTTTCTTTCTGCATAGCGATACATGCTTGAATTATTCAATGTTTTTTAGAATTTTTAATTCTTTTAATTATGTTATTTTATGAAAAAAGATTCATTTCGTAAATTTCCCTTTCCATATCACTAATCAATTTCAACAATATATCGTGCTGTTTTCTAAGCATATTGTGCTATTTTTTATTGTATTTATTTTTTCTTTTTAAAGGTAACTTCCTCTATCTTCCCACCAACTTTTTATTATGCCAATAAATTCAATTAAGTGAATTCCATCGAATCTGTTTCCCCACAAGAGAGATACATCGAATACCTCAAAACTTGTTTTGTTATGTCTTCTTTAGCATTCAACACACATTATCTCATTCCACAATTTCTTTGGAACAAAATAAACTTGATTATAGCGTTTTTTATTATCTGGAAGAACTATTTATGACATCAGAAATACAAAACTAAATCCGCATCTAAACAGACATGATTACTGCTAAAAGCTAAGATGAGGCATGTAAAAGCTATTCCGAATAAAATAACCCTTATTTTAAAGGAAGCAGTGATTAAAACTATGAAAAATGCCAAAAATAAAATCGGTTATAAGAAGTTGATACTTTATTTGAAAAAGATGCATTGCCTAACAGTTTATTTAGCGTTTCTTGGCAAGCCGCTACCTATTTTATAGTTTTATTATAGAGCCTTTAAAAAGAAATTTTGAGTGAAAAAATAAACACAAAAAATACTGAATGCATAAAGGCAGTTATCATGACACTGGCAATATTTATTATCAATCACTCAATTGCGTTCTTATATGGATAAGCCCTTTTTAAAATGTTATAGACACTCAAAAATAAGACTTATCCATAAAATTCATGAAATATAAAAACTATCAACAGCAGGAGTTTATCCTAAATTAGCTATCTCTCTCTTTTCTTTTCAAGAAAAAATGCTTTTCAAAGATAATGAGACAATAGAAAGCTTAATGAAAATAACTTTCCCACAGTTCTCTCTAATTATTCTGAGAACATTCACATATTTTAACCAGAAATATTTTCAAAAAATTCTTTCATACGTGAAAAAAAACCATGTGATTGCGGTGAATTTTCATGATTTGAGAGTTTCTCAAATTTTTGCAACAATTCACGTTGTTCTTGCGTTAATTTCTGCGGTGTCTCAATCGTGATATGGATGTAAAGATCACCCCTTGCTTGCTGACGGCGCAACATAGGCATACCTTTGCCTCTAAGGCGGAATTGACGTCCATTTTGTGTCCCTTCTGGAATCTTAACGCGTGCTTTAACACCATCAAGGTCGGAAACTTCAAACTCTCCTCCTAAAGCAGCTGTTACCATTGAAATAGGAACGCGACAGTGAAGATCTGCTCCTTCTCGCTGAAAAAACTCATGCGGTTTAATGGAAAGGAAAATATAAAGATCACCATTGGGCCCACCACGAATACCAGCATCACCCTCACCAGAAAGGCGAATACGCGTTCCATCTTCAATACCAGCTGGAACATTTACGCTTAATGAACGTTTTTTCTCTATACGCCGTGTCCCCTGACATTTGGGGCATGGATCCGTAATAGTTTCACCACGTCCATGACATGTAGGACATGTCCGCTCAATAGAAAAGAAACCCTGTGCAGCACGCACACGACCAGATCCATGACATGTTCCACAAACTTGCGGCTTAGAGCCTTTTCTCGCTCCTGATCCTTCACAAACATCACACGTAACGGAACTGGGAATATTAATTTCTGCAGTTTTTCCTGAAAATGCCTCTTCTAAAGTCACTTCCATATTATAACTCAAATCTGCGCCACGTTCGCGACTATCACCACGCTTACGGTGTGTCCCTCCCATAATCTCACCAAAAAAGTCTTCGAAAATATCCGCAAATCCACCACCAGCAGCAAAACCACCAAAGGGATTTGCTCCCCCTTGACCACCGCTATTTTCAAAGGCCGCATGGCCAAATCGATCATAAGCAGCACGCTTCTGGGGATCTTTAAGAACTTCATAGGCTTCGCCAATTTCTTTGAATTTTCGCTCTGCCTCTTTATCCCCCGCGTTGCGATCAGGATGATATTGCATTGCCAACTTACGAAAAGCAGATTTCAACTTTTTATCATCACATTCGCGAGTCACGCCAAGAATTTCATAATAGTCAACCTTCATCATGTATTCCTGATAATTTTTCTGTCATCCATCTTTATGGATAATATTGCTTTTAATTTATATTTTTAGCAACAAAGTTGCAACTTATCTCAAATAATAAAGCCCAGCCTTATATTTCAAAGGCCGGGTTTATCAATTAATCAACACATATGCTGACACTATTTCTTCTTATCATTAACTTCCTCAAAATCAGCATCAACAACATCATCATTCTTTGCCTCTGTTTCAGTGTCAGCGCTCGCTGCTTGTGAGGCTTCGTACATAGCCTGTCCAAGTTTCATACTGACTTCTGCTAATTTTTGCATCTTTGTTGTTACTTCTTCCGTATCACTGCCTTCAAGCGCAGATTTCAAATCAGATATTGCTGTTTCAATCTGTCCCTTTTCTTCAGCTGATACTTTATCGCCATATTCATTGAGCGACTTTTCAGTTGAATGAATAAGAGCCTCCGCTTGATTTCTAGCTTCAACACCTTCACGGCGTTTTTTATCCTCAGCCGCGTGCTCTTCTGCATCCTTTACCATTTTTTCAATATCAGCATCACTTAAACCACCTGATGCCTGAATACGAATTTGATGCTCTTTACCTGTTCCCTTATCTTTGGCCGAAACATTAACAATACCATTCGCATCGATATCAAAAGTAACTTCAATTTGAGGTATACCACGTGGTGCTGGAGGAATACCAACAAGATCAAATTGAGCCAATAACTTATTATCACTTGCCATTTCCCGTTCACCTTGGAAAACACGAATCGTTACAGCACTCTGGTTATCATCAGCTGTCGAAAAAACTTGCGATTTTTTCGTCGGGATAGTGGTATTGCGCTCAATAAGGCGTGTGAAAACCCCACCCAAGGTTTCAATACCCAAAGATAAAGGTGTTACATCTAGCAACAACACATCTTTGACATCGCCTTGCAATACACCTCCTTGGATGGCAGCACCCATTGCGACCACTTCATCAGGGTTAACGCCTTTGTGTGGATCCTTACCAAAGAAGCTCTGCACAACTTGCTGAATCTTGGGCATACGTGTCATTCCACCCACTAAAACAACTTCGTCAATCTCACCGGCCTTTAATCCAGCATCTTTCAACGCAGCTTTACAAGGTTCAATGGTACGCTGCACTAAATCGTCAACGAGAGATTCAAATTTTGCCCGAGTCAATTTCATTGTTAAGTGCTTGGGACCTGATTGATCTGCCGTGATAAATGGTAAATTGATTTCTGTTTGCTGTGACGAAGAAAGCTCAATTTTTGCTTTTTCTGCCGCTTCTTTTAAGCGCTGTAAAGCGAGTTTATCATTCTTCAGATCAATTCCTTGCTCTTTTTTGAATTCATCGGCAAAATAACCAACCAAGCGCATGTCAAAGTCTTCACCCCCTAAAAACGTATCTCCATTGGTTGACTTAACCTCAAAAACCCCATCTCCAATTTCAAGGACTGAAATATCAAATGTACCACCACCAAGGTCGTAAACAGCAATTGTTTTTCCGTCCTTTTTGTCCAAACCATAAGCTAAAGCAGCAGCAGTTGGCTCATTAATAATCCGTAAAACTTCAAGTCCAGCAATTTTACCTGCGTCTTTCGTGGCTTGACGTTGCGCATCATTAAAATAAGCAGGAACCGTAATAACGGCTTGTTCAACTTTTTCACCAAGATAAGATTCTGCTGTTTCCTTCATCTTTTGCAAAATCATAGCTGAAATTTGTGACGGAGAATATTTCTTTCCCGCCTCTTCAACCCATGCATCACCATTGTCACCTTTAACAATTTTATAAGGAACAAGCGCTTTATCTTTTTCAACCATAGGGTCATCAAAACGGCGCCCTATCAAACGTTTAACTGCAAAAACTGTCCCTTCAGGATTTGTCACCGCCTGCCGTTTAGCAGGTTGCCCAACAAGCCGCTCCCCCCCATCAGTAAAGGCAACAACGGAAGGTGTTGTTCGCGCTCCTTCTGAGTTTTCAATAACTTTTGCGTTTTTGCCATCCATAACAGCCACACAAGAGTTCGTTGTCCCCAAATCAATACCAATTACTTTTGCCATATTATAATCTCCATTCAGCAAGCTACCTCAACCTTCATAAAGCATCTTTTTAAGATAGCTCCTCATAACACCTAAAGCCCGTATATTGCTTCAAGCAACATAAATAATAATAAACTGCAAGTCGCAACAAGCCTTGCTGCCTCGTATATAAGAACAGGCTTTTATTGCTACAAGAGAATAATGAGAGAAACATCTCCAAAATAAAAAATTTATTTTAAAATAGGCACGCTAATGACCCATAAATACCATATTTATGAGAGACTTGAGAGTATAATATATTTTTCTTGCGATTCTTAAAAAATATATCTTTCTATAAAAATTAAAAAATAAAAGAATGATTGCACTCTCGCTCTTGATCTTCTCATCATTGATAAAATCATACTCACGTAAAAGCTTTTTAAAAGGCGAATAATTTATATCACAAATATTATAAATTTTCCTTGGACTAAAATAGTCATCATATCTAATGCTCATATCAGTAAAGGTATTATCTATCGATCTCCTTTCAAAAATTCTCCTTCTAACGGTCTCATTGTTTGCGGCTTTTGAAATCTGTGCTTTAAATTCACCTAAAGCGTTTTTTCTTAACTGTATAATTTTGAACTTTGAAAATATTAAAAATACCTCTGTATAAACGCTTTAAAATGCCAAGAGCTGTCATAATATTAAAAATTGGTAAAGTGGTTGATGATTGTTCTGTATTATATCTTCATTAAGTAAAATAGTAGTGCATCATAGATTTTATACCATTTGCAAATACTATTTATGAGATGAACACGGAAGCGTTAAGAGGTGTGTTGTCATTGTAAATCTTACTGTCTTCTTTTAAATTTCAAGAATTCTATGATTTTTATATTCAAATCAATTTCATTTTAGCATTTCTTTCTTTTATTTTAAATAAAAGCTCTGCTAAAATAAAAAATATTCAAAGTGTGAATCTTATGAAGGAGGGTAAATCAATGATGACATCTATTATTAAGAAAATAACAAATCTCATCTTTAAGAATATAATACATACACAATATCCATACAAAAAGGTTATCATAAATATCGTGTGTGCTCTTCTCTTTGCTGGTATAACCCTGCCAGCAGGTGCTCAGCAATATAAACTTGGCGACATAGAAATTCTCAATCCTTGGACACGCGAAACACTTAGAGGTATAAGAGTTGGTAGCGGTTATCTCTACATTATTAATCACAGTAATACCCCAGACCGTTTGGTTTCTATTTCCACAAACGGAGTAAAAACAACAGAGATACACTCTATGGCTGTCGTTAATGATATTATGAAAATGGAAAAAATGCACAATGGCATTGAAATTCCGGGAAATGGCGAAATCACGCTTAAGCCTGGCGGTGATCATATTATGTTCATGGGGCTTTCACAACCATTTAAGTTAGGTGATAAAATTAGCGCAAAATTAACATTTGAGAAAGCAGGAACCATTGATGTTGATTTCTCTGTAAACGCTATGAAAGTACCATCACCTTCTAAATCCTCTCCTGTTCACTAAGCTCCTTTTATTATAAATACACACTTTATAAAATGAAGAAGCGTGAAATTTTTTACGCTTCTTTATTTTTTGTTTAATGCCATCAGTAAAAAATTATCCCCTTTGATGAATTAACTATGGTCAATTTCAGGAATACGTAAAACTTGTCCAGGATAAATTTTATCGGGAGATTTTAGCATTGGCTTATTGGCTTCAAAAATAAATGTGTTTTTATTACCTTGCCCTTTTCCATAAACCTCTTCAGCAATTTTCCAAAGATTATCACCAGATTTAACCTCATAAAAGCGAGAAGTTTTTCTAGGCGTTGTATCTATAACCTTTAATTGATCAACATCTACAGAAGAGATACCTTGTGAATTGCCAACAACCAGCAGTGCTTTTTCAAGTGTTTCCCTATCTGGAACTTCACCGCTTAAAATAGCTTTACCGTCTTCAACTTGAATATTGACTTTTTCTGTACCGAGTTGAAAATGATCAAATGCTCTCTTAAAATCCTTTTCTTTTGGTTCATGGTCCCCAATACCTAATTTTTCCCCTACAGTTTTAATAAAATTAAAAAATCCCATTACGACCTCCTTTCGTGTAGCAGAAACAAATTTTTGTGCATATATTGCCACATTCTTTTCTTTGCTCTTAAAACACATAGGCAGATTTTCTAAACTTCAACAATCAAAACTACATCTGTTCAATTATGAGACAAATACAATAATAAACTTTGTAATAAACCTTGATAAAAAAAGCCTTTATGAAAATTTTCTCTCAAATGAAGGGATCTTAATAGACGTAAAAACATTATAAATTATGAAAGCAAAACAAGATTTTACAGTAATGACAGAAGGTTTTTTACTTTGCTACAATTTGTATCATATTTGTTTTGCAAAAAAAATATGAACTCCCATATAAATAAGTGTGGGTAATTTGCTACCACAGCAATAGAAAGGTCTAAGAAACCATGAAAGATACACCAACAATCACGCAAACGATTGTACTTGTTGATGATGATCGCAATATTTTGACATCTTTATCTTTTGCGCTTGAGACAGAAGGATATCGGGTTGAAAGCTATACAGATGGAGCATCTGCACTCAAGGGTCTCACACTTCACCCTCCACACTTAGCTATTTTTGATATTAAAATGCCCCGAATGGATGGGATGGAACTTTTGCGTCGTTTGCGTCAAAAATCTGATCTTCCAGTTATTTTTCTTACCTCTAAAGATGATGAAATTGATGAATTATTTGGTCTCAAAATGGGAGCTGATGATTTTATTACTAAACCTTTCTCCCAACGTCTTCTTATTGAACGCGTGAAAGCTATTTTACGCCGTTCTAATGCACGTAACCAACCGCTTTCTACAGGAACTTCTTCCACCTCTTCTCTCAAACGCGGAGATCTTGTGATGGATCAAGAACGCCACACCTGTACATGGAAAGATAAACCTGTTATTTTAACCGTTACGGAATTTTTGATTCTGCAAACCTTAGCACAAAGACCAGGAGTTGTAAAAAGTCGTGATGCTTTAATGGATGCTGCTTATAGTGATCAAGTCTACGTAGATGATCGCACCATTGATAGTCACATTAAACGTCTGCGTAAAAAGTTTAAACAAGTGGATGATGATTTTGCAATGATTGAAACACTTTATGGTGTAGGTTATCGTTTCCACGAGGTATAAAACTACTTTGTCGCAAAAATTTGAATGGCAATCAAATCGATGACAGACAATTTTCAACTGGAAACTTTACAAAAAACAACCGTTAATGGTACATCCTCAACGCCATTTCTTATGTTCGCTCGTTTGCATCTTCGAACACAACGTCTCTTTAGACAATTGCTTTTTTCCAGCCTCACACGTCGCATTGTTATATTAAACATTGCTGCTCTTGCCGTTTTAGTTACAGGCATTTTATACCTTAACCAATTTCGCGATGGTTTAATTGAAGCAAAAATCAAAAGTTTATGTACCCAAGGAAAAATTATTGCTGGGGCTATTGCTGCTTCTGCAACAGTAGATACAAATTCTATCCTCATTGACCCTCAAAAACTCTTAGAGTTACAGACTGGTGAAAGCGTTACACCCGCTCCTCAATCAACCGATTCTTGGGATTTTCCTATTAACCCTGAGCAAGTTGCCCCTCTTTTACGGCGTCTTATTACACCTAAAACGACAAGAGCACGTATCTATGATCGTGATGCTACTCTCCTTCTTGATTCGCGCGTTCTTTATTCTAGTGGAGAAGTTTTTAGTTATGATTTACCCCCACTTAAAACAGAACAAAACATGTGGGATCGCCTTACTTCATGGTATTCAAGCGCATTTTATGGCAAAGGTATTGCTCTTGACAGAGAACAAACAAAAACCAGTGGTATTGCTTATCCAGAAGTGTACCGCGCATTAAACGGATCTCTTGCTACGGCTAAAAGACGCAACAGACAAGGGCAATTAATTGTTTCTGTTGCCGTTCCTGTTCAACGCTATCGCGCAGTGGTTGGAGCTCTTCTTCTTTCAACCACTGGTTCCGATATTGATAACATTGTAAAAGGCGAAAGACTGGTTATCTTTAAAGTTTTTGCCGTTGTAGGTAGCGTACTTTTGGTTCTTTCTCTCTTTTTGGCCCATACGATTGCCCATCCATTAAGTAAATTATCTGCCTCGGCTAATCGAGTGCGTAATGGCAATAATCAGCGTGTAGAAATTCCTGATTTTTCAATGCGTGAAGATGAAATTGGTCACCTTTCAACTTCTATTCGTGATATGACTAATGCCCTTTATATGCGTATTGAAGCCATTGAACGCTTTGCTGCTGATGTAAGCCACGAATTAAAAAATCCTCTCACCTCTCTACGCAGTGCTGTTGAAACGCTCCCTCTGGCTAAAAATGAAGAAGCACAAGAGAAATTGCTGGAAATTATTCAACATGATGTGCGCCGCCTTGATCGGTTGATTACAGATATTTCTGATGCATCGCGACTCGATGCAGAGCTTGCACGAGAAACCGCAGAGATTGTTGATATGACACCGCTTTTGGAAAGTCTTGTTCATGCTGTTCAGGAAGTGTATCGTAATACGCAAACTATTGATATAAGCCTTAATATTGTCCCACGTCCTCATGGAAAAGCTTATCTTGTATTGGGACATGAACTTCGTTTAGGACAAGTGATTTCAAATCTTCTTGAAAATGCGCGTTCTTTTATTCCTCGGAATCGTGGCAAAATTTGCATTACTATGAAAAGTCATGCTTCAACCCTTATTTTAACCATTGAAGATAATGGCCCAGGTATTCGTTCAGAAAATATTGAACGCATTTTTGAACGTTTTTACACAGATCGACCAAATGAAGACGCTTTTGGACAAAACTCTGGACTTGGCCTTTCTATTAGTCGGCAAATCATCGAGGCTCATAATGGGACAATTACAGCCGAAAATATTATCGATCCTACACTTGGGAAGTGTAAAACTGGTGCACGTTTTACTATTATGCTTCCGCTTGCTAAATAAATCTTTTATCCAAAGTAAAAGGCATGAAAACAAAATGTGAAATACTCCACGCAAATTGCCTTCAACTGGGCGGCAAGGGGCTGTTAATTATAGGTCCATCGGGATCAGGAAAATCAACCATCACCCTTTCTTTGCTTGACCGCGCTGAGTGGTCAAAACGTGAAGCGAAGCTTATCAGTGATGATTATACAATGTTGCGTGCGGAAAATGGAAAGCTTCACGGATACACTCCCGATAATTTAGAGGGTGGCATCGAGATTCGTGGCGTTGGTCTTTATATGATAGAATTTAAAAAGCACACAACTATCGATTGCGTTATTTTTCTCGGTCCGGAATATGAACGTTTTTCCACAAATAAAACTTTTCAATTTGAAAATTTGCACATTCCTCTTTTAAAACTTCCCTCTCTTCGTGAAGCCGATTGTACAGCCATTTGTCAAGCTATTGAAGCATTTTTGTTTAGAAAAATATGGCAAAAATCTGTCTAATTTTTTTCTAAAGATAAAAAAATCACAATTTTTGCCTTTTTTTTGCAAATTTTTCTTGGCAGCAAGATAAAGCCTTGTACAATGTCTTTCCCACCAACTATGGTCGGGTCTTATTAGTTAACAGGAGTTTGCGTAAATGATTGGACTCGTGCTTGTAACGCACGGTGAGCTGGCTGTCGAATTTTTACATGCCGTGGAACATGTTGTTGGAGTACAAGAAAAGTTCGCAACAATATGCGTTTATCCCGATGACGATATAGATCAGCGCCGAGGTGATATTATAGCCGCAGTAACCGATACAGATACGGATCATGGCGTCATCATATTAACAGATGTGTTCGGTGGAACACCATCAAATATAGCTATCCCTGCTATTGAAAAAGGACGCGTTGAAATGATTGCGGGTGTTAATTTGCCCATGCTTATTAAACTGATTTCTATTCGCAAATGTCCTGATATTTCATTATCAGACGCGTTAAGAATAGCACAAGAAGCAGGGCGTAAATACATTAATGTACCAAGTATAATTTTATAGCGGATAATAAAATACCAATGTTTTCCAAAGATACCCTCCCATGTATAAGTCGTCATTTCAATATCTGTAATAAACGTGGATTGCATGCACGTGCTTCTGCAAAATTTGTACAAACTGTTGACAATTTTAATGTTACTGTTGAAGTTGAAAAGGACGGAAAAATTGTTGGCGGATCATCAATTATGGGACTTATGATGCTAGCGGCTTCATCCGGTTGCAACCTCACCATTCGTGTTTCAGGACCAGAAGCAACAGATGCTCTTAATGCTCTTGAAAAGCTCATCAATAACAACTTTGGAGAGGAAAACTAGTGCTTTTTCATCATAAACAAGGATGATGATTCTTAGAAAATAGGAACTTTCCATCATTATTTTGAATTTTAATTTCTCTTCCCGCTTTTATACCAATATTCATATCCATTATAGATTGGCATAATTATCATAAATGTAAAAGCTTATAGTAATTTTGTTATGCTCGATTTTTTTCTTCCTTTCCTAACATTATTTGACCAATTTGAATAGTTTTGCGTATTATGGCTATTCCCCGATTTAATCATATAATTAAATTTTTACAGAAAAGAGAACTCTTCACCTTGTATTAAAGTATGCTTTATTTTAGACTAAAGATAAACGTCAAAATAATTTCGCACATCAAAAATCTATCAACTTTTCTTATTTTCTGCTAACTTTGTAGCCTTTATAATACACAAGTAATCTTCCATTGCACATCATTGTGATACAGATCCTGAAAACGCAATTCTTATCAATGTCATAACCATTTCTTAAAACGAATAAGCTTTGTACGCTCATAATTATAGTAAGCATTTTTTAGACATTCTTTTTCTATACTATTGCCTTGTTTTCTGTGATACGTGCCCCGCCCTTATTATCTATATTGCGCTTGAGATAGCATCTTTCATTATAAGGAGATAATATCATGGGTCGTCTATTTAGTGCTCTTCAGATTCCTCAACAAACAACAAAAGCCCTCGTATCATTGCAAAATGGCTTACCAAAAGCGCAATGGATCAACCCGCAAAATTTTCATGTCACCTTATCTTTTTTTGGCGAAGTTGAAAGCTCCTTAGCAGATGAAATTATGCATACCTTTAACACTATAGAACTTCCTTCTTTTACGCTACAGATAAAAGGTTTTGAAGTTTTTGGTTCAGAAAATGCTCCTCATTCTCTTGTGGTTCGCATTGAACCTTGTGAAAAGCTTATTCTTTTACATGAAAAGACGCAATATATCCGGAATAAATTAGAGTTAAAGCCTGATAAAAGACTATTTATTCCGCATATCACTCTTGCACGAATATTTGATATTAATCTTAAAGATCTTTCTTATTATCTATCTTTTCAAGATGATTTTTTTGTTCCTCCTTTTGAGGTTGATCATTTTGTTTTATTGTTATCGGCCTCTCCCTTAAATAAGGCTCCCTATATTGTAAAAGGAAGTTGGGCGCTTCAAAGATAAAAGGGTGTTTATAACACCCTTTAAAACCCCTTTAAGAAAAGACTTCATATATGTGTGATTGCAGGGAATACTGCATTTTATGTTAGAGATTTATTATTGATGTGTTTTAATCCGAATCAGCTTCAACAGAAGCTTCTTTTGCTCCTCCTTTAGCTACACCCACTATAGCTGGACGCAGCACCCTTTCCCCGATAATATAACCTGCCTGAACCACTTGTTGAACAGTATTATCTGGAACATCAGCATTGGGAATTTCAAACATCGCTTGATGAAAGTGAGGATCAAATTTTTGCCCCTCTGGATGAATTTTTTGCACCCCATGACGTTCTAATGCTGCCATCATGGCACGTTCAGTCATTTCAACGCCTTCTGCCAATGATTTCAAACCAGCATCACTCTCCCGTGCACCTTCTGGAATAGCTTCCAAAGCACGATTGAGATTGTCAGAAACCGATAACATATCCCGTGCAAAATTAGCAATGGAATAAGCCTTTGCATCCGCCACATCTCGCATAGTACGGCGTCGAAGATTTTCCATATCTGCAACAAGACGTAAAAGTTGATCTTTCAATTCTTTATTTTCATCCTGCAAAGAGGCTAAAAGATCACTAATCTCATTGCTTTCTGTTTCAACGACTTCGTGTTCCTCTGTTTTATGTGTTTTTAAAAATTCATCGGCTGCCTGTTTAAGTGTATTACGATCAGCTGGATTTTTTAAATCACAATTTTCAAATGAAGCGTCAGTAAATTTGTTTTTTTCATCAGACATAAAAATTTTATTCCTTCATAAGATTCGTTATTCTCGATATCGAAATTCTACAGACAAAAATCAAGGGGTATCGATGTATATAATACAATGAGCTTTTATAGTACAAATACTTACTTGCATCGTTTTAACGCAATAACTGTGACACAAGTTGAGCTGTATAATCAACCATGGGCACGATCCTTGCATAATTAAGCCGTGTAGGACCAATAACACCTAAAGCACCAATGACTCTTTGTTGTGAATCACGATAAGGTGCTACAACTAAAGAAGAACCAGAAAGTGAAAATAACTTATTTTCTGAACCAATAAAAATTCTAACCCCAGAACCTTCATCCGTTAAATCGAGAAGCTGTGCCATACTCTCACGCGTTTCAAGATCATCAAACAAATGGCGTAATCGTTCTAAATCTTCTTCTGCTTTCACATCTTCAAGTAAATTGCTACGCCCGCGAACAATGAGGTGTATTTTATGATCAGCACCTTCTCCTCCCCAAAGAGCTAATCCCGTTTCAACAAGATGATGCGATAAATCATCAAGTGCAGCCCGTGTTTCTGCGCATAAGCGGGCAATTTCCCCTTTAGCTTCACTCAATGTACGCCCTTGGATATGGGCATTGAGAAAATTCATTGCTTCCGTCAATTGTGCATGAGTAACCCCTTCTGGTAAATGAACAATACGATTTTCAACTTCACCTTGTTGAGTCACCAAAACGGCAAGAGCGTGCTCCCTATCAAGGCGCACAAATTCAATATGTTTCAATGTTCCTTCTTGTTTTGTTGCTAAAACAAGCCCTGCCCCACGTGAAAGATCTGAAAGAACTCGGCTTGCTTGAACAAGAAAATGTTCAACCGATTGTGCATGACCAGCCTCTTTGACTTGCATTTCAATATTTTCTCGCTCTTCGTTTGGCAAATCACCCGCTTCCATAAATGCATCAACAAAAAAGCGTAAACCTGATTGTGTTGGCATTCGACCCGCAGAAACATGTGGTGCATAAATCAAACCGAGATGTTCAAGATCACTCATCACATTGCGAATCGTCGCAGGCGATAATGTCTGTTGTAAAAGCCGCGAAAGATTACGTGATCCTACAGGTTCACCATCATTAAGATAAGCTTCAACAATATGGCGAAAAATATCACGCGAACGTTCATCAAGATATTTTAGTTCATTATCAATAGTTTTGTGCTTCATCACAATTGTTTCACTACTTCTAAAATCCTCATCTCTTATATAAGTTTTGCCAAGGTTTGGTCAAATAGTCTAAAGTAGTATAAAAACATATTATCCTATTGAGCTGTAAAATGCTACCTTTCAGAGTGATGCTTGATAAATTACGCGGGAAATATTTTTTGTTAGAGTGTGTGAGAAATATTTAAGATTAAGAGTTGATCTGTAAAGTGGTCTGCTGTAGGGACTTGTCAAGAAAATCTAGATTGATTAAAAACCGCTGTAAATAGAAAATTTCACCCTTTAGAGCAAGCAGAAAATTGGAAATTTACCATAAAATGCTATCATAAAAAAGACATGTCTTTCTTATCTTTGCAAGATTATCTTCGTGCAAGATAAAAATTTTTATTGGAATAAAATATCATAAAACGTGTAAAATAATCATATCATGTAAAATCAAGCAGAATGTGTGTGTATGAGCATTTAAACCGGTTTTTAGCACAAAAATAATTCCCCTTTCATTTTTGGAGAAATCTATATGAGAAGCATAGCAGATAAAAAACTTGTCATTGCTACAAATAACACCGGAAAATTGCATGAAATCACTACTTTAATTACGCCTTTCGGTTTAATAATACAATCGGCAAAAGAACTGGGCTTGCCAGAACCAAAAGAAACGGGAAAAACATTTGAAGAAAATGCTTATATTAAAGCTTTTTCAGCAGCAAAAAAAACAGGACTTCCTGCACTCTCTGATGATTCAGGCTTAGAGGTAGATGCATTGGAGGGTGCGCCAGGCGTTTATACCGCTGATTGGGCAATTCAAGCCGATGGTACACGTAATTTTCCAAAAGCTATGAAAAAAATAGAAAATGAACTCCAAAAAGTCGGAGCACGAGAAAAAAGTCAACGGAAATGCCGTTTTATATCCATCATTTGCATTGCATGGCCTGATGCTCATGCAGATTACTTCCGCGGATGCGTTGAAGGAACGTTCATTTGGCCTCCACGGGGAGACAAAGGCTTTGGTTTTGATCCTATTTTTTTACCCGATGGATATGAAAATACCTTTGGAGAAATGTCAACAGAGCAAAAACACAACTGGAAACGTAATGATCTTCCCCCTCTTTCGCATCGCGCACGTGCTTTCAAACTTTTGGCAGAAAACCTTTTAGCATTCTCATGAATGAACCTTTCGGCATTTACATTCATTGGCCCTTTTGTGCAGCTAAATGTCCTTATTGTGACTTTAATTCGCATGTTCGCATCCATGGTGTTGATCAACCACGTTTTGTCACCGCCTTTAAGCGCGAAATAGAAACGCAATACCACAAAATAGGCCCACGCCATATTACAAGTATTTTTATTGGTGGAGGAACCCCTTCTCTTATGGAGCCACAGACTGTCGATGCCCTATTGCAAGCACTTGCAAAAAAATGGGTAGTCGATGATAAAGTTGAAATTACATTAGAAGCCAATCCATCCAGTGTGGAAGCAGAGCGCTTTCGTGGATACCGTGCGGCAGGTGTTAATCGCTTATCTCTAGGAATACAAGCGCTCAATGATAAAGCATTGCGCAAACTTGGCCGACTCCATAATGTGGAACAAGCTCTTTGCGCCATTACTTTAGCACGGAAAATTTTTCCACGTTTATCCTTTGATCTCATTTATGCCCGTCCCGAACAAACCCTTGAACAATGGAAATCTGAACTTGTACAAGCAATTGATTTAGCAGCGGACCATCTTTCTCTTTATCAATTGACAATCGAAGAAGGAACTGCCTTTAAACGGCTTCATGATGCAGGAAGACTTATCCTTCCCCCATCAGAGCTAGCAACAGATCTGTATCATCTTACTCAAGAAATAACGGCACTAAATGGACTTCCTGCCTATGAAATCTCAAACCATGCAATGCCCGGTGCCGAATCAGCACACAATCTTCTTTATTGGCGTTATCACCAATATGCAGGCTTTGGTCCAGGAGCACATGGACGTTTCATTGAGCATACACCGAATCATTCCTATTTCTGTTCAAAAACATTGTCATCACACCTTGAAAACCGCGAACGTTATGTCACAATAAATGAAAAGCATCCCGAACAGTGGCTTAATTTGGTAGAAACAACAGGACATGGCTGTATTGAAACAGAACATTTAACCACTGAACAACAGGCAAATGAAATGCTCCTTATGGGATTACGCCTTTGCGAAGGCTTAGAACTTATACGCTATGAAACCTTAAGCCCTAAACGCATTCCAATGGAAAAACTGATCGATTTACAACACCAAGAATTGATAGAAATGGTGGATAACCAACGCTTAAAAGCAACAACCAAAGGACGTATTGTTCTTGATCACATCATCAGCCAACTCGCAAACTAAAGTTTTTATAACAACATACTTATTTTAATCATAATTATCATTTTTCACAGCAAAGGTGAGATTAGAATATCGTGAGATTCTCTCATTTCAAAACTATTTATAGCAAGCTAGTTACCGCCATTTGCTTACACCTTAAAAAGGGAGAAGCATGTGGATAAAAACTATAAAAAGGAGTAAAAAGGCCTCTGATGAACACTCTTAAATGCTAAAAGCTATTGCAATATTTTGAGCTAGAAAATGTATGGTGCTCTAACTTTATTTTTCATAAACATAAAGATGAGGAGGCACTGTAGACTTTATACGCTTCACGGAAAATTTTATACTACACTATTCATAAGCACCGTAGTGGCATAAATGTGATAAACATTGAGAAAATTTCTTTAAAACAAGTATGTGAATGCATAATACGATAATGTATTGTTCTTTATGAAATCGTGGCACCATTTAAAGAACCAGAGAAATAAGCATGAAGCCATGCATCAGTCTCTGATTATTTAAAAAGATATTACTCTAGTTACTTTTGAAAACCGTAAAGCCGAATAAAAAAGGAGAGTAAAAAAGCACGCTGATTTTCACCTTTATACCTTTTATATTTTCCCTCAATCAGGTTGTGGTTGTATGTCTGTTTCAGAGATTATAAAAAATAGATATACACAATACTTTTATCCTATTCTGGCATATAAAAGCTGTTGTCGCAAAAAATACTGAACCAATATTTATTTGAGATACGCGGCTGTATGATTGGTGTTGATTTATAGATAACAGCAACATCATGAGCTTTATTACACAAATAATGCACTCAAATGGCAAATATACCAAATATGAATCGAGATTGCTTTGTTAGCGAGCGAAATGACATTAATCCCATATAATTTCACTTGTATGCGTACATGCTTATGAGTATCTATACGCGTCCTTTAAGGTTATTTTATTAAAAAATTGAGAATAATACTAGGACAATCCTTGGCTAAAGAAGTCAACGTGATGCTACAAAAGAATTTCTGTGTACCTTTATCATAACCAATATTAAAGCTGATTAAATAAGCTCACCTTCTATCTCGTAATGATATTGCAACGGAAGTTCTTGGGGACAAAAAAAGCAGAGCAAAATATATGAAATAAAATAAACTTAAAGCGCTTTTCCTATAGTCTTTATTCTAAGAGAGTCTAATTGAAATAAGAGGTACCTTTTGTGAGAGCTCAGAAACCATATTAAAACATGAGCTGTGAATGAGCGCATTTATGTTGTACAAACTTTTTACAATAGCAACATGTTTTTGTGTGTCTTCATGGCTTCAACCTGTCACTACACAATGATGATATAATATTCATTGTTTTCCATATATGATTGCACTGCCTTTCTACACCTTAAAGAACGAATATTTTCAATCTAATATGGTCTAAATAGTTCTGCTTCTTCAAGCAGTCCTCTTTTGGCTTTCCAATTATGTAATTCAATTAACTAAAGATTCTACAGACAAGAATCCCAACTTAAGAATATTCATCACTTACTCTAAAACCACTTAATATATTAAGTTTTACGGAACTCGTATCACCATACCTTAAATGGTAATATCTTATGGCACAACAAGATAAAAGTATTTTTGAACCAGCAATCTTTTCTTTATGAAAAAAAATCAATAATAAAACGCTCATAAATAGTAGTAAGCGTTTCCACTGCATCAAGGGACACACACTCATCTACCATATGCATCGTTTGCCCTGGTAAGCCGAATTCAACCACTGGGCAATAATCCTTAATAAATCGCGCATCCGAACTACCACCTGAAGTGGAACATTCTGGTATATTCCCTGTTACACTTTTAATAGCATTGGATAAAGTTTGAATAAGTTTATCATTTTTGGTTAAAAAAACATCCCCTAAACTTGGAATCCATTCAAGCTGATAAGAGGGATATTGGTTACCATTGTTTTTTGATTGCACCAAAGCAAGACGCTTTTCAATTTCCTCCACCAGTGTTTCTTTTGTCCAAAGATCATTGTAGCGTATATTAAAACGAACTGTTGTCTGCGCTGGGATAATATTGACTGTTAAATTACCGGTATCGATGCTTGTTAGCTCTAGATTACTAGGTTGAAAATTCTCTGTCCCTTTATCTAAAGCAGTTTGTGTCAATGCTTGAATAAGCTTACTTGCCAAAGGCAAGGGATTAGCAGCCCGCTCTGGAAAAGCAACATGACCTTGGCAACCCTTCACGGTAATAATACCAGAAATCGATCCGCGGCGACCAATTTTGATAATATCACCAACAGTCTTTACGCTTGTTGGTTCCCCCACAAGAGCCGCAGTCCATTTTTCACCTTTTTTTTCTGCCCATTTGAGAAGTTTTACCGTACCATTAACAGCAGGCCCCTCTTCATCACCAGTAATTAAAAGGCTTACCCTTCCTTTAATGGGTCGTTTCTCAAAAACTCGCGCTAGAGCCGCAATAAAACAAGCGATTCCACCCTTCATATCAACAGCACCCCGCCCATATAATTTTCCTTGATCTATGACAGCTTCAAAAGGTGGATAAGTCCAATCTTCCAATGCACCTGGCGGTACGACATCCGTATGACCCGCAAACATAAGATGGGGTCCTTCACTTCCCATTTTTGCATAAAGATTTTCAACATTGTCTGTATTTTTATCCGTAAAAATAGGGCGCTCGACATGAAATCCCATTTTTTTCAAAAATTGTTCCAAAGTTGATAACGCCCCTGCTTCATGAGGTGTAACAGAAGGACAACGAATAAGTGCCTGTAATAGCTGAAGTGGATCTGTAAGAACAGACATAAAAAACCTTCCCATTTTTTATAAGTCATCGGAACTTAGGGTTATTACGCTGAATTACAAAAAAGATAAAGTAAAAACATTGAAGACACTCAGCAAACCAAGCAGGGGAGAACAATCGTGCTGAGAGCTTCAATGGCTTCCTCATTATACATGAGCAAGCACACACACAACAAAACACTCAACAAAAAGTTCCGTTAAATATTGCCTTCATTTGAAAGTTTTTTACGCCTCTAAATTATATGAATCAAAATTAATTGCATGCAGTCTAGGAGCATTTTCTTTCAACCAAGCACGATATGTTTTACTATCAGGACATAGCTCTTCACAAAGAGCCCAAAATCTTGGCCCATGATTCATTTCAACAAGATGAGCAACTTCATGGGCAACAACATATTCCACAACTTCTTTTGGCGCCATAATAAGGCGCCAAGAAAAAGAAAGACGCTTATCTATTGAACAAGAGCCCCAACGACTTCTCGTATCTTTATAACAAATGGATTTGACTTTACGCTCTACCTGATGAGCATAATGTGCCACCAAAGGCGTTATAATAAGCGCCGCTTGTTTTTTTAAAACGTCAGCAATGCGTCTTGGAAGATATTCTAATTGACCATAAACAATAATTTCAGGCCCTTGCTCCGCATCTGCTGTAATGATTTCTGTTACTCCACGTCCCTCTCTATGTTTTATGGTATGAGAAACACCCAATAAGGGAATTGTCGCCCCCTCTTTGAGATAAGCATTTTTATGAGAGATTTGTACATGAGCAAGACGTGCCTCAATCCAAGATCGATGCTTTTCAATAAAATTTTCAACCGCATAGAGATTTATTGCTGGTGGTGTTGTTACACAAATCTCCTGACTTCTGGCATCAATACGTAAGGTAAGACGGCGCGCATACTTATTTTCCCGCACCCGTACAGGTACAGAGCGCTCAGAAAAAATAAAATGCTGTTTAGAAATGCTCATATATTTTTATCTTCATCAATAAATGTACCCCTTACTTTGCATTAATCTGATTAATAAAAGATCTCAATACTGTTTCAAGGCAATCTAAATCTTGTGGACGAGAAAAGCGATGATCTGCATCACGAACAAGTGTCAATGTTACATCATGGAGAGGTAAATGATCAAGTAAAGTCAATGTATGCTGATAGGGAATATCTTCATCTTCCATCCCTTGTAGAATATGGACTGGACACCCAACATCAATGCATCCTTTCATAACACAATTTTCGCGCCCATCTTCAATCAATGTTTTTGTAAAGGGCATTGGCTCTGTATCATCAACTGCAGGTCGTTCAATATAGCCTTTCTCCTCCAAAATCTTCCATTCTTCTGGGCCTAATTTTGGTTCCACCAATGTTTGTGTAAAATCAGGTGCTGGAGCAATCAATATCATGCCAGCAAGCTTCTTATTTTTCTGTGCTAGCATCATTGCAAGCCTTAGCGCAATCCACCCCCCCATAGAGGAACCAATCAAAATTTGTGGACCCTCACAATAGGTTTCAAAAGTCGCTAAACTTTCCTTAACCCAACGCGAAATTGTTCCTTGAAAAAAATCACCTTCAGATTCTCCATGTCCAGAATAATCAAAACGTAAACAAGACAAATCATTCTTCTGAGCAAACTGATCAACTAACGTTGCCTTACTTCCTAACATATCGGATTGATAGCCAGGAAGCCAAACCAAACCTGGAGATTGGCGCCCCTTGCGATAGCGTACTGCAAGTGCGGTGTTCTCAAATGAAAAAAACTGACAAGGAATATTTTGATCCATGATTCTTTATCCTCCATAAAACAATTTCTTTAAATTAAGAGAAAAACTTTTATAATCTAAATCATTCCAAAAAGTAATAAATCAAATAATGAAAATAACACGAATTATAGTTGTTTTTAGGTACATAATTGTATATTAAATTAACTGTAGTTGAATCAAAATTTAAGGAGCATAAACCATTCGTAAACCGTTTAAAATGACACCTACCCAAAAAGACGGACCACGTTCAAATCAGGATATTCGGGTACCTCATGTTCAGCTTATCAATGATGAGGGACAACATCAGGGAGTTGTTTCGATACAAGAAGCTCTTGCTATGGCTGCAGATGCGGGACTTGATTTGGTTGAAATTGTACCAAATGCGGAGCCACCTGTATGTAAAATCATCGATTTGGGAAAATTAAAATATCAAACCCAAAAAAAAGCTGCTGAAACACGTAAGAAGCAAAAAGTCATCGAAATCAAAGAGATTAAGATGCGCCCAAATGTTGATGTCCATGATTATGGAGTCAAACTCAAGGCTGTTCATCGCTTTATTGATCATGGTGATAAAGTAAAGATTACTTTGCGTTTTCGTGGTCGTGAGATGGCTCACCAAGATCTTGGATTAAAGCTTCTTCAGCGTGTGAAAGAAGATACAAGTGAAATTGCTAAAATCGAATTGGAGCCAAAGCTTGAAGGCCGGCAAATGATGATGGTGATAGCACCTAAATAGTTTTGCATTGGAATAATATTCGCATGCAATTCATCAAAATGATGTGTATAGTATTATTTAGAAGCACCACATAGAGTTTTTGTGGTGCTTTTAAGGTTTTATAAATGTGTATAAATCCTTTTAAGAGTTTAATAATGCTTGATCGATTTATAAGAAGAATTCATTATTTTGCATATTAAATGAGAAAACTCAAACATCGTAAGGTCTTCTTATTTCAAGCTCTCTGTATCATGCAATGCGGCAAAATTGTTTGCTTACACATCACAAATGGAGATGATACATAAAAATTATCAAAAAAGCAGAAATGTTTTTTGTGAACTATTTCAAGTGCCAAAGACTATCACAATATGGAAATTGGTAAATACAATAATGAAACTCGCCGGTACCTTTTATTGAAAACTAAAAATAATGATGAACAACGAATTTTCGTTATACCTTTCACAGAAACTTTGCACTACATTCTTCACTCTCACCGTCGTGAAATTGATGTGATGAACCTTGAAAGAAAAAGCTATTTTTGTAAAAAAGATTAAGGGGCTTCTTAATTAAGAGTGTTTCAATCTTGCATAAAATAATGAGAGAATATAGAAGCTCTTCATGGCTAAAAAACAAATTTCCTCTTTTGACAAACATCTTATTATCCGCCTTTTGCGAGAAAATTTTCGTAAACATATGCGTTGGTATAGTGCGGCTATCTTCTCAATGATCATCATTTCTTGTACCACAGCAACCAGTGCATGGATTATGCGGGATGTTGTTAATCAGATTATTGATGCACAAAATTTTCCTATGATTGTTTTGATTTCTAGCTTCATTGCTTTTATCTTTATTCTCAAAGGAGTTGCAACTTTTTTCCAAACTTACTTTCTAAACAAAGCAGGCAATAGTATTATTGCTGAACAACAGCGTAAAATTTTTGCACGACTTATGGAACAAGGAGTCTCTTTTTATCATAATAACACTTCATCTGATCTTCTTGTTCGTGTAACTCATAATGCGACAGCCGTACGTAATATAATTGATACTATTATCACAACTTTTGTACGTGATTTACTTTCCGTTAGTGGTCTGTTGCTTGTCATGTTCATTCAAAACTTTGTGTTAATCTCTATTACTTTAATCGTAGGACCACTAGCTTTTTTAGGCGTTCGAATGGCTTTAAAACGCGTTCGCAGCTTGATGGAAAAAGAGCTCCTTTCACTTGGTGAAATTATCAAAATCGTACAGGAAACGGCTGTTGGTATTCGAATCATCAAGGCCTTTTCACTAGAAGAAGTCATGAAAAAACGGATGGACAAAGCCATTTGTGATGTTGAAAAACAAACAAACAGTATTGCAACACTCGAAGCTATTACCAATCCAATTATGGAAACACTCACGGGTGTTGCCATTGCAGGTATTATTTGTTTTTCCGGTTATCTTGCAACCCAACGCGCAGGTGTTCAAGGTGAATTTATGTCCTTTATTGTTGCTTTACTTTTAGCTTATGAACCCGCAAAAAGACTAGCAAATGTACGTGTTAAAATTGAATCTGGCTTGGTCAATATCCGTACGATGTTTGAAATACTCGATTGTCCCCTTACAGTTGTAGAACATAAAGAAGCTAAAGATCTGAATAAAACGCAAGGAACTATTCGTTTCGAACATGTTTCTTTTGCATACACTAATAACAAAATGATATTGAAAGACATCAACCTAGAAATAGAAGCCGGAAAAATGACAGCATTGGTGGGACCATCCGGTTCGGGAAAATCAACCCTTATCAACCTTATTATGCGCCTCTATGACCCCACAAAAGGACGCATATTGATTAATGATCAAGACATTCGCTACACAACATTTCGCTCTCTGAGAAACCTGATGGCCTATGTAGGACAGGATACTTTTCTCTTTCAAGGAACTGTTAAATATAATATCGGACTTGGAAAAGAAGGAGCTAGTGATGACGAAATTATCGAAGCAGCAAAAGCAGCAAATGTTCATGACTTTATTATGAGTTTGCCAAATGGTTATGATACACAGATAGGTGATAATGGCTGTAATCTTTCAGGGGGGCAAAAACAACGACTCGCTATCGCTAGAGCAATGATTCACGATAGTGAAATTCTGATTCTTGATGAAGCAACGAGTGCGCTCGATTCACACACCGAAGCACAAATTAATGAAGCTATTCATCACCTTACTAAAGGACGCACAACGATCATTATTGCTCATCGCCTTTCAACGATTGCTCGTGCTCATAAAATTGTGGTCATACAAAATGGACAACTAATTGAACAAGGTACTCAAAAAGAATTGCTAGCAAAAGAACATGGGTTTTATAAAAAACTTCATAATATCCAGTTCAAAAAACATACCTCCTAATTTCTAGATCCTTAAATAAAATTTGAAATAAAAAATGGATAGAAGGTAATGCTCCATTTATAAAAAAGACTTGTTACCAAGAAAAAGCATTACTTTAATCAAAGTTTGCGAAGAATTTATGGTTTATTTAAAATAAACTTCTTGGATTTAAATGAAAACTTTACTCGCTATTTTGTTGAATGCAATTGACTTTAACCATGAAATTTCAAAAACCCCTTCCCTTCCTAAAATAAGTGTTGAAACATTCATAAGTGTTGTGAATCCTGAAAGAGAGAGCATCAAGGTTTGAAAAAATTATCGCGGATGATAATGAATCTGGATCAATACAACCTTTATCCGTGTTTATCCCTGCACTGATAATTCTTTTCTCCACACAACTTTTAAAGGACAAAGACTCTACCCAATCTGATCTGTAAACAATCTAGATTTTTATTGAGCTCATTCCACTTGATAACAACTTATGTGATTCACTTATACAAGGCTTACCCTAAATATTCACCACGTGCTTTCAGAATACTGTGTCAAAAAGGCTTACATACCTTATATCACCACACCTCAAATGTCGGTCTTTTATGGTACAACAGAATAAGCTAACAATTATAAATTGTGTTGCAAATTATAGATACACTCCGTTTAAAAGAAAAACATTGAAAAAATAAGAGAGGTTTTATTATAAAACTTTTTTACTGTTGTAGCTTGCTTTAAAGCAAGCTTTGCTGTTTTTTCTACATTTAGAAACTAAAATGATATTCCTCCAATACTTTAACTGCTTGAAGAGTTTATAAATGCACAACGTTAGTGCTTATATAAGGCTATAATTTCAATATGCAAAAAAACAGATGAAAAGCAAAATGACATTCCTCTTTCTTTTAACCGCTAAAATAGAAAAATACGACATATAACTCTGATAAATATTTTTACAAAAATATCTTTTAATATACATTTTAATACTTTGATTTATAATAATAATTTGTTATTTTATATCTTAAACAAAAGATAAGATGTAATTTGCTTATTGCAAATTTTCTTTATATTTATGATGAATCAATCAAAAGCGCTTGTTGTACGTCATAAGAGATATTGGTATATGCATAAAAACTCTTAAGATAAGCAATAAAAATACCTCTACACTTTCAAGTGAAAAGATTGTCAGCAACATGAGAAGCTGAAAAATAGAATGATAATGCCGGCTTATAGCTTTAGTAAATACTTATACCTTTATTAATAACGGTAGTGTGGATTTTATACCATTCATAAGAGGTACTTTATACCATTTCACAAGCAATCTTATGAAATAGACTCAAGCGCACACTGAGAAATGTTGCTTTAAAACAAATACATAAACTTGCAATACAATAATGTTATATTTTGGAGTATTCTGTTCGCGGAGCTATTCGTGATAAGAAAAGTGATCTCATTCAAGACACAATAAACAAAAATCTAAAATAATAGGTAATTTTTATTATTAAAAAATATTGCTTTAAATGCGTTTGACAATAAAATCGATGTCTTATGAATTCTCCGCTTAACGCTTTTGTTTATCACGTTCTTTAATGGAATCATGTCCTTCACATAAAAACAGAATGCCATTGTGTTGCAAATTCACGTGCTTGTTTTAAAGAAACCTCTCTCAAAGTCTTCCCCAAGCCCATTTCGCGATAACGTCCGTGAATTGTATAATGATAAATCCATTAAGCTGCCCTATCTTTACGCTTATGGAGTAACAAGCCGGCACCATTCACACTATTCCGCCAGTCCCTAATGTTGCGACAGCTCTTAGTTCTCGAGATGATTCATAAGAGGCATTTTTAGTCATTTCTTAATAGTTTTATCCACACAGGATTCTCCGCTTGTAGCATGCAAGCCGAATGGTTTTGATTGATTCAATACGAAAGAGATTAGTAATGAGAGAATCATATAATATTCAAAGTTCTAATTCAAGTTGAATAACAATAAATTATCTTTATAAATCAATATATTGCACACACTCCATTCTTTAGGCAACAGCACGATATGGGCTTGAAAACAAGGTAAGGTATTTCTCTAAAATAAATATATAGCAGCAAAATAACATACTATCTTTCGTGAAGATTTTTTCCCTTTAGAGAATAGCATAAACAAAAAATCGAATATTTCAGATATATCTCTTCACGCCTCAACAAAAAGCTTCTTCTTTTATAGGATTTCTAGTCTATCTCTTCTTCCTCAGATTTAGAAATGAGAGACAAAAAACGAAGAAATTGTTTTTTTAAATTCAATCTTTAATAATCTCTTTCATAAAAGAGACCTATACTAGAATTTTGTTCATTTCCTATGGCACCTTTAGCTTTGAGATGACGCGAAATATCTAAATTAATTGTCCCTTTCGTCGTTCCATCAGACCCTGCTTCAAAGCCCAAATAAATATTATTGTGTATGTAGCGTCCAATACGTAAGCCTGTATTCCCCTTCTCATTAACGATAACATCAAGATCATCAAGTCCAATTTTAGTTCGTAAAGTATTCAACAAAGATGTATTAGAACTACCTGCAAGATCAGCCGCTGCTGCTGCAAGTTGAGCAATCTGAAATGGTGATAATTCATTAAGAGAGCGATTAAAAATCAAACGCGCCAAAATCTCATCCTGAGGCAAATTTGGTTGTGATGAAAAATTAATATCAAGATTATCAACCGTCCCACTTACAGTTACAGCGACGCGAATATCACCACTGTTATTGTTGGTTACAAAATAAACCGTAGGATTAAGATTACCACTAAAACTCGCTTGTCCTTGATCAAAATTAAGACGTTGCGACAGGATATCAAAACGTCCACGAATCATTCTAAATTCACCAACTGGATGCACATCATTCAATGGACCTGCTAGATTAATGCGTCCTCCCAGTTCAGCATCTAAGCCTTTTCCGCGTACAAAAAATTGATTGCGTGCTGTAATACGCATATTTGATAGCACGACAGATGAAGATTCTTGTGTAACTATACGGCTTTTGCTTTTGTTCGTGTTCTTAACATCAGCACGTTCAAGTGTTGTTTGAATCGATTTAGTTAAATTCTTATTTCTAACATCAAGAAACTTGGCACTTTTAAAATGATCAGGAACAAAAACTTCAGCTTTTTCAACGATGATATCACCACCAAGAACAAGACTATTTAAAAAATGACCTGTCATTGTCATCTCACCTGATAATGTTGCCAGAATCATAGAACCATCATTATAATTGGCATTATCAAGATGAAATATCAAATCTGTCTCTAGACCATTAGAGATACGACCTGAAGCAGAAATTCCTCCCCCCTCAAACGAAGAAGCTGAAGCTTTTTCTATAAGGATATGATCACCTTTCAATTTGCCTTCAATCGTTATATTATTCAATCCTACATTTGTTTGTGAATCAAAAAAGCTACCGTCGCCTATAGAAATATTTCCTATCAATTGTGGCTTTGATAATGACCCATTAAGAGCTGTATCAATTCTTGCTGTACCCGTTATATGTGCACCACGCTTAGCTAATAAGAGATTAACAAAATCAAGAGGCATTATCCCTTTAACGTTTAATTTTGCCTCTGAACCATTAAGAGATACAGGCCCATGGATGGAAAGATCTAATCCTTTATCTCCAGTAGCTATCATATTTTCAATATGAAATGTCGATTTTTTATAAGAACCACGAGCATTTATATTGATTGACATCGGTCCTTTATGCGTCATAGCGGTTAAATTTTGACTAGAAAGCTCAAAATGAGCAGATGGATCCTTCATTGTTCCATCAATATCAACTTTACCTATTACTGTCCCATCAAGCGCTTGTCCTGCAATAAAACCATTCGCCAAACGTGCAGATAAATTTTGCAAATTAATATGAAGATCAAGCGCATTTTTCTCTAGAGATACACGCCCCTGAGCTTGTGCTTGTATTCCTTCTCCTGTTAAATTTGCATTCAAAGTAAGATTTTGATCTACAGTGTTTCCCGTAGCAGAAAAAGAAAAAGGCATAATTTTTTTATCTTGAAAAGCAACGGTTGTCAGTCCCTCACCTTTTATATCGTAAGTTATATCAGGTTTTTTTAAATGACCACGAATCATAACCTGCCCTGTTACACTCCCTGCTGCTCCAAGATCGGATTTCCACAAATTGACTAAAGTAGCAGGAAGGGCATTCATTGTAAGTTGTAAATTCAGGGTATCTTGAATATTTCCTGCTAAGATGATGTTGCCCCCATTTATTGCAATTCCTAATTCATTGATTGTCATTCCATCTTTATCAAAAGAAATTATAGATGGCTTCGGCAATGTTGCATGAAAAGTGTGTTGTTTTAAGTCCACAGCTTCAATTTGCACTTCTCGTTTTATACTTTCTGGAAGTTCCTCAACCATTAAACGACCAGAAAGCCGTGCATTGAGAGTATCATGCAACATCGCCTGGACAGTAAAAACCGTTTGTCCATTATTCCTATCGGCGTGAGCATTTAAACGATTGACCATTACCAAAGGTGTTTGAATATGTTCTGCATTGATAACTCCTTCAAACTGAGTCATGCCAAAAGGGTCGAATATGTCAGCATCTATTGCCAATTTTTTTATTTTATTCTTGGAAAAATTCAAATGGTTAACATGCGCCTTCACATTGGTTTTTTGTCTGCCATTTTGTTCATCAAAAATAAAATCTCCTTTTACTTTTCCACTACCATCCTGCAAAAATAACGCTGAAAGTACGGAAATATCATCGGCATCAATATGCAGCGCTCCTTTCAAAAAACCGCCAAGTTGTTGAGAAAGATCACCCGTTATTTTTGCACTTCCCCCTCTAATATCGATATTTTCAAGTTTTCGAATTTTATGAGAATCTTTAAAAGAGGCCGATAAATGCAAAGGTTTCTTAGCAAAAATTCCTTCACCTTTTACCCCCCCCGTTAAAGCAGTAACTGGTGCTGTATTATCTACAAGTACATCTATGTTAAATGTTGTGTTTTGAAGTTTCTTCCCTACGATTAATGCTTCAGCAATATGGGCACGTGTATTTAGTTTTATATGGCTATTGCGCCCTCTCGCCGTACTTTCAATCGTAAGCGCACCGCTTATCTTTGGATCTAATTTGGACAAATCAGATATTTCAGCAGATAGATCCATTTTAGCGCTTTCATCTGAAAAATAACCATTAGCCTTTATGTTTGTATATTGATTTTTCAAATTAAAATGACGAAAAATGAAACCCTTCGTATTTCGAGTAGCACCACCTGAAAGAGTGATGTTTCCTTTGAATAAACGATCAAAAGACTGCACGCCTATTTTCATATCGTCAGCCATTCCTGATAATTGGAGATCAAAAATGCCACTCAATAAATTGATCGTTCCTTTGGCTTTAATATCTGTACTACCAGAAAGTGATTGTTTACTGAACACTTCCAAAGGAGTTAATGTTTGAGCTTTTAAACCGAGATCGCCTTTAAAAACAAAATTCTCCATTGTCCCTTTTAACCAAGAAGAAAAACTCTGAGCCGTAACACTCAGATCATGAATCAAAATTGGTTTGTTCGAAACAATATCCGTATCTAAATGCACATGAACCGCTTGGCTTAAATTTTCTACTAACGCTCCCTTAATCTTTTTAACCCCTTGAAGCGTCCCTTTAACCTGAACACCAACATGACGAGAAGCTGCATTATCAAGATTTTCGCTTACTCCTCCCATATCAAAAATTGCATCGCGAATATAAATATTTTTATTGCTTAAATGATTTACAACCAACCGCCCATTCCAAGATTGTTGACCTTCGCGACCATAGTCAATGTTCAAAGCAAGAGTATTCGCAGGTTTTGGCACTTCTGATATAGGTAAATGAACAGACTCCTTTTCGTTATCAAGAGCCATTTTGCCATCAACAAAAAGCCGTCGCAAGAATCCATCGGCGGTTATTTCAGCATTGGCTATAACATTCATTGCTTTGTTCTGAATAACCATCTGATCAAGGTGTGTCACACCTTCTTTTGTTCTTCTTGCCTTTGCTTTTAATGTTATATCAGATTCGAAGAGACTACGATATTGAACAGGTATTAAAGGGCTCAGTGTTCCCTCTAATTTCGTAGAAAAACTCTGTCCTTCTGGAACACTTGCAAGAATAACATTACCATCTAAAATAGAATGATGATCGGACTCTAAAGAAAGTTTGATAACCAAATCATCAAAAGTACCATCACCTTTCACGACGAGACTTAATGCTGGACGTTGTTCAATGTTAAAAATATTCGCCAAAATACCATTTTGTGGTTCGTTAGCAGAAATATCAATTTGAGCTTTACGATTACTATCATATATCTTGGTGAGAACAGAAAAAGAACCCGGTGCATCTAAACGATGCGCCGCTATATCGACATCAAAATTACCACCAGCTAAGGTGAAATTGCCTTTTAAGGACATATCAGCAGAAAAACCAAAAAGATTCTGTTCAAATGTCACATGTTGAGCTGTAAGCGTATTGATAGAAAGAGCAAGCGGCAATTTTGGTAAAGAGAACTTACCCGTCTCAAGGGAAGAAACAAAAGAAGAATTGCCTTGCGGTTTGCGTAAAAATGTAACCTGTTCTGCCGAAAGCTGGTTAATATCCATCCGCCCTCTCAGCAACGCTAGACGATTCCAATCCATTTTAGCATTGGTAATTTTAAGCCAAACCCCTTTTTTATCACTGACAGTAATAGTATCAATTGATGTTTGAGAAGACAGTGTCCCTTGCATATTGTGTAAACGAACTTGACGATTAGGTGCTGAAAGCTTTCGTTCAATTAAAGAAACAAACCATGAGCGATCATCTGTTTTCATTTCGCTAGAGGGAAGAATGTCTCCTCTTTGCGCAAAAACAAAACCACCCACCCAAAAAAACAAAAATACAAAGAAGAAAGCTGATAAACGTACACCTTTTTTCATTAAAATGCTTGCCCTATACCTACATAAAAACCAATGCGAGGGTCACCCTTCTCTCTCTTTAAAGGAAAGGCTAAATCAACGCGTAAAGGACCAAGACCCGTCATATAACGACCTCCTATACCGGCTCCCCATTTAATTTTTTGAGAAAAATCAAAATTCGCCTTTTCCCCTACTAAACCTCCATCAAGAAAACTGACAAACCCTATTTTATCATTTAAAGAAACACGCAATTCTGCTGACCCCTCAATAAGCGCCCGTCCACCAACAACCCCATCATTTTCTGTTTT
Source organism: Bartonella sp. AA83SXKL (assembly GCF_042196965.1). Taxonomy (NCBI): domain Bacteria; kingdom Pseudomonadati; phylum Pseudomonadota; class Alphaproteobacteria; order Hyphomicrobiales; family Bartonellaceae; genus Bartonella; species Bartonella sp. AA83SXKL. Next base: position 155,528 of record NZ_JBHIRG010000001.1, read on the forward strand.
GATACCAATATTACGGTAAGCATAACCACGAACAGAGCCCCCACCACCAGCAAAAAAAAGCGTATTTGCGGGTACTTGTGCTGTATCATTCCCAAGAATTGTACCAAGCTTTGCCCGCGCAGCAACAACAAAACGATCCCCTTCATCCAACGCCCAATAAGAACGACCTTCTGCTGTTACTTTTGCAACAAAGTTGCTAAAACGCATCTCATAAAAAGGCTCAATGAAAACTTCACCATATAAACCTTTTGTTGCATTAAACTTATTATTACGACTATCGTAAATCAAACCGCTAGGGAAACCGATTGTTGTAAAATTACGGCTCCCAAAATAGATATCACGTGAATAACCATTTGAAACTTCTACAGCAGCCTGTCCCGATAGATTACCATTAAAAATATGCGTAATACCTAATTTTCCTTTGATGGCTTTTGTCGTATAATTTTCTAAAACATCTTGTTGTATTTTTAATTCTGACCTGAAATCTGTATCTGGCGTGAGTACACCGGGCTTTACAAATGTGCCACCAAAAAGATAATCAAAATTTTTAAAATTATATGATTGCTTTTTATTGCTACCAACACCACTTATTTTTGTTTCAATTTTAAGAGTCTCTGCATGACCAAAAAGATTGTTATGCATCCAATAAGTCTCAAAACCAGCACCGTCTAAAGTTGAATAGCTACCGCCTACACCAAAACGACGTGGTTTACGTTCTTGTACAACAAGTGCAAGCGGTAAACTACCATCTAGATTAATAGTATCAGCCTCACGTATATTGATAGCACGAAAAACACCAAGGCGCGCAAGACGTTCATTTGCCTTAGCTAACGCATCAGAATCGTATATCTGCCCTGGTTTCAATCCGGTCATCCACGCGATATAAGCTGAATCTACACGTGGTTTCTTACTTATATTACGCACACTTAAAGGACCATAATAAGCCTTTTGTCCAGGAGCAACAACAATCCGTCCTTCAACACGCAACGCAGCATGGTCAGCCACGACCTCACTCTTCATAATTTTAGCTTTAGCATAACCTTGTTGCCGCCATCCTTCTATCGCCCATTTTTCTGCTTTCAAAATGGTTTCAGATTTAGCAATAGCCCCAACTTTATAGCCCAATTCTTCAATTGTGGGCATTTTATGCGCTTTACGTTTTTCAAACGGAGCTACTTTATCAATATTTGCAATACTAAAAACATATTGTGGACCAGCATTAATTGTAATAACAATATTAGACCGTGCTGGAAGTTGAGTTACCGGACTTAAATCAGCGACTTCTAAGCCATTAATTTTAATACTAATAACACCACCATAGCGTCCATCAGCATAAAGAGCAGAAAGAATTGCTCGATAATCTGAACGCGCCTTGGCGAGCAAACCAGAAGAACTGGCGGATGCTTTCTCTTTATCAGCAACAAGAGAAGAAACAGATTTAACTATTTTTATACCTTCTAATGGTGCACCTGGCGGTGCAACAACATCAACTTTATAAAATTTCTCTGTACTTTTGGCATAATGTGAAGAAGAATTTGTTTTCTTTTGACCAAAAAGAGGGATGCCGAAAAAATCAAATGCAGCAAGTGGCTGTGGAAAAGAAAAAGCAAAACACAAGCCTATAAATACACAGCGCACAGTCCCTGATTTTAACAAAATTCTTGTCTGGTATACCATAAAATCAGATACCTTATAATACACTTTGCATCTACTACGCTTTAAATAATATAAAAATAAGAAAGGTAAATATAATTACTTTGCACATTTTACACGTTTTATCACATCAAATAACACTCTGCGATACATAACGTTATCCTCCCCTTATATTTTCATAAAATTCTGCACTGTTGTATAACACGAACAGCCTCATTCTTTTTTTCTTAACATATTTATTTAGCTTATTATAAATGTTTTATTGCGTCCCATATCATCATGGTTAAATTTGTACAAATGACTTTCCATGGGAATGCTAAAAAACTGCCCACGTATATAGTTCTCTCTATAAAAAAAGCTATAGAGATGCTTCTTGATTTTTATAAATAGATATGATTGTCTCTACCAAGTCTAAAGGGGGAAAATAAATAAATGATCGCACGTATTACAACTGTTGCTTTTCGCGGTCTAGAAGCAGTCCCTGTCGATGTACAGGTTATGATTTCGTCTGGTAAAATAGGAATGGCTATTGTTGGATTAGCTGATAAGGCAGTTGCAGAAAGCCGTGAACGTGTACAAGCAGCCCTCCACGCTTGTGGACTTTCTATGCCTACTAAACGAATTACGATTAATCTTGCACCAGCTGATTTGCCTAAAGAGGGATCGCATTATGATTTGCCAATCGCTGTAGGCTTAATGCTTGCTATGGGAATCCTCCCTCCCGAAGTAGCTCAAGACTATATCATTTTAGGAGAATTATCACTGGATGGTTCACTTACCGCTGTTAATGGTGTTTTACCAGCTGCCATGACAGCTTTATCACTCGATAAAGGACTGATTTGTCCCTTCCAATGTGGACCTGAAGCAGCATGGGCAAATGCAGAAATAAATATTCTTGCCCCAGAAACTCTGCTCACTATAGTCAACCATTTCAAAGGAACCCAAATTCAAAAACGTCCACAACCGCGCCAATATACTATCGAAACTGGACTTCCAGATCTTTGCGAAATCAAAGGACAAAAAACAGCCAAACGTGCCTTAGAAGTTTGTGCTGCTGGACGCCATAACCTTTTGTTTGTAGGTCCCCCTGGTGCTGGAAAATCTATGCTAGCGCAACGCTTACCTTCCATTTTGCCACCTCTTGATAGCCGTGAGCTTTTAGATGTCTCTCTGATTGCTTCTATTACAGGAGAAACGGTTCATAATACCATTTCACTTCATTGCCCCTTTCGTTCCCCACATCATTCTGCTTCCATGGCCGCAATGATTGGTGGAGGGCTTAAAGGACGACCAGGAGAGGTCTCCCTTGCTCATAATGGTGTGTTATTCCTTGATGAATTGCCTGAATTTTCTCCACAGGTTCTTGATTCTCTTCGTCAACCTTTAGAAAGTGGGGTGTCAGTTATCGCCCGCGCTAATCACCATATTAGCTATCCTGCTCGCTTCCAACTTATTGCCGCAATGAATCCTTGCCGTTGTGGTATGGCAGGCGAAAAAGACCATGTTTGCCCTAAAGGGATACGCTGTCAAATCGATTATCAGTCCCGTATTTCTGGTCCTCTGCTTGATCGAATTGATTTACGGATTGATGTCCCTGCTTTGACGGCTATAGACCTTATGCAACCAGAACAATCAGAAAAAAGCTGCGACGTTGCCAAACGCGTCGCACGGTGCCGTACCATTCAAGCTAAACGTTTTTCAACAATGGGGTTTGATCATATTCGTACCAATGGCGATTGCCCTGCCAAAATTATAGAACAGATTGCCATTCCTGATAAAAGTGCGACTATACTCTTACGAGATGTGAGTGAAAAAATGCACCTCTCTGCACGCGCTTATCATCGCATTCTCAAAGTTGCACGCACAATTGCTGATCTTGACGGATCAGATACTCTTTCACGCTATCATCTCGCAGAAGCTATTTCCTATCGACTAGGCGCAGAAAGATTAACAGCCCTTAATTAAAAAACTACTCATCAATAAAAACTTATTGGAAAATAACGCAAATAAAGTTCTGTAAGTTTACCATCCTCTTCTAGAGATTTCAGCGCATAATTGAGTATATCAACCAATTTTTCATTCTTTTTTGCAACAGCAAGCTGCATTCCTTGCCCCAATAACTGTGGCGCCATATATGCCCCCCCAACAAAATGGCAGCAATCAACAGATTTTTGTTTTTTGAACCATAATGATAAAGCAAATCCATCATCAAAAATAAGGTCAATTTTACGCTCTTGTAATGCTTTATAGAGCTCTTCTCTCTTTTTAAACCCTTGCCATTTGGCTTTAGGAAAATAATGTTGAAAGAGTTTTTCGTGAACACTTTTAGACAAAACACCACTGGTTAAATGTATCAATTGATCGCTTATTGGCTCATCGAGATTTAAACGTCGAGAAGCAACAAATCGCGCTGGAAAGCGCAAATATGACTTTGTAAAAACAAGATCTTGCTGGGTTTTACTTGTTTCTTTTAAACCCGCAATAATGACTTCTGCACCACCATTTTTAACATGTTCTACAAGCTCTTTCCAAGGAATCACTTCTATTTCACAAAGCTTCTCTAATTTTAATTTTGAGCAAATAGCGCGCAATAAATCGATATTATAACCTGCAAGATACCCCGATTGATCAATAAAATTAAAAGGAGGAAAATCAAAACTTGTTACAAAACGCAAACGAAAGATATCCGTTGTATCAGGTTGTACCAAATGTTCATGCGAATCAAAAAAAGAAGGCAGACTTTCAGCTTCTGCGTAAGAGGAAAATAGAACCCCCCCTGCTACAAATAAAATACGAATAAAAATATTGTATGGATTATTGAATAAAAAGTACTGTAAACGCAATTGAAGATGTTTCACATATATAGATTTTTTTATTTTCAAAATCTCTCCCCCATTTTTCAAAACTAAGATGCAACACTTCTTAACTATTATCTAACGCACTTCACCAAAATATCTGGCGTTTAATAAATAAAATTCTTGCTATTTTTGAAACCATTGAAAATGCTTAGATTTCTGATGTTAATTTTCCAAAATGAATATATAAGAAAGTAATTTTAGAGAAAAGCGATTTAATTTTTTAATATAAGAAATAAGCTGTATATACTTTAGTGGTACACTTTATTTTATCAAAATATCCCGCGTACCTTAAAATATTAAGACCATTTCCTTGCGTATCACAACCTGGGAAGTATATAGATACTATTGAAGAAAAGAGTAAAAACACCCCTCAAATGCCGAGGGTTTTCTCAACATTAAGGTTGCACCAACATTTAAAAGCTGAAAAATAAAATGATGATTCTGATTTGCACTTTATTGTCACGATGGGAAAGATGGGGGACATAAATCTTGTAGTATTCACAGGGTATTTTGCGTTATACTATTCAAATATCGTTGTAAAATGAGTTTGGGAACATTGAAAGATGCTCCTTAAAAAAGCGCGTGAATAAACAGTACAATGGCGTTTTGTTTTGAATGAGCGATGCAACCTCACGAGAATACAAGAAACAAAAGCGTAAGATAATGCGTCATTACCCTCATTATTCAAAAACATCACCGTAAGACGTTTTTTTAAATTGTAAAGTTGAATATAAAGATGATCGTGGAAACATGTTTTTACATTTACGCATTTATATTTTCCTCAAATGAAGCTTTTTTCACATTTTAAAGATGACACAAACCAATATACATAATATTTTCGCCTCAATCTAACATACAAAAGTTTGAACTGCTTAGAGAGCTCGCAATCTTTGTTTTAAATATATGGTAGAATTAGGATTGAAAAATTGATTTATGGATAAAACAAGTGAGACCTTTATTAGTGTAACACAAAATGCATAACTAATTCTGAAACAGAACGTATATGCAAAAATAAACAAAGTAAATAGCATCGTTTATGAAACAGCTTTTTGTATAAGTCATAAGTGTTTATTCGCCTTATATCACCGCCCTAGTGTTTTACAGCATAACAGTACACTATCATTTTATCATTCTCTCCATTATATATCGACAGATATTGAATCTAGATCTGATATACGGTAAATATTTAATGTGGTTATTCCATAAATAACTGATCAGAACATTGAGCTTTAAAAAAAGCGGATAAAATATTGTAAATTGAACACAGGAATGGACTAACTTATGAGTGATGAAATAACCTCACCAGCACAAAGCAATAACTATGATGCCGCTTCTATCAAAGTTCTCAAAGGTCTTGATGCTGTACGCAAACGTCCTGGTATGTATATCGGTGATACTGATGATGGATCGGGGTTACATCATATGGTCTATGAAGTTGTAGACAATGCTATCGATGAAGCTTTAGCCGGTCATGCAACTCTTGTAAACGTCACACTCCATGCTGATGGTTCTTGTTCTGTTCGTGATAATGGACGTGGAATTCCGACAGATATCCATCCAACAGAAGGTATTTCTGCAGCTGAAGTTATTATGACACAGCTTCATGCCGGCGGAAAGTTTGATCAAAATTCTTATAAAGTTTCAGGCGGATTACACGGTGTTGGCGTCTCTGTTGTGAATGCATTATCCGTTTGGCTTAAATTGCAAATCAAACGCAATGGTAAAATTCATGAAATATCATTTACCCATGGGGTAGCTGATGCTCCATTAAAAGTTATTGGCGATTGCGATCAAGAAAGTGGAACAGAAATTAGATTTTTACCAAGCTCTGAAACCTTTACTATGGTTGAGTTTGATTTTGAAATTTTGGAGCGCCGCTTACGGGAATTAGCCTTTCTAAATTCTGGGGTTTATATTCTTCTTGTTGACGAGCGTCATGCTGATATTAAATCCGTTGAATTGCATTATGAAGGTGGATTAATAGAGTTTGTGAAATATATTGATCAATCAAAAAAAGCTCTGCTTGATACTCCTATTTATATTGCAAGTGAAAAGGATGGTATAAGCGTTGATGTTGCTCTATGGTGGAATGATTCCTATCATGAGAAGGTCTTGTGTTTTACCAATAATATCCCTCAGCGTGACGGTGGAACTCATTTGATAGGTTTCAGAAGTGCCCTTACACGCCAAATTAATGGCTATGCTGAATCTTCAGGTATTGCTAAAAAAGAAAAAGTGAACTTAACCGGTGATGACTGCCGTGAAGGATTAACAGCTATTCTTTCTGTCAAAGTTCCTGATCCAAAATTTTCTTCACAAACAAAGGATAAGTTAGTCTCTTCTGAAGTGCGCCCTATTGTTGAAAGTTTGGTCAATGAAGGTCTTTCAATATGGCTGGAAGAACATCCTCATGAAGCAAAACTTCTCATTAGTAAAGTGGTAGAAGCTGCAACAGCACGTGAAGCAGCACGCAAAGCACGTGAACTCACAAGACGAAAAGGGGCGCTTGATATCACTTCTCTACCAGGAAAGCTTTCCGATTGCCAAGAACGAGATCCCGCAAAATCAGAAATCTTTATTGTCGAGGGGGATTCGGCTGGCGGTTCAGCAAAAAGTGGGCGCTCACGTCAAAATCAAGCAATTTTACCCCTTCGTGGTAAAATCCTCAATGTTGAACGAGCACGTTTCGACCGCATGCTCTCATCTGATATGATTGGAACACTTATTACAGCTCTTGGAACGTCTATCGGGAAGGATGAATTTTCACCGGATAAATTACGTTATCATAAGATTATTATCATGACGGATGCGGACGTTGATGGAGCCCATATTCGTACTCTGCTGCTCACTTTCTTTTTTAGACAAATGCCCGAGTTGATTGAACGTGGACATCTTTATATTGCTCAGCCTCCTCTTTATAAAGTGTCGCGTGGAAAATCTTCCCAATATATTAAAAATGAAGCAGCGTTTGAAGAATTCTTGATCGATACTGGATTAGAAGAAACAACGCTTGAGCTTTCAACGGGAGAAGTTCGTGCAGGGGCTGATTTGTATCAACTCGCTAAAGATGCTCGTATATTACGTCAACTTTTAAATGGTCTTCATACCCGTTATGACCGTAATATTGTTGAACAAGCAGCAATTGCTGGCGCTTTTAATCTTGAAGTCTTTGCAACACAAGAAAAAGCGCAAAAAATAGCAGATACTACAGCACACCGCCTTAATCTGATTGCTGATGATATGGAACAAGGTTGGAGTGGACAATATACAGCAGATGGAAGTTTATGTTTTGAGCGTATTTTGCGTGGTGTTAAAGATGTTGTTACGCTTGATGTGGGACTTATAAATTCAACTGACGCACGCCAAATTGATCGCATTTCCCAAAATTTTATCGACATATATCATCCTCCTGTTCTTTTACGTCGCAAAGATAAAACAGAGCGTATTTTTGGTCCTATGAGCCTTTTAGAGAGCATTTTTACAAACGGTAAAAAAGGTGTTACTCTTCAACGTTATAAAGGTCTTGGGGAAATGAATGCTGAACAACTTTGGGAAACAACGCTTGATCCCAATGCACGTTCTCTTTTACAAGTAAAAATTAATGATGCAACCGATGCAGATTCACTCTTTTCTCGTCTCATGGGTGATGAAGTTGAACCTAGACGTATTTTTATTCAAGACAATGCCTTAAGCGTTGCCAATCTTGATATCTAAAGGTACTCTTCTGTTTTTGGCTGTGTAAACGTCGTAGTTTTATACGTTGTTTTTTCGTAGTTGAACATTCCCTCTCTATTTCATTTACGATAAAAGAAAAATAAGGAAGATCATATACATGGCAATTGAAACAGAACGTGTAGGAACCAAGGGTGGCATGGAGCACTCTTTTGGTTTTACAAGAGTAGATGAAACACAAAAACAATTCATGGTGGATGATGTGTTTCATTCTGTTGCTGAAAATTATGACAAGATGAATGATATCTTATCCTTAGGGCTACACCGTGTGTGGAAAAATTCCATGATTGCTTGGCTTTCCCCACCAGCACTTTCTCATTGGAAAGTTCTTGATGTCGCTGGCGGTACAGGTGATATTGCTTTTCGTATTCTTAATGCTTCACGCCAAAAAGCCCATGCTACAGTGCTTGATATTAATGGCTCAATGCTCAGCGTTGGCAAAAAACGCGCACAAAAAAATGGTCTTGCCCCTCTGATTGATTTTGTTGAAGCCAATGCAGAAAATTTACCTTTTGAAGATCAAAGCTTTGACGCTTACACGATTGCTTTTGGAATTCGCAATGTTCCTCATATTGATCAAGCTCTTAGAGAAGCTTTTCGTGTTTTAAAGCCCGGTGGACGTTTCTTATGTTTAGAATTTTCAAATGTCGAGATGCCTTGGCTCGATAAAATTTATGATCTTTGGTCTTTCCATGCTATCCCTAAGCTGGGTCAATTTATCGCAAATGATGGCGATGCTTATCGTTATTTGGTTGAATCTATCCGCAAATTTCCTAAGCAAGATGATTTTTCCCATATGATCAAGCATGCGGGGTTTTCGCGGGTATCGTACCGCAATCTCACCGGTGCGATTGCAGCGCTGCATTCAGGTTGGAAAATTTAAAAATGGTGCAAATTTCCCCTTACTTTCAATTGATGCGTGCAGGATGGGTTTTAACACGTGAAGGTGTTTTAAGTGCTCTTCCTCATGATGATCTTCAAGGATTTCCAGCGCTATGTCATCGTATAGCGAGTGCATTAGCACGACGCAAAACAAAAAAGAAACAGCGATCTGAAAATATTTCATATGCCATTAATAAGCTTGGACCCTCTTACATAAAACTTGGTCAATTTCTTGCAACAAGGCCTGATATTGTCGGCCGTGATATTGCGGAAGATTTGTCACAACTACAAGATCGTGTCCAAACATTTTCTTGCACCGCCGCTATTGCTCAAATTGAAAGTTCTCTTGGTCGCTCTATTGATGATTTATTCGTAAATTTTTATCCCCCCATTGCCGCCGCTTCTATTGCTCAAGTTCATCCAGCTGAATACAGTGATGAAACTGGCCATAAGAAAAAATGTGCTGTAAAAGTTATTCGTCCCAATATCAGAGCACGTTTTTCTAAAGATCTTAGAGGATTCTATCTCATTGCTCATTTGCAAGAGCGCTATATCCCTGCCTCTCGAAGGCTTCGTCCTGTTTGTGTGGTGGATACTTTAGCACAAATAACACGACTTGAAATGGATTTACGCTTAGAAGCAGCAGCTATATCTGAAATGGCTGAAAATATTCAACATGATACAGGCTTTCGGGTTCCACGTATTGACTGGGAACGGACAGGACGTAATGTTCTTACAATGGAATGGATTGATGGTATAAGAATATCCGAAACTTCCAAACTCAAAGAAGCAGGATTTGATTTGAAGGCGCTTGCTATTACGCTTATTCAATCTTTTCTTCGTCATACACTGCGTGATGGTTTTTTTCACGCCGATATGCATCCTGGTAATTTATTTGTAGATGAAAAAGGATGTATTGTCGCTGTTGATCTAGGTATTACAGGACGGCTTGGAAAAAAAGAAAAGCATTTCCTTGCTGAAATTCTTTACGGCTTTATTACCCGCGATTACCATCGAGTTGCACGTGCCCATTTTGAGGCAGGCTATGTTCCTTCACACCATAATATTGAAAGCTTTGCGCAAGCCAACCGCGCTATTGGCGAACCAATTCACGGACAATCAGCACAAAGCATTTCCATGGCTAAATTGCTCACTTTATTGTTTGAAGTCACTGAATTATTTGACATGCAAACGCGACCTGAACTTTTATTGCTGCAAAAAACGATGGTTGTCGTGGAAGGTGTTGCCCGCACATTAGACCCCACTTTTAATATGTGGAAAGCTTCTGAACCCATTGTCAAAGAATGGATTAGTAAAAATTTAGGACCCGTAGGCGTTGCAAAAGACTTTAGTGAAGGAGCACAAGCTCTCCTTTCGCTGGCACGCAAAACACCACAATTGGTTCAAAATTTCCAACAAATAGAAGAAGATTTTAATCAAATGAGAAAAACAGGTTTTAATCTTTCTCATGCTACCCTCAAACAACTTGCTGTAGAACAAAGTCACAGAAACCGTTATGGTCGTTATAGTCTTTTCATCATTGCACTTTGTTGCGCTTGTCTTACTTTTTACTTTTTTCATCTTTTCTAATCTCCTTAATATGCTAAAAATATCAACAATGAAATCATTGCAATCATTTTATTTCTTGGAGGTATTTTATGGCCAGTATTACCATTCGTAACCTGTCTCCTGAAACCAAAGAAGCTTTGCGCATACGCGCCGCGCAAAATGGTATTTCTATGGAAGAAGAAGTCCGGCGCCTTTTAAGCAATCCCTCTCTTCTCACCACACAACCCCTTCATGCTAGCGCTGTTGAAATGCAATCATTGAAATCAAAATCTCTCCTTCTTATTATTGGTGGAAGTATTGCATCCTATAAAGCACTTGATTTGATTCGCCGTTTACAAGAACGTGGAGCACATTTAAAAGTTGTGATGACAAAAGCAGCGCAAAAATTTATTACGCCTTTAGTCGCTGAAGCTTTAAGCGGTGGTACTGTATATACTGATTTATTTTCACGCGAAGAAGAACACGATATCGGACATATCCGATTAGCACGTGATGCTGACCTGATTATTTTAGCTCCTGCTACAGCCAACCGTATTGCAAAAATAGCCAATGGCATAGGAGATGATCTGGCTAATTGCATTCTTTTAGCGGCACGCTGTCCACTCTTGATTGCACCCGCTATGAATCCGTCCATGTGGACGCATCCAGCCACTATTCGCAATGTTGCACAATTGCGCGCAGATGGCGTTCATATCATCGGACCAGAAATCGGAAATATGGCTGAACGTGACGAGATGGGATATGGACGCATGAGCGAACCTTTAACTATTGTCGCTACCATAGAGAATCTTTTGAATGTGCATGAAAAACCTCTCTCTGACCGCCATTTCATCGTTACCTCTGGCCCTACTCATGAACCAATTGATCCAGTGCGTTATATTGCTAATCGGTCTTCAGGTAAACAAGGTCATGCCATCGCAACCGCTCTTGCACATTTGGGTGCAAAAGTAACACTTATTTGTGGACCTGTTAATCTCGCAGACCCACAAGAAGTAAAAACCATTCATGTTGAAACAGCACAACAGATGTTACAAGCCGTTCAAACCGCATTGCCTGCTGATGGTGCTATCTTTGTTGCCGCTGTTTGTGACTGGCGCAGTCAAACGCAGTCTTTACACAAAATTAAAAAGAATGCTCATAAAATACCACCATCCCTTCATATGGTTGAAAATCCTGACATTTTAGCAACGATTGGACACGCTCCAAACCGCCCCTCATTGGTCATTGGTTTTGCTGCTGAAACATGTGATATCATTGCCAATGCACAAAAAAAATGTGTTGAAAAAGGAGCTGATTTCATTCTTGCTAATGATATTTCTCTTCAACTAGATGGTACAAGTGTCATGGGCGCTGATACAAATCAAGTTTATCTCGTAAGTAGAAAAAAAGTTGAACAATGGCCCCATATGAGTAAACAACACGTAGCGCAAAAATTAGCAAACGTGATTGTATCATTTTTTGCCCCCAAAACACCTACTCCTCATGAGGAAAATATACCCCTTTGCAAATAAGAACTCTTCAAACGCGTTGATATTAAAACACCTTATAAAATAGAACTGACAATAGGTGTCTATCCATCTCAATTAGTATATAATATTTCTGGTTTATAATGATAATATCGCATTGTTCATATTAAATTAGAATCCCAAATATCATAAGATTCTCTCATTCCCAATCTCTCTCATGTTGAATCAATAAAAATCATTTTCTTGCACGTTGTAAACAAGGATAACTGTATGAATACAAAACGTTTCAGAAAGAACTAAAAGCGCTTATAATGGACCGTCTCAAGAACCAAGGGCTTGTCTCGGACAAACACTGAGGATGATGGTGCCAGCGTGCTCTTTTTATTAAGCGTAAAGTTAGTGATGCCCTATAAGTTTTATATTATTCACGAGAGCTTTACTCATATACCATTCACAAACGCTGTTGCGAAATGGGTGTGATGAGCGTTGGGAAATGTTTTTTTAAAAAATCCTATCTCACCCTAGCCTTCATAAAGTAGGATCTATTGCACCACTGTCTCGCCAGCTTATAAAAAACAAGCTATCATTCACTTTGGCTACCATCAATTTTGACAAAGCTCTTGTAATGGATAAAATTTATAAAAAGCATTTTCTTTCTTCAATGTTTTTATCCACATATCGGTCATATTTATGATATGCAAATAAATGATTTTGATTGTTTCATGATGAGAGCAGCTAATGAGAAAATATGAAAACTTTATTTTGAGCTCTTATTCGCTATGAAAAATAATGTATAAATCAATGATATTATAATATCTCAATGCAATTTGAAGCATATCTCACACTGACGCTTATAAAGAGTGTAGACAAAATTCACTGCACCACTGTCTATAAGTTTATGAAACTGAAGCCTTTATTATTTTTCTCAGTGATCGGTCTTTAAAATTAAATGTGTGTGTCCTCTCTCCAGAATACCAAGACCACAAAAACTAGAATTTTATCCATGATATCCTCACATTGTGATGTTTCATGAGAAGCATTTTTATTCCTTTATTGAAAGCTTTGTATCCATACATTGGTCTCGCCTATAATGTGTACGTAAATAATTTTTTGATGTTGAATAGAGTCTTTGAAATTAAAGAATATTTCTATATTTGGGATTCTTATTCAAGTTAAAAATGATCAATTCTCTTCGATAAATTAGTGGTGTTATTATCTAAAAATTATTTGATACAGTGCACCACTTGTATGAAAAGTGCTTCAATGAATGCTTACTTCATTGCACTTATAGCTTTTAAAATTCAAAATCTCATCATTTTTAAGCATCCGTGGTTTCTCCCTTTCTTTGCTTCTTCTCAAAAAACTGCTCTTCTATGGGATCGGACGATCAATCGCCTAAGCTTATTTTTTCCACTTCTATCATATTAATCATTCTGTTGCCCAAAATTAGAATATCTACGGAGCTACTACGTTATCCCTATTCCATTGAACTCAATATTTTTTTGAAAGCGAGAGGCAAAAGCATGCCGCCAAATAGTAGAAAAGTACAGAATTTTAGGAATTGTGCAAAACAATTAAACACTTAGATAAACGAAGTTAGATAACTCTACTGAATAAATAGAAGTAAACAACTTTTCTCCCAAATAGTTCTTATTCCTTAATTTTTTACATATATCATATAAACGCAATAATCTACACTATGTACAAAAATACTAAAAATTTCTTCTACAATAGATACTTTTTAAATTCTTCTTTGTTTTTAAAAATCAAAATTTCTATTTATTCAAACTTTATTTTTAACAAAGAAACCTTAACCATTTTTTATAATGTTCTTGAAAAAAATCTTGTAATTCAAAGAAAGAAAAAATTACACTGTACATACTTTAAATATATTTCTTGTTTTTTTTGCTTCTTTCCTTAGTTTATTAATCTATGATTTTTACTGCTGCTTATCGTGCTTTACAACGTCTTATGACCTCGCAATATCGTATTATGATACTGAAAGCATTGGGGGTTACTTTTTTCATTCTCACCATTTTATGGTTATGTGTGCACCAACTTTTTGTGTCTTACTTTTGGCCCTGGATTGCTCAATTTCTTCCTGGACTCCCTAGTTGGGCGGGATGGATTGGTTTTAGCATGCTTATCATTTTTAATCTTGGTTTGGCTCTTTTGTTGGCTTTTTTGATTGCACCGATCTCAGCTATGATTGGTGGTTTTTTCATTGACTCTGCTGCTGAAATCATTGAAAAAGAGGATTACCCAAACGAGCCTATTGGACAAGCTTTGCCGTTTCAGCGTTCTCTTATCATTTCCTTTAAATTTGTTATTTTAAGCCTTCTTGGTAATGGAATTGCTTTTATTTTATTCTTCATACCAGGTATTAATTTAATTGCTTTTTATCTTATTAATGGTTATTTGCTCGGTCATGAATATTTCTTGTTTGCGGCTTACCGTTTTCGAACAGAACAAGATGCCCGTGCTTTTTTACATACTCATTACACAACGGTTTTTGGCGCAGGATTATTGATAGCGCTTTTTGTTTCGATTCCAATTCTTAATTTAGCAACACCGCTTTTTGCAGCCGCCTTTATGACATATTTACACAAAATGCTTTCCCAAAAGACCATGGCACGCATTACACAAAAATAGTGTTCCTTGACTTTAAGGTTAATAAAACTTGCCAGCCAAAGAAAGCATAATATAAAATTTTATGCTTTATCTTTTATTAAAGCAATATATTGATTTATAATGATAACTTATCGTTTCACAACATGAGTGAAAAACCTAAATATTATGAGGTTTTTTCATTTTAATCCTATTCATATTAGGTCAATTGAAATCGTTTGTTAATATGTCATAAACGGAGGTGGTGTGCGGATAAAAGTACTTTCAAAAAGGCGTGAAATATCTTTATATGAATCCTCTTAATGCAAACATTATCGTCAAATTAAAACTGGAAAAGAGTATGATGGTATCGATTTGTACCTTCTATTTCAGTAAAAATGAAGAGCATAATGTATTTTATACCATTCATGGAGAGTATATGCTCTTCTGAGAACCGTCATAAGAGAGTTTTGGAGATTATTGAAAAATGTCTTTAAAACAAGCACATGAATGAGTAATATAATAGCATTTTTGAGGGTATTCTATTTTAATTGTGAAAAGCACGCGCTTTAAAAAAACCTTTTGAAAAAAATCTTGCTCTGATGTTAGCGTTTCGCTAATATGATGTCGTCTTATACAGTATTTTAAATGGATTATTTTAGCCTTATTAACGCCTTATATTATAAGGTTTCTTTTCTTCAGAACCGTTGATACGAGTGATTAATTGGATATTCATTTTTATTAAAAAATAAGGGATTTGTTAACCATCGCAAGGAGTGAATTTTAATACCAAAGTAAAAAAATAAAAAGTTAAAAAACAAGCTATACGTACACTGATAAAAGTATTAAATAGACTCCTTTGTTCCACCGGTAAAGCAAATGTGACTGCTTAGATTCATATTCTTTCAAATCATGCGAAAGATGTGTAATATTTAAAGGAAGGTTATAAAGATGAACTGGATTACAAATTATGTTCGTCCTAAAATTAACTCTATATTGGGGCGCCGTGAAATTCCAGAAAATCTATGGATTAAAGATCCTACCAGTGGTGAAATGATCTTCCATAAAGATCTGGAAGCTAATCAATTTGTAGCTCCCAATTCTGGTCATCATATGCGTATCAGCGCTAAAAATCGTCTCATGCATTTTTTTGATGATGGTGTTTATACAGCTCTTGAAAATCCAAAAGTTGTAACAGATCCTTTAAAATTTCGTGACGAAAAACGCTATATTGACCGGTTAAAAGATTATCGTTCTAAACTTGGTGTTGATGATAATATCTTAAGTGCACGTGGTACGATTGAAGGCTTACCAATCATTGCAACCGTTCAAGATTTCGCCTTTATGGGTGGATCACTCGGTATGGCTTCAGGAGAAGCTATTATCAAAGCTTTTGATACTGCCATTGCCGAAAGGCGTCCGCTGGTTCTTTTTTCTGCTTCTGGTGGCGCACGCATGCAAGAAGGAACGCTCTCGTTGATGCAAATGCCTCGTACAACTGTAGCGATTGAAATGTTGAAAGAAGCAAAACTTCCCTATATTGTTGTGCTGACTAATCCAACCACCGGTGGTGTTACTGCTTCTTACGCCATGCTTGGTGATATTCACATTGCCGAACCTGGCGCTATGATTGGTTTTGCTGGTCCACGCGTGATTCAACAAACTATACGCGAAACCCTACCAGAAGGTTTTCAAAGTAGTGAATATCTGCTCGAACATGGTATGATTGATATGGTTGTATCACGTTTAGAAATGAAAACAACGATTGCGCGTCTTTTACGTTTGATGATGAAACGCCCTGCTGTTTTTAACCCTTCCGATCCATCCCCTACAGACTCTCAAACATCGCTTTCTACAACAAAAGCAGCTTAAATTTATGCAACAAAGCCAAATACAAAAGGTGGTAGATGATTTACTAAAAAATTATCCGAAAAAATTTGATCTTTCTTTAGAGCGTATTATTCACCTTTTAGAGCGTCTTGGTAATCCACATTTAAAACTTGCCCCTATTATTCACATCGCTGGAACAAATGGCAAAGGATCTGCCTCAGCAATTTGCCGTGCTCTTTTAGAAAGTGCAGGATACTGCGTTCATGTCTATAGCTCACCTCATCTCGTCAACTGGAATGAACGCTGCCGGATAGGTCAAAAAGGAGGTGGTCAACTTGTTACAGAAAACCAATTGGCTGAGACAATCCGTGAAATTATAAAAGTAAATCGTCAAGAGCCGATTACTATTTTTGAAATTTTTACAGCCGCTGCCTTTATGCTGTTTAGTACACATCCAGCTGATGTTGTCATTTTAGAAGTTGGGTTGGGAGGACGTTTTGATGCTACCAATGTCATTAACAAACCAGCTGTATCGCTTATTATGCCCATCGATTATGATCATGAGAACTTTCTTGGAAACACAATTGCTCAAATCGCTTTTCAAAAGGGGGGAATTATCAAACCAAACGTTCCAGTAGTCATCGGGAAGCAAAATTATGAAGAAACTCTTGCTACTTTAATACCCCTTGCCGATAAAAATAAAGCACCTTATTCTCTATTTGATCAAGATTATCAAAGTTATAAAGAACATGGACGTATGGTTTTTCAAAACAATCAAGGTCTCATGGATCTTCCCCTTCCTAACCTTATTGGAGGCCACCAAATTGCCAATGCTGGCGCATCTCTTGAAGCAGTCTATCAAGCGGGCTTTCAACTTTCAGAACAAGCCATAAATGATGCTTTGAAAAATATCTATTGGCCCGCACGGATGCAACATCTTATCCAAGGACATTTGGTTGATCAACTGTCTCCTAATATTGATTTATGGTTAGACGGTGGTCACAATCCTGCTGCTGGAAAAATTATTGCAGCAGAACTTACACAATGGAGAAAAAAAACAGATCGTCCTATTATTATGATTGCTGGCATGCTCAATACCAAAGATGCTGTCGGTTATTTTCGTTCCTTAGCGAACCTTGTCGATAAAATATATACGATACCGCTAATTAACAATAATGCCAGTATCTCTCCAATAAAATTAGCTGAATCAGCGCAAAAAGCAGGAATCTTTGCTACTCCACAAGCACATCTACAAGATGCTTTGCATAAGATTAGAGCCGAATATAAAGAGGCAATTGTCCTTATTAGTGGTTCCCTTTATCTTGCGGGCGATATTTTACGTGACAATAAAACACCTCCATGCTAGAAATTGATTATTTTAAAGCTTTGAAAGATAGACTTTTTAATCATGCAACTTGATTGTGCACTTTATCAACATCCTAAACTTATTACTGTTTTTGGCGGATCTGGTTTTGTAGGACGACATGTCGTTGAAACTTTGACTAAGCGGGGATATCGCGTTCGTATCGCTGTTCGTTATCCACAAAAAGCTTATTACATGCTCCAAATAGGAGAAGTAGGACAAACCCAAATGCTTAAAACGGATATCAAGCATCGTGCCTCTGTTGCACGCGCGTTGCTTGGAGCTGATGCGGCAGTGTTTTTACCTGGTAGCTTAAAACAAGCAAATCAATCGAATTTTAAAAACACACAAATTGATGGTGCTTACAATGTTGCTGAATTAACAGCACAAGCTGCTATTCCGCTCATCTATATGTCAGCACTTGTGGCTAACGAGAATGCTTCATGTCTTTATGCACGTGTTAAGTTTATGGGTGAACAAATCGTTCATAACAAGCATCCTCAAGCAATTATTATCCGTCCATCCGTTATCTTTGGACCAGAGGATTGTTTCTTTAACACCTTAGCAGATTTGTCACGTTTTTTACCAATTATGCCTCTTTTTGGGGGTGGGCAAAGCAAATTGCAACCCGTGTATGTTGGTGACGTTGCTGAGTTTATCGCGCGCGCTTTAGATGGACAGGTTGCTTGGGGAAAAAATTATGATCTTGGTGGTCCCCAGATTATCACCTTTCAAAATACTCTTGAAAATATACTCAAAATTATTCACCGTAAAAAAACAATCCTATCCATGCCTCTTTCTGCTGGTCTATTGATTGGAGGAATTTTGGGAACTATCGGTAAATTGCCTTTTGTACCAACACTTGTAACAGCCAATCAGATACGTTTTTTGCAAATGGATAACATTGTTTCTAAAGAGGCTATAGAGAATGGATATACTCTAGAAGGTGCGGGAATTACCCCCAGAGCAATGGCTGCATTCTTGCCAAGTTATCTTTGGCGATTTCGTCCACATGGTCAATTTTCCCAAAACTTACACGTCTAGAATAAATTTTTCCAAAACTGAGTTATTATTTGATTTATAATTTATAGCTCGTTGTTAGCGATTCTGAAATCAGAATGCTCAATAGAGTAATGTTTTTGCGTTTTAAATGCTCTATTCAGTATCACAAAAAATGTTTAATCGTATACCTATAGTATTTTGATAAAAATCGTTGAAAACAGGAGAAAAGCACTTCTTATAAACTGTCTTTATCCAAGAGCAGATGCAACATTGGAATCCTAAAGAACCGATTCTGAATTGCCTATTCATAAATATGATAACCTATGACTTTGCATTATATTATTTTGGTAGAAAGCTTAATAATGAGATTAAAGTAATTCTTCCTTTTTCAACAACCGCATAAGTGAGTAGAATACGAGTATAATACTTTCGATATTATCCCATAAAAAATCGATATAAAAACTGTGAAGCAATGCACAATTTTTATTATTTAAAAGGTATTCTCTTTGGAGATTTTTAAAAGCTTTAAAGTTACGTGAAAAGGATAGAGTTTTGTTTATATAATAAGACTTATCATGAAGATCTCTTATTCTATCAGTAACATCATTATTCAGATTCATAAATGCATATTTGTTGCACAAATTTATGGAGATTTTAAAAGAGCTTTTTCACATAAAGAAGTCCTCTTCTTGTCTTGCATTTTTTTTTAATTTCTCCTACCGTCTTGGAAAAACTTATTTTAAAGGAATAAAGAATGGCAGCTCAAGATTTTGTTGTCAAAGATATTGCACTTGCCGCTTATGGTCGTAAAGAACTTGATATTGCTGAAACTGAGATGCCTGGTTTGATGGCTTGTCGTAAGGAGTTTTCCTCTAATCAACCTTTGCGCGGAGCGCGTATTTCTGGCTCATTGCACATGACAATTCAAACAGCTGTTTTAATTGAAACATTAAAAGCGATTGGCGCCGATATACGGTGGAGCTCTAGCAATATTTTTTCTACGCAAGACCATGCAGCAGCAGCTATCGCCGCAACTGGTATTCCTGTATTCGCCGTTAAGGGTGAAACATTGGAAGAATATTGGACTTATATAGATGCAATTTTCCAATGGCCAGATGGTAATCCTTCCAATCTTATTTTAGATGATGGCGCTGATGCCACAAACTATATTTTAATGGGAAGTCGTGCAGAACAAAATAAAGATATCCTATCGCATCCAAAAACAGAAGAAGAAGAAATTTTTTTCAAACAAATACAAAATCGTATGGATGCAACGCCAGGATTTTTTACACGACAGCGCGCAGCAATTAAAGGTGTAAGCGAAGAAACCACAACAGGTGTAAACCGTCTTTATCAGTTACAAAAAGAAGGGCTTTTGCCTTTTCCTGCTATTAATGTCAATGATAGCGTCACTAAATCAAAGTTTGATAATAAATATGGATGTAAAGAATCATTGGTCGATGGTATTCGACGTGGAACAGACGTGATGATCGCTGGTAAAACTGCCATTGTCTGTGGTTATGGTGACGTAGGAAAAGGTTCAGCAGCATCTCTTTCTGGTGCTGGGGCTCGTGTTAAAGTAACAGAAATTGATCCTATTTGCGCTCTTCAAGCAGCTATGGATGGCTATGAAGTTGTTAATTTGGATGATGCTGCTTCCAGTGCTGATATTATCATCACGACAACAGGCAATAAAGATGTTGTTCGTTTAGACCATATGCGACAAGTAAAGGATATGTGTATTCTTGGAAATATTGGTCATTTTGATAACGAAATCCAAGTCGCAGCCCTTAGAAATTTGCCATGGACAAATATTAAACCACAAGTTGATATGATCACCTTTCCCGATGGAAAACGCATCATTTTGCTCTCTGAAGGGCGTTTGTTAAACCTCGGGAATGCGACTGGGCATCCCTCTTTTGTCATGTCAGCCTCGTTTACTAATCAAGTTTTAGCGCAAATTGAACTTTTTACCCGTGCAGAACACTATACAAATGAAGTCACTGTTTTGCCTAAACATCTTGATGAAAAAGTTGCACGTCTACATCTTGATCGGTTAGGAATAAAATTAAGTGTTTTATCAGAAGAACAAGCCGCCTATATTGGAGTCACACCACAAGGACCTTATAAACCAAACCATTACCGTTACTAAACATTTCCTTGGGTTAAAAAAGGGAAAGATATCGTGCGCAGCTTTGGTGACTATAACCCCAAAGAAAAAGCTCAAAAAATGATTCGAATCTATGCGTATATATTTTGCCTTTTTTTCTTTTTTTCTCCAACATGCGCTGTTGCTCAGTCATTGGAAGGTTATTTACCATTTTTCTTCACTTTGCCGAATGGTCCATGGCTGCTTTTAGCGCTGTGTGGAGGAATTTCTTGTGCTTCACTTCTCACGTGCCTAGCTGTTATTATGCGTGCAAAAAAAACTGCACAGAAGACTTTGAAGATAATTCAGGCAAATTTTTCTGAAAAACTTAAATATTATGAATGGCTTCTGGAAGAAACCGAGCAATTCCTTCTTATTTGGGAAAATCCAACAACCTTACCCCGTGTCGTTGGTGCCCTTTCTGCATTGCAAAAAATAGGAATCGACCAGAAAGATTTTCAGCGTTTTGAGCTCTGGGTTGAAGAAAATTCTCTTCGAGAACTTGATTATGCATTGACTCAACTACGTTGTAAATGTCACCCTTTTGATCTTTCTATCACCACCACAAACAATGTATTGCTGCAAGTTACAGGAGTCATCGCAGGAACAGTCGCTATTGCTCGTTTTCAAGATATCTCAAAACAACAGAGTGAAAATGCTCGTTTACAGAAAGATATCGCCCGCCTTCTTACTGAACTGAGAATGCAGCGTAATCTTCTTGATCTTATTCAAGAGCCCGTATGGATAAAAGATTGTGAAGGAAAAGTTTGTTTTATCAATCGCGCCTTTAGAGAAATGACAGATTTTCGTGAAGGCAGTGATGAAGTGGGGGATCTTTTCAATGAAAATACACAACGCAAAACAAATGAAACAGAAACAATTTTTCAAGAACATGTTCACACAGTTATTGATGGAGAACGACATCGTTTTCATCTCACACGTATTACAACAGCCGAAGGGATGGCAGCTTTTGCGCGTGATGACAGCGCATATGAAAATATTGCTCATGAATTAAGTTATGTCCTTCAAAGCCATTGTGAAACACTTGACCAAATTTCAACAGCTGTAGCTATTTTTGATA
The DNA here is from genome assembly GCF_042196965.1 of Bartonella sp. AA83SXKL. Classification (NCBI taxonomy): domain Bacteria; kingdom Pseudomonadati; phylum Pseudomonadota; class Alphaproteobacteria; order Hyphomicrobiales; family Bartonellaceae; genus Bartonella; species Bartonella sp. AA83SXKL. The sequence continues at coordinate 177,720 of NZ_JBHIRG010000001.1, forward strand.
CAAACCAAAAATTAAAATTCTGTAATCATGCTTTTAAAATTTTATGGCCGTTGGAGACTTCCTTTTTAGAAAGTGAACCAAGCCATACATTATTTCTTGAACGTCTACGTGAAAAAGGGCTCATTGCTGCACACCCCGATTGGCGCGCATGGAAAGAAGAACTTTTTAAAGCCTATCGACAAACAGAATCGAACCAACAAATTTGGAATCTTCCAGATGGGCGTACGGTGCGTGTTATCTCGAACCCTCATCCACAAGGAGGTGTCACTTGGCTTTACGAAAACCTTACAGAAAAAATTGATCTTGAACGCCGTTATAATACACTTATTAAAATACAAGGTGAAACACTTGATAAACTTTCCGAAGGCGTGGTTGTTTTTGGTACTGATGGACGCCTTCGTTTATCGAATCCTGCCTTGTCGAAATTGTGGTCTCTTCCTTATAATTTACTGGTAGAAGGGACCCATATTACACAGTTACAAAGCCATTGTTCAGCCTTAACCTTAGGACAAGAATGGGATCAATTTACCAAATTCATTACCGGTTTTGCTGAAAAACGTGAAACATTTTCAGGTCGTATAGATCTTAAAAATGATATGATTATTGACTATACTCTGGTCCCTCTTCCTAATGGACAAACGATGCTTACTTTTGTGAATGTTACGGACACTGTCCATGTTGCGCGTGCTCTTCAAGAAAAAAATGAAGCATTAGAAAGTGCTGATCGTTTGCGTAATGAATTTGTCCAACATGTTTCTTATGAATTACGCACACCTCTCACCAATATTATTGGATTTTCCGATATTTTACGTGATCAAATTTTCGGCTCTATCAATGAACGTCAACAAGAATATCTTGAACACATTCATTCAGAATCAGGAACTCTTTTAAATATTGTTAACGATATTCTTGATCTTGCTACCCTTGATGCAGGCATTATGGAGTTGGACATAAAATCGGTTAACATTGCCGATGCTATGATACAAGCAGTAGCACGTGTAGAAGATCGCCTTAATGGACGTCATATTACGCTTTTACAACAAATTTCTCCTTCCTTAAATTCTATTTCTGCTGATGAAAAGCGCTTGCATCAAATTTTTGTGAATGTACTGAGTAATGCTATTAATTTTGCAACGGAGGCGAGTACTATTGAATTTTGCGTCGATGAACAAGATGATAACATTGTCTTTAGCGTTCACAATCAGGGCTCTGACATCCCAGAAGACATCCTTGATCGTATTTTTAAACGTTTTTCTTCCCATTCACACCATGGTGGGCGTGCGGGAGCGGGTCTTGGCCTTTCCCTTGTAAAAAGTTTCGTTGAACTACACGGTGGACATGTTGAAATTCTTACCGGTTCTGGAAAAGGAACAACAGTTAAATGTTTTTTCCCACTCTCCAAAGGAGATAAGATTTTTTAATTTTAACCTTTATGATAACAAAAATTTTTCATCCATTTCATGGAACTTTTAATGAATTTTAGTTTTTTTCTTGAAAATGAAGAGGCAACAAAGCTTTTTGCACAAAATTTAGCTCTTTCTTTAAAGCCAGGAGATCTTGTGACGCTGCAAGGGGATCTTGGAACTGGAAAGTCAACCATTGCACGTACAATCATTCAAACACTTGCGAACAATAACACTATGGATGTTCCAAGCCCTACTTTTACTCTTGTGCAAAGCTATCAACTTCCAAAGTTTGAAATTATTCATGCTGATCTTTATCGCCTTTCTATGGCAGAAGAAATTGATGAATTAGGGCTTCATGAAGCTCGTGAGAAAAATATTTTACTTGTTGAATGGCCAGAAAGAAATACAGCTCTTTTAGAGCTTGCCACTTTTGCAGTCACCTTACACTATAAAGAACATGGGCGTCATGTAACAGTTAGATCAGCGCAACATTCCATTGAATGTTTGCAACAGTCTTTCGCAATTCGTACATTTTAAAAAAACATGAACATCATCATTTTTTAATTTGATAATACCTCAATACTACCTATGAAATCTGAGATGATGGACAACATAAAGAAGGCTTCATGGAGGTACCAACCATGGAAGATGAAACGAAATGCTGACTCTTTCATATAACAATGACATAAATTGCAAAGGACAGCCGTTAATTTATAGGAATTCATCAATTTATTTTAGAGAATCTGATACCTACAATTTTGATTCTAGAGAATAGTATAAGAGAATTTTAAATTGAAGTGGTAACCCTTTAGAAGAGCATTATATAACCTGTAGTGAATTGCTTGTTTCTTTCTGCTTAAAAATTGTGAGCTTCAGAAAAGTAATTTGCAAAGTTTTTGCTTAAAATCTCCTTTTATGTGTTGAAAACACTATCTATTTCAATAGTCTTGTCTAAGAAGAAATACCTTTATGAAATTATCATTCACCTAATATTTTTAACGCGCCTATAAGGAAAGAATTGCCTATATTCTTCATACAAAGCAATTTTTTATAAAAAATAGTCAATTGAAACATGCATAAAAGCATGAATTCTTAAATTCATTTAAAATTTTGATTTTTATTGTCTTTTCATTATAATATAATGCAAAAAAGAATATTTTAAAAAAGTCAAAAGGAGAGACAAAATTTCTCTCCTTTATAGTGATTATATGTGGAATTAACTAAGCCCATCTTTTATCCATTCAGAAAGACGTCCTTTAGAGGTAGCGCCAACCATATTCGATGAAATATTTCCATTTTTAAACATTAATAATGTAGGGATAGAACGTACTCCGTATTGGGTAGCCAGTTCCGGATTTTCATCAATATTTACCTTAGCAATTTTAACTTGATTTTGCATTTCTATTGAAATTTCATCCAAAATTGGAGCAATCACTTTGCAAGGGCCACACCATTCTGCCCAAAAATCAACCACAACAGGGATGGAAGAGGTTAGAACTTCACTTTCGAAATTGTCCTTATCAACTTTTATACACGTCATTTATTTATCCTTTTATATTCACTTTTTATAGATTGGTATAATAACAATTCATATCAAGTTATTGCAAAGATAAATTATTAAAGGACTTTTTTACACCAGGGATTGTGCGTTGTGTTTGTTTGAGCGATTTTATGAAAGTAAATAAAATGTAAAAATGCTTTGCAAGGAAAAGAGTAACTTATAAGGCAACTTCACGAAGAAATGCCTCAAGTTTTTCTGGAGGAAGTTTAAAAATTTTGGCTTCTTTACTGTAGATAAGCAGAGCCTGGATATCTTTATCGGGATGAATAGCTTGCAACAATTTTTGGTAAAGGGCCATTTGCAACCAGTGATGGGAAGCAATAGCAGCTTCATTTTCTGGTGGAGTTCCGGTTTTAAAATCGGCAAAGATAATGCTGTTTTGCTTGATGTAGAGACGGTCAATTTGACCAGAGATTGCTTGTTCTTTTCCACGAATTTTCACAATACCCATTAAGGAGACCTCAGCACGTGAATGCTCAGAGAAAAGGGGTTTGAGATAAACATGATCTAATATTTTCCAAATATGGCAAAGAGCATCTTCTCTTTGGCTCTCATGCCAATGAGAGGCTTTGATATTGAGATAGTTTCGAGCATAATCTCGACGTTTTTGTGGGGGACAATCGGGCAAATATTGTAACAATCGGTGAACGAGATTACCATATTCAATGGAAAAAGCTCTGTTTGTGTTCATGGCTCCTAAAACAGGTGAAGTGGTAAGCTGTTTTGGACTTGAGGACAGCTCTGTATCAGCTTCAATGGAAAGGCTCGCCACTGACGGTTTTAACGGTTTTGGTAACACTGGTTCTGCTGGTACTTTATGAGAGAAAAAAGCAGGCAAAGGTGGTAAGGTTTGGCATTCAGCGGAAGGAACTTTTGAGTTTATAGAAGCAGAAGAAGCAGGTGTAATGCAATAACGCCAAGCTGCAATATCTTCCGAAGAATCTTTTATAGCAAGGGCATGCGGTTCGAGGGCTTTTTTTACGAGTTGTAACCATGTATGAGATGGCGTTTTCGGACCTTTATACCCACAAATAAACAAGCGATCTTCAGCGCGTGTCATTCCTACATAAAGAAGACGCCTATATTCTTCTTCTGCACGCTCTTTTAAATATGAAATTGCTTGTTTAGAGAGTTTTGTATCAAACTTTTCATTGGGATGCCAAATAAAGGCTTGTTTTCCGTTCCATTGTGCATTGTTTAAAGGAACTTTAAGCAAGTGAGGCGCATGCTGAGGATGCCAAATCGCACTACCAGGATCGACTAAAAACACAACAGCAGCCTCTAGTCCTTTTGCAGCATGAACAGTCATGATACGAATTTCTTCATTACTTTGTTCAAATTCACGTTTAATTTCTGGTTCGCTTGCACTTAATGTTTCTAAAAAAGCTTGTAATCCTGGTAATCCTGTTTTTTGAATAGTGAGCGTATAATCCATAAAAGCATCGAGCACATCATTTGCTTCAGATCCTAAACGAGACAGAATTTTTTGTCGTCCCTTATCATTGTTCAGAATATAGCTATAGAATTCAAAAACTGGTATTTTATCCACTAAAGCGCGATAATGGTTTAGCTTTTCAAAAGCATCTTTAAAAGATACCTGCGATGATATATGCGCGCACAGACTTTGCCAAAGAGAGCCGGTGCGGTGTACGGCAAGCTGATAGAGTTCCTCTTCACTAAGAGCAAAAAGTGGGCTTTTTAAAACACAAGCAAGAGAAAGATCATCTTGTGGCTGCAAAACAAAACGCGCAAGCGCCATTAAATCACGGATACTAATATGTTTGGTAAGCTGTAAACGATCAGCCCCTGCTACGGGAATATTACGGTGTTTAAGAGCACGGGAAAGAGCTGAGACAAATTGATCACGTTTACGGACCAAGATCATAATATCACTTGCACGTATTAAGCGTCCTTTTGCTGGAAGCATTTCGCCTTTTTGTAACCAGTCGGCAATCGTTTCAGCAATTTTTTCTGCTAAACGAACTTCAGGTGTATCTAAATGATTAACAGTTGTATGCCAATCTTGAGGAAAGTCACTCGTTTCTTTGGAAATGGCATCCCATATAACAACTTCACCGGGACTGTGAATACGGATAGCTTCATGCACCGTTTTTGTATTTTCTGCCGAAAGCCCTTTATAGTTTTCTGGTGTTTCAAAAACAAGATCAACACTTTTAAGAACATCTTCTGTAGAGCGAAAAGAATAATGCAGTTGTATTTTTTCAAATTGTTGATTTGTTTGTTGCACTTTTTTTTGAATAATTCGTCCATTTGCAGCAAAATTTTCTGGAGCAGCGCCTTGAAAAGAATAAATAGATTGCTTTTCATCTCCAACAGCAAAAAGAGTCCGTATGTTTGTTCGTTGGCTATACCCTGAAAAAAATTCCTGTGCCAACAGTTGAATAATTTGCCATTGCTCAGGGTTGGTGTCTTGTGCTTCATCAAGTAGAATATGATCAAGTCCCTGATCAAGTTTATAGTGCACCCATTGGCTTGCACCTTTGCGCTGTAACAAATGAAGTGTACGCTCAATAAGGTCATCAAAGTCTAAGAAGCCATTGGACTTTTTTAGATTCTTATAAATTTTGAGATAAATAGTACAGAGCTGAAAAGCAGCCATATTGAGGGTGGCAACCTTTGCGCATTGATATTTTTCTAAAAGAACAGAAAGCTTGTTTTGTTTATCTTCAAGCATTTGTTGAATAAAAGGCCAAATTTCGTCTGATTTTTTATGAGATAAATGTGAAAAATTACGCGGCTCACCTTTTGTTGTAAAATAAACATCAGAAATAAGATTGAGAATATTTGTCTCATCATGCACCTTTTCTAATTGGGAAAGTTTTGCCACCATATCCTTAAAGCTTTGATTACCATTGGTTTCACAATGCTTAAGAGCATAAAGAGGAAGGCGCGCTGTTTGTTTAATTTGTTCCAGAAGATATTGATTTGTTTCATTGGGCGCTAAGTTAAAAAGCGCGCGCAATTTTTCTTCTCCATTTTCAGATAAAAGAGAAGATAAAAAATCAGACAATTTATGTTGCTTTTCAACTGCCTCATAGAGCAATTGGTTAAAAGTATGTTCGCTAATAACTTGAAGTAACTGTTGCAAAGCAGGTTGTACATCACGACGAGCTAAAAGTTGACGACGAGATTCTTGTCGTAATTTTTTTCGACTGATATCATCGGGAAGTTCAAAATGCCCTGCAATATTGGCTTCTAACATAAATTGATGCAAGAGAGATTCACAAAAAGCATGAATCGTTTGGATTTTTAAGCCACCAGGCGTTTCGAGGGCACGCGCAAAGAGTTGCCGTGCATAAGTTAGTTTTTGCGCATTAACAGTTTTTTTTTCAAACCGTGTTAAGGTTTCTTGCAGCTGTGCATCATCGAGCTCATTCCAACTGGAAAGCGTGCGAAAAATTCGTGATTGCATAACAGCAGCAGCAGCTCTTGTATAAGTAAGGCATAAAATACGTGCTGGAGGCGTACCGTTTAAAAGCAAACGGATAACACGTTCACTTAAAACGTGGGTTTTTCCAGATCCAGCATTTGCAGAAACCCACACGTTTTTTTGGGGATGTGTTGCTGTTGCTTGTGCATCAAGAGCGGCTTCAGGAATAGAAAAAAACGTCATGATTACTCTTCTTTATGAAAACCACTTGACCATTCCCACAACCGAGCCAAATGGTCGTAGTCACCTTCATATCGTTTTGACATGGGGACAGCATGTGAGAGATAGCCTTGTTGTGGATTTTGATAATAAATTATGAGTGCGATAAGATTTTCCCATGCATTTTCAGCAAGATCAACAGCACTTAGATAAGTTTTTCCGTCTTTTTTCTTTAAAAGAATTGATTGGGATTTAATTTCACCTTTTTTGTTAAGGGGAATGTAAAATAAATTTGAAGGTGTAAAATCTTGAAAATCTGGGAAGCCCCCTTGTATGAGCAAAGCTGTTTCTAAAGCCAATTGCGGAAATAATAATTCACGAACTTGTTTTGATAAAGGAGGCGTTCCGGTTTTGAAATCTAGAATTTCAACCGTTTTATCTGGCAAAACATCAAGACGATCAGCACGTCCTGAAAGGGTTACCCCTGTTGTTCCTATAGGGATTTTTTGTGATACCACTTCCGAATATCGCTCTCGCAGTCCTAAACTTTGTTCCCATTGAATAAAGCGTGGAGCAAGATTTTCAAAACTATTCCACCAAATTACTTCAATATCGGGTGGAAAGTTGAATTTATCAAATTCTTTACGTCCAATAGAAAGCAGTACGTTGAGTGCATTTGCATCATTTGGATTTTTCATTTGTGTACAAAAAGCCGCAAGAATAGCGTGATAAAGTATTCCACGTTCTGAAGCGCTAGGATCATGAATAAGTTCTTTAAGTGGTTTGAGCCTTAAGATTTTTTTGGCATAAATAGCATAGGGATCATATCGCAATGTTTCTATTTCAGTGACTGAAAAATGGCGCGGGCGTATATCAAGAGGTGGAGAAGGGCAAGGACGTTCCACCTCAGAAGTTATGCTTGTATGATCAAGTATCTTTGCCCAATGGCGTAGTATTTCACCTCGTTCACGGATTTGTTCCCAAACCTGTTTTCCTACAACTGTTTCCATGCGTTGTAGCCAGCGTGAAGGAATGGAAGGCGTATGATTAACGCGCAATGCGCGACTCATCACCACTTTATCCATTCCCATTGCCCATTGAAAATCATGCGCAGAAAGACCAATACGCTGCTCTGGTGGTTCCAGAGTTAACATCATTTTCATCGGTCGCGATAAAAAAGCATCATTTCGGGTTGATATCGGCCATGACCCTTCATTAAGACCGCCGATGACCACTGTATCAACCGTTTGCAAACGCGATTCCAAAGTACCCCAGATGAATAAACGTGGATGTCCTCCAGGCGAAGGTGCAACGGAACGAGTTGCTATTATAGCAGAAAACATAGCAGGCCATTCACAAAGATGAAATGTTAATCCTGATTGATCACTGACCAATTCACGTAAAAACTTTGATAGGGCTTGTCCTGCTTCGTGTTGATAAAGATGTGCAAGAGAATTATCCTCATTGCGACCAAAATTTTCAAAAACTTCAACAGTTGCTATCGCAGCTTCGTTGATGGTGCATTCTTTCTCTTGTTTCATAAGAGATGTTAAAGGTTCAACAGCTGTCCTCAAAAGATGACAAAGGAAACGTGCTTCTTCACATTTCTGCTGATCAAGAGCGTTGATTTCAGAACTATTATGAAAGTATGTTTCAATCCATTTTTCAAGAAATTGATCACACTCGCAAAGATTGATGCGCCCTGTATTCCCTCGAAGAACAAAAAGTTCAAAATTTTCTGCCATTTCCCGTAAACGATGACGATTTTGTTGGAGTGTTGTAAGGGGATGTTTAAGAAGAGAAAGAAAAGCAATGGGATCATCAGGTTGCAATACATTTTCTAAGATAAGTCGTAAGAGAGTTACAGGCAATGTTTGTGCAAGTGGTATTCCGCCTGAATCATTTGCTTCAATTCCAAATCGCTGTAATTCCACGGCAACACGGCGTGCTAAATTACGGTCATTTGTAATAAGAGCCGCAGTTTTTTGAGGTTCTTCAATAGCTTTGCGTAAGGTAACAGCTATAGCGAGAGCTTCTTCACGTTCATTTATAGCTTCAATAAATGACCAATCTGCACAAAGATTTTCATAATCATCACGGACAATTTGTATCCATTTATCTGTCGTAGAAGCTGGTCGGAGTGCTTCTGATAAAAGAGCCATTCTTCTTTTCTTTGTGCTGCTCTGTTGGCCAATTTCGCAAACATGATGACGTTGACACTCCATGAGAGAAAGAAGTTTTTTTAAATGATATTGAGGATGGCTAAAAACATTTTCTGCAGGATCAAAAAAATCGCAAGCTGTTTTTTCTTTATTGCTTGTGCTTAATGCATTCCATTGTTCTTCATCCATATGGAGATCAAGACCAGGAAGAACAACAGCCCCTTTGGGCAGAGAAGCTATAACCTTTAAAAGATGAGAAACTGCGGGCATAGAACCCGACACACCAGCAGCAATGATAGGTTTATCAGGCTGCGTGCATCGCAAAGTCTCTGCATGCATTGTGAGTGCTTGATTACGCCATTCAGCGGGATTGCTTCGTTGCCTTTCGGTCAAGATTTGTGGCCAATTTTGCGTAACAATAGTCAGAAAGTCGAGCGTTATTTGCCACCATTCAGCGATCATGTCAGGTGCAATATCTTTAAGCTTCGACCAATCTGCTCCTTCTGTTTCAATTTCATCCATCAAATGCGCTAAATCCTGAGCAAGCCAAATCGCATCAGCACTATGAGCCGGAATAAGCACATCTTCTGTACCAAACATGGCACGCAGATGCGCAGGTAAATTTTCACGCCATGGGCGAATAAGGCGCGCTAAAAGCAGTAAGCGTTCACTTTTTCCAATGGGTGGATTCAGAGCGCTGGTATGATTTTCAACAAAAAGGAAACTGTCTTCATCGACATCTCCTAGAGCACGAATGGTTGGTAAGAAAGTTGATTGTGTATCGCTTCTTTCAACAAAAGCTAAACGTAAAGCGCGAGCAGCACGACGTGTCGGAACATAAATAAGGCTATCGGCAAGGGCAGTTTGAATGTCTCCACTTGAAGCGAAATTATCAATAAGGCTACCAGAGAGTAGTGCATCAACAAAGTGAGGCAAAAAAGCAGTTCCCAGAGAAATAGAAAAAACATGCGGTTTATGGGTCATATGATCTCATATTTGGGATAACAAATTTTAGCTTATTGATTATTTGTATTATTTTGACTGTATACAATTTTCATACAAGAAAAAACTGAAAAGCTCTATTTATACAGGAGATTTTTAGCTGACATTCAAAATACTGAAATATATGACCTTGTCTTAAGCTATTGTGAAAAAATATATCAAAATTTTAAAAGACGTTACAATTACAAATATATTATAACTTATTGAATATTAATAAATAAATTTACCGTATTCTTTATACAGTGCAATCTGAAAGTGTTCTTTACATACTCCTTTTGTTTTCAGAAAAAATAACAATATTCAGATCCTCAACTCAATATGAAAAATCATTATCAACCAAATTGTTACATAAAAAATTCTTCTTTACATTAAAAGCTTACTTGATAATCTTTAAAAGTAGAAAATTTTATCTTAGGAGCTCTTTCTGCTTCATAATTTAATGAAAAATGGTTCTCCGCTAAAAAAACTGGATCACCTTCTAAATCATACGCAATAGCAGAACGGTGATTGCTGAGAAACTTTTGCAACTCATCTTTGCTCTGCGCTGAAATCCAACGGCATAAATTAAAGCGCGCAGACTCAAAATTCACTGGCAAAGAATATTCTATTTTTAATCGTTCTTTTAAGACATCAATTTGCAAAGCACCAATAACACCAATGAGAGAAGGCGACCCATCATCAGGAATAAACAATTGTACAACCCCTTCTTCAGCCATTTGTTGCAAAGCTTCTTTGAGCTTTTTTGCTTTCATTGGATCGCCTAAACAAACACGACGCAAAATCTCTGGTGCAAAATTTGGTACTCCCTTAAAGAGGATATCTTCTCCTTCAGTCAAAGTATCGCCGATACGCAATGTTCCATGATTAGGAATCCCTACGATATCACCAGCATAGGCTTGATCAGCAATTTGGCGCGAACGCGCAAAGAAAAATTGTGGAGCCGAAAGTGTCATCGGTTTTCCTGTTCGGACCAACTTTGTTTTCATACCACGTTCAAGTGTTCCCGAACATACCCGAAAAAATGCAATACGATCACGATGATTAGGATCCATATTCGCTTGAATTTTAAAAACAAATCCCGTCATTTTAGGTTCAGTTGCTATGATATTGCGCTGATCTGCACTTTGATCACGAGGACTTTGACCAAAATCAATAAGTGCATTGATCAAATCACGAACACCAAAATTTCGTAAAGCTGAACCAAAATAAACCGGAGTCATATGACCTTCACGGAAAGCTTGAAGATCAAAATTCTTGCAAACACTTTGAGCAAGTTCTACCCCTTCAATAAAAGTGGAACGTTGATATTCAGGGAGTAAATGGAAAATCTCTCTGGGATTTGAAACTATTTGCTGTGTTATCTCATCATCTTTTTGACGAAAACGATTATGATGAAGGTCATAGGTACCAACAAAATCTTTACCCGTCCCAATGGGCCATGTTATAGGGGCGGTATCAAGAGCAAGCTTTTCTTCAATTTCATCTAAAAGCTCTATAGGATCACGTGCCTCACGATCCATTTTATTGATAAAAGTAACAATAGGAATATCCCGCATCCGACATACTTCAAACAGTTTTAGTGTTCTAGGCTCAATCCCGCGGGCCCCATCCAATACCATGATAGCACTATCAACAGCTGTAAGCGTGCGATAAGTATCGTCTGCAAAATCTTCATGGCCTGGGGTATCTAGGAGATTAAAAATATGATTTTCATATTCAAACGTCATCACCGAAGTCACAACGGAAATACCACGATCACGCTCAATATTCATCCAGTCAGAACGGGTTTGAATACGATCTTTTTTGGCTTTTACTTCTCCTGCAAGTTGAATAGCACCACCAAACAATAAAAGCTTTTCTGTTAATGTTGTTTTCCCCGCATCTGGGTGAGCAATAATTGCAAATGTACGGCGTCGCTTTACTTCCTGCACTCTTCGTTCCATTATTCCTCCATAGGTCGTGCAAGTGTTTCAGCAATCAGTGCACGCATTTCACTAATCCCATAAAGCGCTATAAATGATCCCCATCGTGGACCTCGCTCTTGTCCAAGAAGAACTTCATACAACATTTGAAAAAAAACATTGGAAACACCAGGCCCACCTTCAGGGCTTTTTTTGCTATGATCTTGATAGCGTTCCGTTAACCGTGCAACATCAAGAAGCATATTTTGTAATATGTTGCCATCAACAGTTTCAGGTAAATGAGCTAATTTTTCATCAATTTGTGCTAATGTTGCTCGTTCGCTATCATCTGGTATACGAAATTTCTTGTTTGGTTTAACAAAAACATCAAAATATTTAATGGCAAACTTCACCAATTGATCAAGTTCTGGATAAGTTTGTGCATTTGCTCCTTTAGCGTAACGAGAAATAAAACCCCAAAGAACTTCTGCATTCTCCGCATTTGAAGCACTTACTAAATTTAAAAGCATCGCAAAGGATACAGGCAAATCAACCTGCGGTGGACAACCATTATGAATATGCCATACAGGATTACTAAGCCGTTCTTGCCAACTTTGACGACCATAAGCAGAAAGATGAGCATAATATTCATCCACAGCTTTAGGAATAACATCAAAATAAAGCCTTTTTGCTGTTTTAGGTTTTGAAAACATATAAAGCCCTAAACTCTCTGTTGGGGCATAAGTAAGCCATTCATCAATGGTTAAGCCATTTCCCTTGGATTTGGAAATTTTCTGCCCTTTCTCATCTAAAAAGAGCTCATAGTTGAATCCTTCTGGGGGCTTTCCACCTAATACTTTACAAATTTTAGAAGAAAGATTTGTGGAATCGATAAGGTCTTTTCCGGCCATTTCATAATCAATGCTAAGTGCTGTCCAACGCATTGCCCAATCTACCTTCCACTGACACTTAACTTTGCCCCCTGTAACCTCTGTTTCTATGGTTTCTCCTGTTTCAGGTTCAATATAAGTGACAGTCCCTTTTTCAACATTACGCGCAATCATCGGTACCTGTAATACTTTTCCAGAAAAAGGAGAAATCGGTAGAAAGAGTGAATAGGTCGCTTGCCGTTCTTCACCTAATGTTGGTAAAATAATTGCCATAACCTTGTCATAACAAGCAAGGATTTTTAAAAGTGTTTCATCAAAACGACCGGAATTGTAATAATCCGTAGCACTTGCAAATTCATAATCAAAACCAAAACGATCAAGGAAAGCCCGTAACCGCGCATTATTTGCCGCTCCAAAAGAAGGATAATCATCTCCAAAAGGGTCGGGTACACGGCTCAACGGTTGACCAAGATAATGTTCCATCCTCTCGCGATCAGGCACATTCTCAGGAACCTTGCGCAAACCATCCATATCATCAGAAAAACAAAGTAATTTTGTTTTTACTTTATTCTCCGTGAGAATATGAAATGCATGACGCACCATGGTTGTACGTGCAACTTCCCCAAAAGTTCCAATATGCGGTAAACCAGAAGGGCCATAACCTGTTTCAAATATCAGACTGTCTGGATAACCCGTTTTTTCATACCGTTTGATAATCTTACGTGCTTCTTCAAATGGCCAAGTTCTCGATTGAGAAGCTGCATCTTTTAATTCAGGCGTAAGGTTGAGGGTATCACACTGATCACGCATCATTATTTATCCTAAAAATTACACTCTTTCAAAATAGGGTGTATGGTTCTTGAATTTATTCGTCAATAATAGCAAGCAAAAAGATGAAAATTTCTTTATACTCTAAGCCACAATACAAAAACCGCCCTCGTTATAAACATATTCTGTTCTGATAAAAATCAAAAACATTCAATATTATAAAGCAAAATTGACTTGTTTTGATTATCGAAGCCTTCATTGCTATTATTGTCATGGGTTTTGCTTATTATATTTATTAGCGCAAAAGATAAGCTTCTAGTATTGAACGAAAGAACGGTAAAAACCAACAGAAAAAATGCTTAAACTAGGCATTTCATACAAAAGCACTGCACCTACTTTACACTTGTCACCGTAACTTTCTATTTCTTTTCTTTATCACCTTGATGATGCATTGCTAATGTACGCAAACGTAGAGCATTTAATTTAATAAAACCAGTTGCATCTCTTTGATCATAAACACCTTGATCATCCTCGAAAGTTACTAACTCACTGGAATAAAGTGATTTCTTACTTTGGCGCCCTTCAATAATTACATTCCCCTTATAAAGCTTTAACGTGACTTCACCTTCAACATGTTCTTGAGATAAATCAATAGCTGCCTGCAACATCTTACGTTCCGGCGAAAACCAAAATCCATAATAAATGAGTTCTGCATAACGTGGCATCAACTCATCTTTTAAATGAGCTGCGCCACGATCTAACGTTAAAGATTCTATAGCTCTGTGAGCCGTCAAAAGAATGGTTCCACCTGGTGTTTCATAAATACCCCGCGATTTCATACCCACAAAGCGATTTTCTACCAAATCTAACCGACCAATACCATTATCGCACCCGTAACGATTTAATTCTGCAAGTAAAGTTGCAGGAGATAAATTTTTTCCATTGATTGAAACAGCATCGCCTTTTTTAAAGCCAAGAGTAATTCTGGTTGCTTGATCTGGAGCATCTTCCGGCGAAAGAGTACGCATATGGACATATTCAGGAGCAGGAAGTGCTGGATCTTCTAAAATCTTTCCTTCTGATGAAGAATGCAATAAATTTGCATCCACTGAAAAAGGCGCTTCACCTTGCTTATCTTTTTCTACAGGAATTTGATGAATACGAGCAAATTCAAAGAGATCTGTCCGACTCTTAAAATCCCAATCACGCCATGGAGCAATAATCTTTATATCAGGATTAAGCGCATAAGCGGAAAGCTCAAAGCGTACCTGATCATTGCCTTTTCCTGTTGCTCCATGAGCAATGGCATCTGCCCCTGTTTCCTCAGCAATTTCAATAAGGCGTTTTGAAATAAGTGGACGTGCAATTGATGTTCCTAAAAGATAAGTCCCCTCATAAACGGTATTGGCTCGAAACATCGGAAACACAAAATCACGCACAAATTCTTCGCGCAAATCTTCAATGTAGATCTCTTTAACACCTAGCATTTCAGCTTTACGACGAGCAAGTTCTAGCTCTTCCCCCTGCCCCAAATCTGCTGTAAAAGTTACAACTTCAACACCTAGCGCACTTTGCAACCATTTAAGAATAATTGACGTATCCAATCCACCTGAATAAGCCAAAACAACTTTTCTAATATTTTGCCACTTTTTCATTTTAACGTTCTATATGAGCTACTTTTTTATTTCTACCCAAAAATCAAAACGATGCAAGAAATATAAAAATAAATTCTTTTTAAGCAACATTAAAAAGACGCAAAAAGCGTAAATAAAGGTGCCTCAAAGTATAAATAGTGAACACTGCTTAAAAACAAAAGGAGATTTACGTGTCATTTCTACCGGAGTGGTCTATTGTTGTACAATTTGCTTTAGCATCGTTGATTTTAGCACTTATTCCAGGACCAGATATGATGCTTTCTGTAGGACGAACCATTACACAAAGCAAAAAAGCTGGAATTATGTGCGCCTTGGGTAGTGCAACAGGATTTGCCATTCAGGTTACGGCTGTAGCACTTGGCTTATCAGCGCTTATTTTTGCTGCACCACATACTTTTGTTCTTCTGAAAATTGTTGGCGCCTTTTATCTTTTATGGTTTTCCTTTCAAGCGTTACGGAGAAACCCCAATTTTTCCTTTGAACAGACATCTTCTAAATCTCAAAGCGCTAAACGTAACTATCTTGCTGGTATTGGAATTAATCTTCTCAATCCTAAAGTTATACTCTTTAACGCGACATTCTTACCACAATTTATCAATGCGAATGATCCTATGGCAACACAAAAATTACTCTTTTTAGGACTCTCTTATATTCCTATTTCTTTCCCCATTACAATTGCAATCGTTTTTACAGCGCATAAACTTACCAAAACTCTCAAAAAGAACCCTCTTTATATTCGCTTTCTCGACTGGCTTATTGCTGGTACTTTTACCAGCTTTGCCCTCCATCTCCTTGTGGTTACAAAACATTGATTTATAAGTGTAATGTATCGCTTTTAATTTAAATAAAAAAACAATACCTTTCCTTTGTACATCACAAGAGAAGCTGGAGTTTTCGTATGGATAAAAACTATCTAAGAAAAGAATAAAAACACCTCTTATGAACCATCTCAAGTGCTAAAAGCTGTTACAACATTGGGAGCTAAAAAATAGAATGGTAGTACCAATTTACACCTTTATTAAACATAAAGGTGTAGGAGTACAATACATTTCACAGAAGCTTTTTGTTATACTCCTCACAAGCATTATCGTGATATGAAGAGTGCACTAAGAGATACTTAAAAAACATATCAATGGATAACTCAATGGTATTTATATTTTAGATCCTCTGTTTTGCTTGTGATGCGTGATCTTATTTAAGAAAATAATAAACAAAAACATGAGGCACTGCACAATCTCCACTTTTTAAAATATATTACCGTAGATGCTTTTAAAAGACATAAAACCGAATTAAAGAGTATGATAATAAGGTAAAAATTAGTTATAATCCTTAAGACCTCATATTCCCTCTAAATTAGGCTTCCTTCTTAATTTCAGAGATTATACAAACGAGACTATAGACAATATCTTACCCCATTTAGCATATAAACGCTGAAACTGTTCGTCTAGCACTTATCCATCTTAGTATCTGTCTCACATATGCCATCGCATGAGGTTTGGATATTAAATTACAAACAAAAAAGTATAGGCCTTGATATAGCTGAAAATTACGTTAACTAATGACCAATAGCATTTTCAAGTCGTAAACGTTCAGATTTACGTAAGCGCTCTGAAGCCGATTTAAGCTGTCCACATGCAGCTAAAATATCGCGTCCACGCGGTATCCGAATAGGAGAAGCATAGCCCGCTTGATTAACGACATCAGCAAAACGCTCGATTTGCTCCCAATCAGAGCACTGATAATTACTCCCTGGCCACGGATTAAAAGGGATTAAATTAATCTTAGCAGGAATCCCTTTCAATAACTGAATCAATCGCTTAGCATCATCTAAACTATCATTGATATCTTTCAGCATAACATATTCAAATGTGATTCGTTTTGCATTGGAAAGACCAGGATAATTACGGCAAGCCTCCATTAGTAAAGCAAGCGGATATTTTTTATTAATGGGAACAAGCATATCCCTTAGTGTATCATGTACTGCGTGGAGTGAAATTGCTAACATAACACCAATTTCTTCTCCAGTTCGGATAATTCCAGGAACAACCCCACTAGTTGAAAGCGTAATTCGACGTTTTGATAAAGAAAGTCCATCGCCATCAGAGGCAATCAATAAAGCTTTTTTAACAGCTTCAAAATTATAAAGAGGTTCTCCCATTCCCATCATAACAATATTGGTAATTTTTCGTCCTTCAATGGGAACAATTGCTCCATCAGGGGTATTCTTATCAGGAAAATCACCCAAACAATCACGTGCAACCAATAATTGTGCCAAAATTTCTTCTGCGGTCAGATTACGAACAAGCATCTGCGTTCCCGTATGGCAAAAAGAGCAGGTTAACGTACACCCTACTTGCGATGAAAGACATAAAGTACCACGTCCTTCTTCAGGGATATAAACCGTTTCAATTTCAACAGGCCTTCCAGCTCCACGTGCAGGAAAACGTAAGAGCCATTTACGCGTACCATCTTTTGATATTTGTTCTCCAACAATTTCTGGGCGCGCAATGGAGAAATGACACTTAAGTGTTTCTTGCATTGCTTTAGAAATATTCAGCATATCATCAAAATTTGAAACACCACGCACATAAAGCCAATGCCAAAGCTGACGCACACGCATACGCGTTTGATGCTCTGGTACACTAACTGTCTTTAAAGCTTGCATCATTTCATCTTGCGACAAACCAATTAAAGAGAGCTTAGAACTCTCCTTCACGACCACATTATCTGTTTTTCGTGCAAAACATGAACCAACTGGTCTAAGGTCATAAGAAATGGCCATTGCTTTCCAATTCACATCACTATTTTAGAGTTATCGAAACCTTAATGGCACTTTTGAGCTGCATTTAATGCAGCAGTGACCCCTTTTAAGGAATAAGTATAAGTGGTATGCGTTCCTCGTTTTGATATCGCTTGCACTGTCATATTGCTTCCAGCACGCATAGCAGAAACAAGTTGCTTTTCTAGCTCTGATGACGCCAGCCAAGCTGAGGAATCTTTCGTGAAAAAATCAAAGTCCTTACCTCCAATGGTCACTGTCACTCTCGACCCTTCTTGAAGGGTATAACCAGCCATAAACTGCGGTTCAAACGAAATAGGTGAATGAGAACGCTTGGTAACCAAGAAAAAGTTATCACCATGATTAACTGTCGTTGGAAGAGCCTTCAAAGGTACCGATAACACATAGCAAATCGTATTTTTGGGCGATTTATAAGAATAGGCTCCCCACGCTTCAAATTGATTTAAACGGCTTGGCGTTTGTGCATATGCCACTCCCGCTGTAACAAAAACCATTACAGATGCAGCAATAACAGTCTTCTCAAACATCTTCATTTAGCTCACTTCTTTAGTCTCTAACAAGATTTTCTTCATTAGAAAAATTCAACAAAAACTCCTCGATATTCATGTGTTATTGTCCTAATTCCTTCAATAAGCGAAATATTTTCACACTAATCAAAATAGATTTCTACGTTTCATTGTGACCTTTTAATCGTTACCAAAACATAAACTTCTTATTCAATAACCACATTAAAAAATAATATCTCCATTTTACGCTACTTATTTCGTTTTTGTATAAAAAACGATTTCTTTAAGCTATAGAACTTCAAAACGAGATAAAAATATACCATCACTCTGTTAAGAAATAAACCATACTCTTTATATCACAAGCAATCTGATGCAAAATTTTGAAAATACACCCCGGACTCCCCGCAAAAAAGCTTAATCGCCTTACGAATATCACTTCTCGACTTTATGCATTCAATACATTTATGTTCGCAAAATACTCCATCTTTTACTCATTATAGTGCATTCATATTTCGTATTCAATATCGTCCCGATAACACTTTTTCTCAATCTTCAAAAGACCTTGTAAAAATAATAAAATATTATCAAGATATTAATAATAAAACATAAAGAATTTAGATTCTATCTCAATAATCACATACAACTTTGTTTCTTTTGATCTTATTTCCTTATATATTTCATATCCAATTATTAATTTCTAAAATGATTTTAGTAGCTTATAATAGCTTAATCGTATTATTTTAATGTATTAGACGATATTTTTCTTTCTGTTATAAAAAACTTCTTAAGAATTCTTTGGGAAAGTCTCCTTATCTTATTTCTAAGTAATTTATAAAAAGAAATATAAAAATTTTTTCTATAGCAGTTCTAACATTACCGTTTTTTAAACAATATTTTAATCAATTAAAGACACTTAAATAAATCTTCCTATACATAAAAACTCTTTCACCCAACCTAAAGGTATAATTTTCATTCTTACCGTACAAAATTGTTCTTTAGCATGAGCTCTATACAACAGCAGACATCTAAATCATATCTATAAAATAGTTGATCTCTCCACTTGTGAAGAAGAAAGCTGGCACCATAACACTATTTTCCAGCTCCCAATGTTTTGCTACAACTCTCGATACTTGAGACGATTCATAGGAAGCATTTTTACCCCTTTCTTGTACAGTTTTTATCCACACGCTAATTCCGTTTACAACGTGCAAGGAAATGGTTTTGATTGATTCAACATAAACAAGTTTGGAATGAGAGAATTTTACAATATTCGGATCTCTCATCCAACATGCGAAATAGTGAATTATATTTAAAATCAATATCTTGCTATACTGAAGATACAATATATCTCTTATTTCTTCTTGAGCATTAAAATATTATCCCTAAACACTCAAACTCAACTTACAAAAAAATTCAATGCACAAATAAACTTTTCTGTTGATTTCTTTCCCGCTTTCAAAGGACGAAGATTCTTAATCCAATCTGGACTGAAAAAGTTTGGATTCTTGTCGAGCGGTCTCCTCTTTTCTTCCCACTCATGTGATTCACTTAACTAAAGGCTCTAAAAACAAGTCCTGCTTAAAAATATTTACCACGCACTCTAAAGCACTTAATATATTAAGAAGACTTACAGAATTTATCTCACCATATCTCAAATGATAGTGTTTTTACAGTATAACAGGATAAAAGAATCCACGAACATAATAATTAGATGCTTTAATATACGAGAACAAGAAAGGACAAGCCCTTCGTTTTTGTTGCTTGCTCTTTAAAAAGAAGGTTCACTTAGAAGTGATTTTCTTAAATCTCATGACATAACCTTTTGTTATTAGTCTTAAGATGCAAATTATATTATTTCCTACGCTCTGTAGTGCATACCTCGCAATTTATACGCTCATAATAACTTTTAAGCTGCATTTGATTCTGAAGTCTGAATCAATAAAGAATAAAGCGCATTGGCATTATGCGTACTGCGCAACTTTTGTACAACATCAGTGTGACGCAAAACACGTGCGATCTGTGATAAAGCTTTTAAGTGATCTGCACCAGCATTTTCAGGTGCTAAAAGGAGAAAAACGAGATCTATAGGTTCGTCGTCAAGAGCTTCAAAATCAACAGGACTTTCAAGACGTGCAAATATACCAATGATCCGATTAATATCAGGTAATTTTCCATGAGGAATCGCAATACCTCCACCCAAACCCGTTGAACCAAGCTTCTCGCGTTGTAAAACAACATCAAAAATCACATGCTCACTAAGACCTGTTAGCTTGGAAGCTTTTTCGGCTAAAATTTGCAGAACTTGTTTTTTCGAATTAGCATTAAGAGCCGGAATGATCGCTTCCGGTGCTATTAACTCACTCAAATTCATACTTTAATTTTCCTCTTACACGCTAAAATGCTCATCAATAAACCTATAAACGCTATAGATACTTAATGTTCTTTCACTTTTCGCAACATCGCATGTGTTTTTACTTTTCAATTTATAATGGGTGATGGCTCAATACATCTCATATCACTTCTAAAACAACAATAAATATTATTCGGATCATCATTAACGGCATAAGAAACCAAAGAAATGAAGTTGTTCATAAAGTTAATTTCCTTACGACTCTAGAAAAGGCCATTATTCATAAATTTATTAAACTTGTCATAAGAGTTGATGTATAATCCGCCATCAGAGTTTTTCTTTCTTTAAAAATGAGCCCTTAAATTAAGATGAAAAGCATACTGAGCAAAATGGACCTTTACTTTGAAAATTACTGTATAGCTTGAACATCGACTTATAACAAGAATATAAAGATTTTTAGAAATTTAATGATTATTTTAAAAGATTTATAGATTTAGCCTGATATCTGTAGCCAAGCTCCTATTTTCAAATAGGCCATATAAACCAATAAAATACGACAACTCCTATTGAATAACCGCAATATATAAACCGGTGCTCCCATCAAAATACCTAAAACAGCATCATCGATATATGATTTGATTCGACAGAGAAAAATATGATAAATATCTCTTACCTTTCAATAACACACGCATTTATTGAGCGCTTCGTTTATCACTCATTATCACGTTAATCTAGTGATATCTTTTCTATGATACAATTATGAGTAAGCTAAACTTATAAAACAACAGACTAACCTCTAATGATGAAGCCTTTTTCACCACTCAATAACAACATTAAGGTTATAGTCATAAAAGAAGTTTTGGCATAAATAAGGAGATTTTCAGTAATAATGTTTGGTTAAACTTAAATGGAAACTCGTGAAAGCTGTAAAATCAAAGAGAAAACTGATTTCCCAAATAAATTCTGCGTACATCAACGTTGTTGATAATATCGTTAGGACAACCGTGAACTAACACCCGCCCTGTATGAATAATATAAGCGCGATCGACAAGCCCTAATGTCTCACGCACATTATGATCCGTTATTAAAATACCAATGCCACGCCTCGTTAAATGACGAATAAGTTGTTGAATATCGAAAATAGCGATAGGATCAATTCCTGCAAATGGTTCATCAAGTAACATAAAATGGGGACGAGAAGCTAAAGCGCGCGCAATTTCAAGTCGCCGACGTTCACCTCCAGATAACGAAAGTGCAGACATTTTACGTAAATGATCAATTTTAAATTCATGTAAAAGGCTATCTAACTCTTCACGTTGTTTAAGGCGATCTTTTTCAACGACCTCTAAAACAGCTTTAATGTTATTTTCTACTGAAAGACCACGAAAAATAGACGCTTCCTGTGGAAGATATCCAATACCTAAACGCGCACGTCGATACATCGGAAGATGCGTAATATCAAATCCATCAATTTTAATGGATCCTCCATCAGATTTTATAAGCCCTGTCACCATATAAAAACAAGTTGTTTTACCTGCCCCATTGGGCCCTAAAATGCCAACGGCTTCTCCCGTACGAATGCCAAAAGAAACACCATTAACAGTTCGTCTTCCTCGATAAACTTTAATCAAATTACTGGCAATCAAGGTCCCTTTTAAGGGATTTTTTGAAGCTTCACTTTCAAGATTATACCTATCGGTCTGTTTTTTTCTTTTGATTCCAAACATGAAATCTTAATGGCCATTCTTTTGATTTTGTTTTAAAATAATAGAAACACGGCCTTTTTTCTTAGGCGTCTCACAACCTTCTAAAAAAGCCTTTCCGCTTTCCATATTTGCCGTTAGTTTGCACCCCGTTGCCACATTGTCACCATCAGTTAACACAACATGATTCCCTGTCAAACTCATCATTTTTGACTTTCCATCAAAAACGCCTTTATCACCCGTAGCAACTTGCGTAGCAATTTTTATATAAACTTTTCCTAAAGCTTCCATTTTTTGTATACTCGACGAACCAAATAAAGAAACAGATGATGCCTTTGTATCTTTCCTGTTTTTATCAATTTCTTTATATGCTTTATCGTAGTAAACAACTAATTCTGCCGTTCTTAAAAGACGTTCACCTTGTACCACTGAAACGTCACCCTTAAAAAGCGCTATCCCTTCTTTATCACGTATTTCCAAAGAATCTGCATGAAGTTCTACCGGTTCTTTATCGCTTGATAGACTTATTCCAAAATGGGCCACTTCAGCATATCCTAAAACTGCTCCTTCTCCTAACATTCCCATGCTAAAAGCCAACATCACACCTATCCATCTTTTGTACGATTTCATTATTTCAATTCTTCTGTTTGTATATACACATACTTCTCTTTATAAATATCCTTTAAAGATTTGTATTGATATTGCGTTATTGCTTTTGAAGCACTAAATGCACACCACCATGGAAATATATGTTTTTTCCTTTTTCTCGAATTTGTAAGGCGTTTGCGGCAAGATTCAAACCGGCTTGCTGAATATTAACACGTTGATCTGTTTTTAACTGTCCCTCGGATAAGTTAATACTAGCTGACATAAATTGTACCATCATCCCATCATTCGTCGTAATCGTGAATGGCTTATCCAACTGTAAAAAACCATTAATGTTATCGTAACCCCCCCCTTGTGCTGAAAGAAAAACCTGTCTTTGTTGGCCCATAAATGCTCTAGCTGTAATGTTTTGCAACCCAATCATTCCAGCGTGGGTATGGTCTTGAAATGCCTTTTCTGCTTTAAGCCAATAAGGTTCATGAGCACGCGTATACCCTTCTAATTTTGGATTGAGCATCGTCAAATTCATCACGCCACTTTCTCCATTATTCAAAGGCATAGAATCAGAAGTAACTGGAACCAAGAAAAACGTAAACCAGCAAAAAACCAGCGCTGAAATCAACGCTAAGAGAGGTAAAAAAATTTTTAATATGCTAATGCGACGCGAATGACGAGATGCTTTTTTTAAAACATCTCCAAAAGATGATCGCGTTGAAAAGGCTTTATAATGATTGTGTACGGACATACTCTCCTGATCTCTTAAATCCTCCGCATTTTTAATCTGTATACCCTTTATAGAAGGTATTTTCAAATTTTGTTTCTTGCAATTTGTTTTTTCTTGATTTTATTTTGCTTTTATCCGTTTATATATTGTAATATGCATGGAGTGCACAATTACAAAATTTTTTTGTGTGAAAGTGAGGCTATTGTGGTAAAATCAGAGCTTGTGCAAATTATCGCTCGTCATAACCCGCATCTTTTTCAACGGGATGTGGAGAATATTGTAAACGCTATTTTTGAGGAAATTGCAACAGCACTTGCAAATGGCAATCGCGTTGAACTTCGTGGATTTGGAGCTTTTTCTGTAAAAAGCCGCTCAGCCCGTAATGGACGTAATCCACGAACAGGTGAAGCCGTTTCTGTTGAAGAAAAGTGGATTCCTTTTTTTAAAACTGGCAAGGATTTACGCGACCGTCTTAATCAGTGAGAAACTTATGATAATTAAACGTATTCTTCTAACAAGTATCGGTGTGATTCTCGCAGCGGTTTTGATTGTTTTTATCGTGGCTAATCGTCAAATGGTTCCGTTAACCCTTGATCCTTTTCGAGCAAATCCTGAAAGTTTTACTTATCATGCTCCCCTCTTTATATGGCTCTTTATTTTCTTTGTTTTTGGTATTTTATTAGGAAATCTGATCAGTTGGTTTTCCTATCACAAATACAAAAAAGCTCTCAAAAAAAGTAAAGCCGAGATTGAAAAATTGAAAACATCTATCACAAATCTGGTGTAATGGTATTTAAATGAAATCTTTTCTCTCTGTATTTTATATTCAGTACAGAGTTAAAAGTGCTCTTTTTCTTTTTTTATACATGTTTTAATTGACTTTAGCTTTTTTGCACTTTTACGAAACATTTAAGAGCTTTATAATATATTTTTATACCTCATATACCGTGATACAAAACATGCCCGCACAATGCTTTCAATTCAATAGATATCCGCAGGAAAAGCTGCCCCTTATTTTAGAAACGGGTATAAGCGAAAACTATGCTCTCATTGATTCTGGTCATGGACAAAAATTAGAACGTTATGGAGCTTACCGCATTATTCGACCAGAAGGTCAAGCACTATGGAAACCCGCTTTACCACAAAAACAATGGGCTGATGTTGATGCTATTTTCACAGGAAACCTTGATGAAGAAGGGGTTGGGCGTTGGCATTTTCCTAAAAAGCCACTTGATGAAACATGGGCTCTTGCTTGGAATGGATTGTCTTTTCTAGGCCGTTTTACTTCCTTTCGTCATGTGGGGGTTTTTCCTGAACAAGATGCCCATTGGCGCTCTATGGAAGAACAAATTGTTAAAGCCGAACGCCCTATAAAATTGTTGAATCTTTTTGGCTATACAGGTATTGCCTCTTTGATTGGAGCACGAGCGGGTGCGAATGTTACCCATGTTGATGCTTCTAAAAAAGCCATTGCGTGGGCAAAAGCTAATCAAGAAAGAGCAGGATTACCAGATCATTCTATTCGCTGGATTTGCGATGATGCTATGAAATTTGTCGAGCGTGAACTGCGTCGTAAGAAAAGCTATGATATGATTCTTCTTGATCCCCCTGCTTATGGGCGTGGACCCCATGGTGAAATTTGGCAACTGTTTGATCATTTACCCGCTATGATCACAAATTGTCGTAAACTTCTCTCTGATAAACCGCTCTCTGTTGTCCTTACAGCTTATTCTATTCGTGCTTCCTTCTTTGCACTTCATGCTTTAATGCGTGATGCATTTGTAAATCTTGGTGGTACGGTCGAATCAGGAGAACTCATTTTGCGTGAAGAAGTTGCAGGACGTGCTCTTTCTACTTCTCTTTTTAGCCGTTGGATTGCTTGAATATGTGTAGACCCAAAACTGGTAGAGTGAAAGAAATTACCTCTCTTAGCAACCCCATCATAAAAAATCTTAAAGCACTTAGCCAAAAGAAAAACCGTAATAGAGAAGGTCTTTTCATGGCAGAAGGATTGAAATTGGTCATTGATGCTCTCAATCTTGGCTGGACAATACAGACGCTTATTTTTTCTAAAAGTGAAATCGGTAATGCTACTATCGAAAATACTGCTGCACGTGCTGTAGCCAACGGTGGTTTTGTTATTAAAGCCTCACAAAAGGTTATGGAATCACTTACCCGACGCGATAATCCACAAACAGTTATTGGTATTTTCAAGCAAAAATGGCACTCTTTTGAAATGATAAAAGGGCAGATTAAAGATGTTTACATCGCGCTTGATCGTGTACGTGATCCTGGAAACCTTGGTACCATTATTCGAACAGCTGATGCTGTAGATGCTAAAGGTGTTATTTTAATTGGCGAGACAACAGACCCTTTCTCGCCTGAAACAGTCCGTGCAACCATGGGATCTATTTTCTCTGTACCACTTTATCGTTTTGATGAAAACGGCTTTTTAAACTGGTCTTCTCACTTTAAAGGTATGATTGTTGGAACACACCTCAAAGGTTCTCTGGATTATCGCACACTTGACTTCAAAAATGGCCCTATTATCCTTTTAATGGGAAATGAAAAACAGGGATTATCAGATCTTCTTACGAATCGGTGTGATAAACTTACGCGTATTCCACAAAGCGGACGAGCAGACTCGCTTAATCTAGCTGTAGCAACAGCTGTTATGCTTTATGAAATCCGTCGCCCCTATTTAATACTGGAACCATGTGAGGAAAAACATGATTCGTAAATCACTCCCTTTTCTTCTCTTGGGCTTGGCTTTTACAGTAGTACTTGATCAAGCTGTCAAATACTGGGTTATGCACAATATGCCTTTAGGAACAGAAATTTCGCTTATTCCTTTTCTTTCCCTTTATCATGTGCGCAATTCTGGCATTGCATTTTCGTTTTTTTCTTCCTTTTCTCAGTGGGGAATCATCGCCATCACGATCATTGTGATTATCTTTCTTCTATGGTTATGGAAAAATACTGAATATAATAAGTCTTTAATGCGCTTTGGTCTTATTCTTATTATTGGGGGAGCCATCGGCAATCTCATTGATCGTATTCGCTTTCATCATGTCACTGATTATATACTTTTTCATATTGATGATATTTTTTATTTTGCTATTTTCAACCTTGCAGATAGTTTTATCACTCTCGGTGTTATTGCCATCCTTATTGAAGAATTGCGTACTTGGATAAAAGCAAGGCGTCATTCCAATAGTGCATCTTCTCATTGATATGTTCAGTGCCTTAGAAAACAGAGATTATTGACCATCACAAGTCTGATTACACATTGATTTCTCTTAATCAATTCTTGTTGCTCGTCATTTCACGTGTTTCTCTTCATGGGACTATAAGATCTTACTTTCTTTCCAACTTTACATTTCTACACTTAGTTAGTGCAAAAGAAATGAACCCAAATAGAATCAATATTTTTTATCCATGTGTCCTACATCACAATTTTTGAGGAGACATTTCACAGCATTTGAAGTTCTGTTTATTTGATTAGAACAATTGCTTTTCGTATGTTTTTTAGTTTTTACAGATATCGCTTTTACAGAGCCTTTCTTAAGTGCTTCGTTTAAAAACTCTCCTTTTTTATTTTATATATTGTTTAATAAAAAACATTTTTTCAACTATTTTCAATGGTGTCTTGTTAAACCAACATATTGATTATAAATATAAATTACCGTTTTTCATATTGAATAAAAGCCCTTACTATCCTAAATCTCTTTTATTTGGAATCTGTTCATGTTGAATCCATTAAAACCATGTCTCTTGTAAGACACAAGCAAATCAATAATCTTGATTTATTTAATATGAACAGATTTTCAACCAGAGAATCTTGCGATATTCGGAGTATCATTTAGCATTCAAAAAGACAATTTATCATTATACATCAATATTTATATAAAAATCCAATTCAATAGCTCTTATAACCGTGCAAAACAGATGCAATATTGGAGGTTGAAAATAGTGTGATGATACTTGCCGCTCTTCTCATAAACGCAAAAATAGTGAATATTTTATAAGGGATTGTATTACATAGTTTCTGTGAACAATAGAAAAGTTTTTAAGTGTAGTCTTTTTATCTTGCAAAAATATGGCAAAAAATGGAAATATTTTTTATTAAAATGAACTATTTCCTTACCAATTTGTAAGGTTCCTTCTTCATATAAATCTCTTGTAATTTTTAAATAAATCTCCATAATAAGAGCATATATGCTGGAATTCTGTCAGTGATTCTTAAGGGTTTTTGTATTTGCCTAATTAAGGCTTATACCAAGTTTATCTGTGTAATGACAGAGACACCTTTAAAGCCCTATACCTGACAGAACATATGCTAAAGGATTTTATATTATGGCTAATTTTAAAAATTTACGTTCGGCGCCTACTTCTCACGCCGATGCATCAATTGATCAGGGATTGCGCGACTATATGTTGGGTGTCTATAATACAATGGCCATTGGTTTGCTTATTACAGCTGCTGCCGCTTATGTAATTGTATCATTAGCAACGACAACAGATATGAACCAAGCAGCAGCTCAAATCAATAGCAGTGTTTATTTAACATCATTTGGAGTAACATTTTATACATCGCCATTCTCTTACATTGTTATGTTTGCACCACTCATAGCAGTTTTATTCCTCAGTTTTAAAATTAATACATTGAGCACAAATGCTGCTCGTAGCCTCTTTTTTGGTTATGCTGCTCTGGTTGGTCTTTCACTGTCTTCAATCGTTTTGCGCTATACGACAGAAAGTGTTGTGCAAACCTTTGTCATTTCCGCCGCAACTTTTGGAGCTCTTTCACTTTATGGATACACAACAAAGCGTGATCTCACAGCAATCGGTTCATTCTTATTCATTGGATTGATCGGCTTGTTGCTTTCCATGATTGTGAACATTTTTCTTGGATCAAGCGCTTTGCAGTTTGCTATCTCTGTGATTGGTGTTTTTATCTTTGCTGGTTTAACAGCCTACGATACCCAGAGCATTAAGTTGATGTATTATGAAGGAGATGAAAGCGATACCAGAGGACGTAAAGTTATTATGGGCGCGCTGAATCTTTATCTTGATTTCATCAATATGTTTGTCTTCTTGCTACAGTTTCTTGGCTCAAACCGTGATTGATTGCAAAAATCATTACTTAATTAAAGAACCTTGTTTCTAAAAGAAACAAGGTTCTTTTGTTTTTAGTGTAAATCTTTACCCTCTGCTTCTTAGAAACTATTCTTTTCGCAAAATGACAAAAATCCCTTATAAGCAAAAATTCCCTTGGTTTACCGGTTTTATCCAACAAAAACTCCATAGCTCCCTTTTAAATACAACTCACAGCCGCTCTCATCGTCAATCAAACATCGTCAATCAAAATAGTAATTATGATCTGACCGTTGCTTCCTATAATGTGCATAAATGTGTAGGTGTTGATAAAGTTTTTAATCCTACAAGAATTGTCCGTGTTATTACTGAATTACAAGTTGATATCCTTGCTCTTCAAGAAGCAGATAAACGTTTTGGGGAACGCATCGGTTTGATTAATCTTCAGCTATTAAAAGCTGAAACCGGTTTGATTCCTGTACCTCTTAATACTATGTCACCTCATGGCCATGGTTGGCATGGGAATGCTCTTTTTTTGCAAAAGGGATATGTACGTGATACTTTACAAGTCACTCTTCCTAGTATTGAACCACGTGGGGCTGTAATTGTAGAATTGGAAATGGCAGCAGGCCCTATTCGTATTATTGCGGCTCATTTTGGCTTATTACGTTACTCTCGTAAACAACAAACAAAAATGCTCCTTGAAATTTTCCAAAAACGCCCCCTTATGCCTACACTCCTCATAGGAGATTTTAATGAATGGCGAATGGGAAAAGGCTCATCTTTAAATCATTTTTCTCCCTATTTTGATAGCACTTTTGAAGTTGTACCAAGCTTTCCCTCTCGTTTTCCTTTGTTAGCCCTTGATAGAGTTTTTTCTTTTCCCCACCAATTGGTAACAAGTATTGAAAATCATTATTCACCACTTGCACGCATTGCTTCAGATCATTTGCCTATCAAAGCCTATCTTAATCTTTCCAACGCAATCAATATTCTTAAAAATAAATAAAAAAAATTAATGTGCCTCATCCCAATTTTGAGCCGTCATAACTTTTACTTCAAGCGGTACAGATAAAGATAGAACCGGTATTGTAGCATTTTCCATAACATTTTTAACAACAGTCATGGTTTTTTTACTTTCTTCTTCTGGTACTTCAAAAATCAGTTCATCATGAACTTGCAGCAACATTTTTGCTGATAGTTTTTCTTCTTTTAAAGCATCTCCCATATGTATCATAGCGCGACGAATAATATCTGCTGCAGAACCTTGAATTGGAGCATTGATAGCTGCCCGCTCATTAAGAGAACGAATTTTTACATTCTTTGCTTTTATCTCTGGATAATGGATACGACGTCCAAAAATTGTTTCTACATAACCATTTTCACGTGCAAAGATTTTGGTCTTCTCCATATAATCTTTAATTCCTGGAAATCTTTCAAAATACAGTTGAATATAACGACCCGCTTCTTGGCGTGAAATTCCCAATTGATTGGCTAGTCCAAAAGCTGAAATACCATAAATAATACCAAAATTAATCGCTTTTGCACGCCGTCGTATATCTGAATGCATTCCTTCTATCGCAACACCAAACATTTGTGATGCCGTTATAGCGTGAATATCATGCCCTTTAGCAAAAGCTTCTTTTAATGCTTTTATATCCGCAATATGTGCAAGAATGCGCAACTCAATCTGACTATAATCAGCAGAAAGTAACACATGTCCTTTGGGAGCAATAAAAGCTGTTCGAATTTTACGTCCTTCAGCAGTTCGCACTGGAATATTTTGCAAATTTGGCTCTGATGATGATAACCGACCTGTTGATGTTATTGCCAAAGAATAATTTGTATGAACTCGCCCTGTTTTTGAAAAAATATAAGAAGGCAAGGCATCTGTATAGGTAGATTTTAGCTTTGAAAGTTGACGCCACTCAATAATTTTACGCGGTAAAATATGACCTTCAGCAGCCAACTCTTCTAAGGTCCGTGCAGAAGTTGACCATTGTCCACCCTTAGTTTTAGCGCCTCCAGGCAATCCCATTTTGCCAAAAAGGATATCCCCTAATTGCTTTGGCGAAGCAAGATTAAACTTTTCATCAGCTTGTTTGTAAATTTCCTCTTCTAGAATCAAAGCAGCTTGTGCTAACTCTCCTGAAAGACGCAATAAAATCTGCCTATCAATAAGAATCCCCCGTTCTTCCATTCTTGCAAGAACTTCTACAAGAGGCCGATCAAGACGCTCATAAATTTTTGTCATTCCACGAGCAACAAGTTGCGGTTTCAATACTTGCCAAAGACGTAGCTTTATATCAGCATCTTCCGCCGCATAAAGGGTTGCTTGTTTTAAATCTACTTGTGCAAAAGAAGTAATTTTTTTCCCGTTATGCGTTAAATCTTTATAGACAATTGGTTTATGCTCAAGCCAACGTTCAGACAAATCATCCATATTATGGGTTAACATTCCAGCATCAAAAGCATATGATAAAAGCATGATGTCGTCAAAAGAGCTTATCATAATGTCATATTGCTTCATCACCAACCAATCATATTTTATATTATGACCAATTTTTAACACCGCTGAATCTTCTAATATCGGTTTTAAAAGTGCTAAAGCTTTTTGGTCCTCAATCTGTGAGGCAATGCGCCCGCCCCTCAAAAGGTCCTCTTCTCCTTCATCAAAATGTTCAAGAGGTATATAAGCTGCTTTTTCCGGCTGTAATGCGAGTGAAAAACCAACAAGCTTTGCTTGCATCGGATCAAGAGATGTTGTTTTAGTATCAAAAGCAAAAAAACCCTGCTCTTGTGCTTGTGATAACCAGTCTTTTAAAATTTCCTCATCAAGAATTGTTGTATAAGCATCTCTTGTAATTTTTTGAGTCAGCGCTTGATCTTTACGTTTTTGTGCAAAAACTTGTGGAGAATTTTCAGAAAAATTATGAAGAGATGCGCGCTCAGTATTCTTGATATAAGAATCATGCCTGATATCAGAATCATTCCTGGGGCTTAGTTTTTCCCATTCAACATCTATATCAAGTGCGTCAATAACAGCTGCATCGCATGTCGTTGCCTCTGCCACGCGACGCGTTAATGTTGAAAACTCCATCGCTTTCAAAAAAGCAATTAAACGTGGACCATCTTGTGGCTCCAAAATAAAATCATCTAAATCATTATCTATAGGAACATCTGTTTTAAGCCTGACAAGTTCACGAGATATTTTAACTTGTTCTCTATAAGCTTGAATGTTTTCACGTCGTTTTGTTTGTTTAATTTCTGTTACGTTTTGCAATAAAAGATCAAGAGAACCAAATTCATTTAACAACTGAGCTGCAGTTTTTGGACCAATGCCTGGAATACCCGGTACATTATCCGTTGAATCTCCAATTAATGCTTGTAAATCAATCATTTTTTCAGGCGCAACACCCCATTTTTCTATAACTTCTGAGATACCTATATGCTTATCTTTCATTCCATCATACAAAGATACATGCGTATTTACGAGTTGCATAAGATCCTTATCAGAAGAAATAATGGTTGTTTTTGCCCCAACCTTTGTTGCCAACTTTGCATAGGTAGCAATTAAATCATCCGCTTCAAAGCCTTCCTTTTCAATACAAGGCAAATTAAAAGCCTTCGTTGCTTGGCGTATTAGCGCAAATTGAGGAATTAGATCTTCAGGAGGTTCAACACGATTCGCTTTATATTCAGGATAAATTTGTTTCCGAAAAGTATCAGATGAATAATCAAAAATAACAGCAAAATGTGTTGGAACAACACCCGTAGCTGTATTACGAGCATCACAAAGTAATTTCCATAACATATTGCAAAAACCAGCTACTGCTCCTACAGGAAGTCCATCCTTTTTACGTTTTAAAGGCGGCAAAGCATAATAAGCACGAAAAATATAGCCTGATCCGTCAACCAAAAAAAGATGATCTGTTGCTTTCATGACAATTTTTTCTCCATTTCAGCTAAAAAAACAAATTACCCTTATATATTT
Source organism: Bartonella sp. AA83SXKL (assembly GCF_042196965.1). Classification (NCBI taxonomy): domain Bacteria; kingdom Pseudomonadati; phylum Pseudomonadota; class Alphaproteobacteria; order Hyphomicrobiales; family Bartonellaceae; genus Bartonella; species Bartonella sp. AA83SXKL. Next base: position 210,455 of record NZ_JBHIRG010000001.1, read on the forward strand.
TTTCACTTTGCCTCTAAAAAGCCATTTTTTCTCTTCATAAAACGTGAAGTCGTTGCACTTTATATTAAGTACCTAGAGCTTTTCTTTGCTGTTACAGGATTAATAGCTTTCATTTTGCTCCTCCTATGATAGCTGAGGTACGATGTAGCGACAGGGTCGTTGTGGTGTTCCCCTCCCCACAACGACCGTTTTTTTGACATCGATATCCTTTAATTTCAATCGTGACTCTTTTAGATAAAAGATGATGTTATTCATGAATTTTGAAGTTTTTCCACAGAGCTTTTTCACCCATTTTGTAGATAAAATCAGCGTGTAACTTTTTTTCTTGCGTACTCAATCTTGAAGGTAAAACCTGTGGGCGAATTTTAACGGCATAAGATGTATCTTTATCGTTCTGGATATGTTCATCAATACCCCTTCTGTTATCAAAACCCAATACACCTTGCTTTCCACCGATGAGCTCAATATAAACATCAGCTAGAATCTCTGCATCAAGCAAAGCACCATGAAGAACACGATGGCTGTTATCAATTCCAAAACGTTTGCATAAAATATCAAGAGAATTAGGACCCATAGGAAATTTACGCCGCGCCATAGCCAATGTATCAAGAATATTATCAATACTGATAAGCGGTTTGTTGACGCGTTTTAATTCTGCATTAATAAAACCAATATCAAAACTCGCATTATGCGCAATCATTGTCGCGTCTTTGATAAATTCCAAAAATTCATCAACAATATCACTAAAACTTTTCTCGTTTTTCAAGCGTTCATTGGTTAATCCGTGAATTGCTACAACTTCATCAGGAATAATAACGCCTTCAGGGTTTAAATAAACATGAAATTGGCGTCCTGTGAGATAACGATCAACCATTTCTACACAACCAATTTCGATTATGCGATCTTTCTCTTTATCTAAACCTGTTGTTTCTGTATCAAAAATAATTTCACGCATGATTTTAATTCTTTAGCAATTTTTTTATCACATCAAAAACCTGTTGACGGGTATTTTCTAAATCTTTCCCTGTATCAATAATAAAATCAGCACGTTCTCGTTTTTTTTCATCTGGCATTTGTTGAGCATTGATAAAGGCAAATTTTTTCTCATTCATACCTTGGCGAATCATGACACGTTCTTTTTGTATTTCTAGTGGAGCAGAAACAACAATAACGCTATCCAAACGACTTTCACCATTTTTTTCAAACAAAAGTGGAATATCAAGAATAACTAATTTTTTCCCTTGTTCACGCGCTATATCAATAAATTCCCTTTCTTTTTCTTGTACCAAAGGATGAATTATTTTTTCTAATTTTTGTAATTTTTCTTTATCATCAATCAAAATTTCAGAAAGTTTCAAACGATTAACTTCACCGTTTTCAACAACACCAGGAAAAATACGCTCTATGAATGACAAAGCTGGCTCACTTTTATAAAGCTGTTTTACTGCTTCATCAGCACTAAAAACAGAAATACCCGCTTGCTTGAAAAAATCAGCAACTGTTGATTTTCCCATAGCAATTGATCCCGTTAATCCTACGATCTTCATTCTCTTTTTTCACTCATATCATCTAAAATGGCTGTCCGTAACGCTTTTGTCACCTGTGGTCTTATTCCAAACCACTGTTCAAACCCTATAACAGCCTGATGTAGAAGCATCCCAAGCCCATCAACCGTCTTGAGATCACAAGCCTTTGCCTGTTGTAAAAAAGGAGTTATCAATGGTGTATAAATAATATCTGTTACTAACGCCGTTTTTTTTGCTTTATGAAAATCGCAAAAAAAAGAATCACTTTTTTCTTCTGGAATTTTTATGCCAATAGATGTTGTATTAACAATCAAATCAACTTGATGAAGTATTTCATGGATTTTATACCAATCGTAAACTTTAATGATTTTTCCAAAATGCTGAGCTAAATTATCAGCACGTTGTTTTGTACGGTTAATTAAATAAATCTGTTTAAATCCGCGTTTTTTTAAGGCATATATGATAGCGCGTGCGGCACCACCTGCTCCAAAAACAAGAGCTGTTTCCCCTCCCCAATCAGATGCAAAATCATCAAGGTTAGCGCTAAAACCATAGGCATCGCTATTCGTGGCACAAAGCTTATCTCCTTCATACCAAAGTGTATTAACAGCACCAATCATTGTTGCTCTCTCATCTTTATAATCTGCTAAACGAAAAGCTTCCTGTTTATAAGGTAAAGTAACATTTCCTCCACAAAAGCCTATTTTTTGTAAAGACGCAATAAAATGACTGAACTCTTCAGATGTTACTTCTTGTGCAAGATATTCTCCTTGTAAACCATATTGTTTAAGCCAAAAATTGTGAATTTTTGGCGATTTTGAATGATGAATTGGAGAACCAACAACAAAAGCACGCGGATAATTTGTTTTTTTTATTGTTAAGTCAACCATCAATAATTCCTAAGTGGCGCAGTTTTATGAGTAGAGGCAGCAAAGGTAAACCAACAATGGTAAAAAAATCTCCTTCAATTTTTTCAAAGAGATGAATTCCTTCTCCTTCAATTTGATATACTCCCACGCTGTTTAAAACATCTTTTCCTACGCGTGCTAAATAACGTTCAATAAATTCTGATGAGAGTAAACGGACGGACATATGTGCACTAAAAGCTTCAACCCAAATTTTTTGACCATTTTTAAATAAAGCTACCGCACTATGAAGAGAATGGGCTTTTCCTGATAATTCACATAAACGTTGATGTGCTTCTTTAATATTTGTTGCTTTGTGAAAAACTTGACCTTCCAAATCAAGAACTTGATCACAACCAATAACGAAAGCATCAGGAAAACGATCTGAAACATTTTTTGCTTTTGCACTCGCAAGAAAACAGCTGAGTTCTTTAGGTTTTTTTTCTTTTGCTTTTTTTTCTACTTCTCTTTCATCAAAAGAAGCTCCTTCAATGGAAAAATTTAAGCCTGCTTTTTTTAATAATTTTGCACGATAAAAACTAAGAGATGCTAATATTAAAGTATCTGCGTTCATGAGAATTTTCTCTCATTTCCTTCACGAAATCGTGATAACAGTTCAAATATTGCAGCAGCAGTTTCTTCAATAGAACGTCTTGTGACATCAATAATAGGCCAACCAAAACGTTCGCAAATGCGTTTTGCATAGATTAATTCTTCAGCTATGTTGATACGATTTGTATAATTATCAAGAGCAAAACTTTCTCCCAAATCTCGATTTTGGCGGATATGTGAGATTCTTTCAGCTGAAGCAATTAAACCAATAATTAAAGAATTTTTTGCCTCTAAAAGGGATTCTGGCAAATCAATATTAGGAATAAGAGGAATATTAGCCGTTTTTATTCCGCGATTTGCTAAATAGATACTTGTTGGCGTTTTAGAGGTTCTTGAAATTCCCACAAGGATCACATCTGCTTCGGATAAGCTACTGGAAGACTGTCCATCGTCATGCTCTATTGTAAAATCCAGTGCCTCAATACGGCGAAAATAATCTGCATTAAGATCATGTTGTGCGCTCGCACGTAAATGTGTTGGCATTCCAAGGTAAGACTGAAAAGCATTTAAAACAGGATGCAATATATCAATACAGGGAACTTTCATTTCTTTACACCTTTTTTGAAGGAGAAGTTTAAATTCTTCATCAATCATTGTGTAAAGAACAATACCTGGCTCTTGTTGTATTTCATTAAGAGCTTTCTGTAACTGTATTCTATTACGAATCATAGGATAGATATGCTCTGTTGCCTGAATCATTGCATATTGCGATGCTACAGCTCTTCCAACAGAAATTAATGTTTCTCCTGTTGCATCAGAAAGCATGTGTAAATGAAAGAATTTTTTTTCTTTTGTCACAAAAATTTTAACTCCTTGTTAAGACATGTGTATATATCCTCACCGTTTTTTATAAAACTAAAATTTATGAAAAATTCTCCTTTTTTATGCACAAATTAAATGCTTGTGATAATTTAATCCCTCTTATAAAAAAAGAGGGGATAATATCTTTAAGATAGTGATATTTTTATTCTTTTTTCAGTTCCTTTTGTGGATAAAATTGAGGATAAATAATAATCCACACTAAACACAGTTATAAATAAGAATAATCCTTTCTTTAATATAAATTTATTAATATAAATTTCTGTAAAAAATACTTTTGAATAGCATTTCATTAATGCTATAATTCTAACTCACATTTTTGTTATTAAAATAATTAAATACTATTTGGATTTTACATTTTTTCAAGTTTTTCATATAATTACTTAATATTACAGGAACAAATTTCATATAAATGGTACTTGCAGATTAAAAAAATTGAGTGTAGGATATTTTTTCTTAATAATATTTCACTCATAAATTTCCATAAATTATTTAGAACAATCTTCTCCTTAATTACAAAGAGCATATTTCATGCAAAAAATGAAACTACAAGAACTTAAAAGCAAAAATCCCGTTGAGCTTGTTTCTTTTGCTGAAACATTAGAAGTTGAAAATGCCTCCCTTATGCGCAAACAAGAATTAATGTTTGCTATCTTGAAAAAACTTGCTCTACAAGACGTTGAAATTATAGGAGAAGGTGTTGTTGAAGTTTTACAAGACGGATTTGGATTTTTGAGATCTGCTGATGCTAATTATCTTCCTGGTCCTGATGATATTTATCTTTCACCTGCACAAATACAGTCGTTTTCTTTAAAAACAGGCGATACAATTGAAGGACCCATACGCAGTCCAAAAGAGGGAGAACGTTATTTTGCTCTCCTTAAAATTAATACAATTAATTTCGAAAAACCTGAAAAGATTCGTTATAAAATCCACTTTGATAATCTTACTCCTCTTTATTCAAATGAACGTTTCCAAATGGAAATACAAGATCCTACAGAGAAAGATATGTCATCACGCGTGATTGATTTGATATCTCCATTGGGAAAAGGACAAAGAGGGTTAATTGTAGCTCCTCCTCGAACGGGAAAAACAGTTTTACTTCAAAATATTGCTCATTCTATTACCACTAATCATCCTGAATGCTATCTCATTGTTCTTTTAATAGATGAACGACCAGAAGAAGTTACTGATATGCAGCGTTCAGTAAAAGGAGAAGTGGTTTCTTCTACTTTTGATGAACCAGCAATACGTCACGTACAAGTGGCAGAAATGGTCATTGAAAAAGCCAAACGTCTCGTTGAATATGGGCGTGATGTTGTTATTCTTCTCGATTCTATTACACGTCTTGGACGTGCATATAATACAGTTGTTCCTTCTTCGGGTAAAGTTTTAACAGGTGGTGTGGATGCAAATGCCCTCCAGCGTCCAAAACGTTTTTTTGGTGCAGCACGTAATATTGAAGAAGGCGGATCTTTAACTATTATTGCAACGGCTTTGATTGATACAGGAAGTCGTATGGATGAGGTTATTTTTGAAGAATTTAAAGGAACAGGTAATTCGGAAATTGTTCTTGATCGAAAAGTTGCTGATAAACGTATTTTCCCTGCTATGGATATTTTAAAGTCAGGAACGCGTAAAGAAGAACTTCTGGTAGAACGACAAGATTTACACAAAATTTTTGTTCTTCGTCGTATTTTAGCATCTATGAATGTAACAGATGCAATTGAATTTTTGATTGATAAATTAAAGCAAACAAAAAATAATAGTGAATTTTTTGATTCAATGAATACGTAGAGTTATTAAAGTTTTTATTAGGATAAAACCTGTGGATACAATCTTTGCTGTTTCGAGTGGATTGTTACCTTCAGGGGTTGCAGTCATTCGGCTTTCTGGTCCTCATGTTGTGGATATAGTTAAAACGCTTTGTGGTCGTTTACCTAAAGCACGTTTTATGCATTATGGAAATCTTACTGCTCGTGATGGTAGTTTTTTAGATTCTGGTTTAACTGTTTTTTTTCCTTCTCCTCATAGTTTTACGGGGGAAGATTGTGCAGAATTCCATTTACATGGAGGAAAAGCAGTAGTTAATCGTTTTCTCGATGAATTGTCGACATTTTCTGGATGCCGTATTGCAGAGGCAGGTGAATTTTCACGTCGTGCTTTTATGGAAGGAAAATTAGATCTTGTTCAAGCAGAAGGTCTTGCTGATTTAATAGAAGCAGAAACGGAAAGCCAACGGCGTTTAGCTGTTATGGGTACAAGTGGACATTTAACGACGCTTTATCGTGATTGGCGTCATAAGCTTATGAAGGCGCGTGCTTTTATTGAGGCAGAACTTGATTTTGTTGATGAAGCAGATATTCCCAACGCAATATCTGATAAAGTTTGGAAAGATGTTGATGATCTTTGTACTTCTATTCGGGAATATATTACTGAAGGAGAACGTGCGAGTATTTTACGTGATGGATTAAAAATTGTTATTGCTGGTGCTCCAAATTCTGGAAAATCAAGCATTATGAATCGTCTTTCAGGAAGATCTGTTGCTATTGTAACGGAAGAAGCAGGAACAACCCGTGATGCTTTAGAAATGAGAATTATTCTTGGTGGTTTACCTATTTTTTTAACAGATACTGCTGGTTTTAGAAAAACAGAAAATAAAATAGAACAGATGGGAATAGAAGTTGCTAAACAGCATGTTATGGAAGCTGATTTGGTTATTTTGGTTTATGATATAGGAAATCCTACGCAAGTTGATTTACCAGAAACATCGGCTGAAATATGGTGTGTTGGCAATAAGCTTGATCTTTATGAAAAAAGTGATCAGCGTTGGTCTATACAATTTTCCGCATTAACTGGTTTAAATTTTGATTATTTTATAAAAGAACTTGAATCATTTTGTCATTATCGTGCTTCTAAAATTGGAAATATTGTTCCAGCACGTAAAAGGCAACTTCAATTATTAAAGCAGGCTGTTAAAGAGATTGAATTTTCTCTTAATTATCATTCTCTTGATCTCAGTTTACGTGCAGAACATCTCCGTTGTGCAAGTGATTTTCTTGGGAAAATTACAGGAGATATTGATGTTGAAGATTTGCTTGATATTATTTTTTCAGAATTTTGTGTTGGTAAATAATGATTCACGTGAAACATTGATTATTTCATAGACAGATTATAAAGATTATGTAATTTATATACTGTTTCACGTGAAACCTTGTAATATTTTCTACGGAATGAATTAAATGCAATCATATGATGTTGTTATTGTTGGTGGTGGTCATGCTGGCTGTGAAGCGTCTTCAGCTTCAGCACGTGTAGGAGCCAAAACAGTGCTTGTTACACATAAAATATCAGCACTGGGAACAATGTCGTGTAATCCTGCTATTGGTGGACTTGGAAAAGGGCATCTAGTTCGTGAAATAGATGCGTTAGATGGTCTTATGGGAAGAGCAGCAGATGCTGCTGGAATTCAGTTTAGACTACTTAATAGACGTAAAGGACCGGCAGTAAGAGGACCACGGACACAGGCAGATAGACAACTTTATAAAAAAGCAATTCAAAAATTATTAAAAGAACAAGAAAATCTTACTCTTATTGAGGATGAAGTTATTGATCTGGTTGTTAAAGATAATTGTGTATCAGGTGTTATTTTAAAAAAACAAGGAACAATTTTTTCTGGTGCTGTTGTTTTAACAACAGGTACATTTTTAAATGGTTTTATTCATATTGGTAATAAAACATGGGCTGCTGGTCGTATGGGAGATCAGTCAAGTGTAAAACTTGCTGAACATTTGAAAAAATATCATATAAAACTTGGACGATTAAAAACAGGAACCCCTGCTCGTTTGAGTAAAAAAACAATTGCTTGGGAAGCTCTCCAAAAACAACAAGCAGATGAAAATCCCATACCCTTTTCTCTTTTAACAGAGAAAATTGAACAACCACAAATTGAATGTGCAATAACACGTACAAATGAGAAAACACATCAAATTATTCGCGAGAATATTTATCGCTCTGCTTTATATTCTGGAAATATTGAAGGGTTAGGACCACGTTATTGTCCTTCTGTTGAAGATAAAATTGTGAAATTTGGAGAACGTGATGGACATCAGATCTTTCTGGAACCAGAAGGATTAAATGATGATACTGTTTATCCAAATGGTCTTTCTACTTCTCTTCCTGAAGATGTACAAATTTCTCTATTGAAAACCATTGAAGGATTGGAAAATGCTATAGTTTTGCAACCTGGTTATGCTATTGAATATGATTTTGTTAATCCACAACAATTAACGAGAAACTTAGAATTACGTTCTTTACCGGGTTTGTTCTTAGCAGGCCAAATTAATGGTACAACAGGATATGAGGAAGCAGCAGCACAAGGACTTTTAGCTGGATTAAATGCTGCACGTAAAGTAGGTAAATTAGATGAAATACTTATAAGTCGTTCTACTGCTTATATTGGTGTTATGATTGATGATTTAGTTTCACGTGGTGTTTGTGAACCTTATAGGATGTTTACATCACGTGCTGAATTTCGTTTATCTTTACGATCTGATAATGCTGATACGCGTTTAACACCTTTGGCACAAAAATGGGGTATTGTGAGTAAAATACGTTGGGAATGTTATCAGAAAAAACAACAACGGCTTGATCAAGCACGATCAATATGTCAAAATCTTTTTTTAACACCCAATGAAGCTTCTGCTCATGGATTACATGTTAATCATGATGGAATTCGGCGTTCGGCTTATGATTTTCTTGCTTATCCTCATATGACCTTAGAGCGTCTTTCAAATTTTTGGCCACAATTACAAACAATTGATTCTAAAACAGCAGAATCTTTAGAAATTGAAGCACAATATGCGGTTTATTTAGATAAACAAGCACAAGATATTGCCTCTCTTCAGAGAGATGAGCGTTTAGAAATTCCTTCTTCTCTTGATGTTCAGGCAATTTCAGGTCTTTCAAATGAACTTAAATCAAAAATTCAAGAAGTGTCGCCGCGTTCAATTGCTGATGCACAAAAAATTGATGGCATGACACCCGCCGCGTTATCGCTTATTATTACACATATTCAACGTCAACGACGTGAAAAGGCTAAAACAGCTTAATGAATTTTTCTACAGAAAAAAAATATCAACAATTATTAAATATTGTTCCTTCTGTTTCACGTGAAACGATGGAAAATTTAATTCAGTTTGAGTCTTTAATACTTCAGTGGAATACACATATTAATTTGATATCTGCTACAACTATACCAGATCTATGGACACGACATATTCTAGATTCAGCACAAATTTTTCCTTTGTATGCTCATTCTTTACATTGGTGTGATTTAGGATCAGGAGGAGGTTTTCCTGCAATTGTGATTGCTATCTTTTTGAAAGAAAAAAAAACAGCACATATTAATCTTGTTGAAAGTAATGGGAAAAAAGTTGCTTTTTTGCGAACAGTTATTGCTCAACTTAATCTTCCAGCAACGGTTTATCACGCTAGAATTGAAGATATATATCAAAAAATTCCCATATCTGATATTATAACGGCACGGGGATTAGCGCCGCTTGATACTCTTTTACAACTCATTTTTCCTTTATTAACAGAAAAAACAATAGCTCTTTTGCAAAAAGGTCGGGATTACGCTACAGAAATAAAAAATGCCTCTGCCAATTGGCACTTTGATCTGTTAAAACATAAAAGTAAAGTTGATGAAAATTCTGTTATTTTGGAAATTTCTCATATTCGATCATATAGAGGGTAGAGCAAAATGAGCGAAACACGAATTATCGCTATTGCAAACCAAAAGGGTGGAGTCGGAAAAACAACCACAGCAATTAATCTTGCTACAGCTTTAGCGGCTATTGGTGAAAATGTCCTTATTATGGATGTTGATCCACAAGGTAATGCTAGTACAGGTTTAGGGATTGATCGTAATAGCCGTCCTTTATCTTCTTATGATGTTTTGGTTTCGGGCGTTTCAATTACACAGGCGGCTTTAAAAACAGCCGTACCCAATCTTTATATAGTTCCCTCTACACTTGATCTCTTAGGTGTGGAAATGGAAATTTCTTCATCAAAAGATCGCATACAACGCTTACGTAAAGCTCTCTATGATGATCCGGAAATGGAAGAAAAATTCAATTATATTTTAATTGATTGTCCTCCCTCCCTTAATCTTTTAACACTTAATGCTATGGGGGCTGCGGATTCTGTTTTAGTGCCTATGCAGTGTGAGTTTTTAGCACTTGAAGGTTTAAGTCAATTACTTGAAACAGTAAAACAAGTGCGATCCGTACTTAATCCATCTTTAGAAATCCAAGGTATTGTTTTAACAATGTATGATGGACGTAATAACCTTTCAAATCAAGTTGTTGAAGATGTACGTTCTTTTATGGGAGATAAAGTTTATCGTACTGTTATTCCACGAAATGTAAGAGTATCAGAAGCGCCTTCTTTTGGCAAACCTGTATTGCTTTATGATCTTAAATGTGCTGGAAGCCAAGCTTATTTGCGTCTAGCATCAGAAATGATTCAACGTGAAAAACAAGCACGTGCTGCTGCTTAAAAATGTAAAAAATTTTGTAAGAAAATTCAAAGAGCAAAATTATGAACGATGATCTATCAAAAAAAAGACTAGGACGTGGATTAGCGGCATTGATTGGAGATATCAATTTAAACAACAATATTGCACGTTCATCAAGCTTTGATAAATTAAATGAATCCGGTAGTCTTTCTGAGCGATTTATTTCTATTGAAACTATTTCATGTAATCCTCACAATCCTCGGCGTCATTTTACTGAAACAGAGCTTGATAATTTGACACAATCAATTCGTCAACACGGTGTGGTTCAACCGGTTATTGTGAGACCTTTAAGAGATCATCCTCATCGGTTTGAATTGATTGCGGGTGAACGGCGCTGGCGTGCAGCACAACGTGCAAATTTAAGTCAATTACCCGTTATTATTCGTGATGTGGACGATAAAACGGCTTTGGAATTGGCAATTATTGAAAATGTTCAACGTGCAGATCTTAATCCTATCGAAGAAGCAAAGGGATATGAGATGCTTCTAAATGAACATGATTATACGCAAGTAGATTTAGCGCAAGTTATAGGAAAAAGTCGTAGTCATGTTGCAAATACGCTTCGTTTGTTAAAACTTCCAGAAAAAGTACAACAATTCTTAACTGATGGACAACTTTCTGCAGGTCATGCACGTTGTCTTATAACGGTTGATGATCCACAAAATTTAGCTGAGAAAATTATTCGTGAAGGGCTTTCAGTACGTCAAACAGAAATACTTGCATATGAGCAAGCTAATCCTAAAACTAAAAAGCGTACCAATACGGAGAAAGATGCTGAAACAAAATCTTTAGAAAAATTACTTGCAGATGTGATAGGAATGAAAGTTATTATTCGACATGGTAAAAAAGGTGGAGATTTAAAAATACATTACTCTTCATTAGAACAATTAGATGAAATTTGTCGGCGTTTACAAAGTTAATCAATTGTTATAAAAAGTTTTTTAACAGTTATCTTTTAAAATTTTTATTATTCTATACATATGCTCTTTAGCAAATTCTATATTGCTTGGAGGTAAAAAGTTTTTTTCATAAGTAGAATTTCCTTCATCAGTAAGTACATACAATGTCGCTTGAAGTGCTAGGTGAGCAATAACAAACTCTTTCGGTGTTATATTATTTTCTTTTAAAATATTCACAAGTTTTGGATTATTAGAAATATAGGCAGCGTATTTTTCAATATTATCATTATAATTATTGAAATCACTTTTTTTATTTGTTTGTTCTGGTTCTGAAGATAAATTTTTACATTCTATTTTGATTTTTTCCAGCTTTAAAAGAAGATCTTCCGTTAAGGGATAATTTGCAATGAAAGGCGGTATAAAAGAAAGATCATCTATTTCTTGTTTTTTTTCTTGAGCGTATGATGCAAAAGGAAAAATGAAGAAAAAGCACAATAGAAGTTTAAACATGACTAAAAATTATCCTTTCTTTTTTGAATTTCAATAAATATTTTTTCGTCTGTTATTCTTTATTTTTATAAAAACATTTGTTAAATATAATCGAAATAAACCCAATTATTAGGAATGATAAAAACACGGTGATTTTTTAATGTGTCATAGCTGATTAGTTGCTCAAAATGAGTTTTTCACAGTTATCTAAAAGAATTGTCGCTTTAAAAAAATGTTTTTTAACAAATTCAAGATTGTTTAGAAATATAGTATTTTTCTCAGTAGAATATTCCTTTTCAGGTACAAATATGAGAAGCGTTGATATTTCTTTAAGAGCTAAGGTTCCTGAAGCAAAATCTTTCGGTGTTATATTATTTTCTTTTAAAATATTTACAAGTTTTGGTTTACTAGAAATATAGGTAGTGTAATTTTCAATACTAGATTGGATACTAGAATCATAAGTTATAAGATTATTTTTTGTTTCTGGAAGTAAGTTTTTACATTCTTTTTCAATTTTTTCCAGCTTTAAAAGAAAATCTTCTGTTAAGGGATAATTTGCAATGAGAGATGATATAAGAGAAGAATTATCTGTTTCCTTTTCCTCTGCCATTGTTTGTTGAATATGTATCACGAAAAGAAAAAGCAGGAACAAACGTAATACGAACTTACGCATAGTTAAAAATTATCCTTTCTTCTTCGAATTTCAGCAAAGACTTCTTCATCTGTTTCTTCTTCCATTACAAGGTTTCTTCGCAACACACTATCATCCCAGCGGAGAAAGGGATTGGTGGCTTTTTCTTGCCCTAAGGTTACTGGTAAAGTCATAGCGTTTTTTGCACGTAGCAAAAAAACTTCCTCTATTCTTTGGTGGAGTTTTTTATTATGTGGGTCAATTGTTAGTGCGAAAAGAGCGTTATTTTTTGTATATTCATGTCCACAATAAAGAAGTGTTTCATCAGGAAGTTTACGAAGTTTTTTTAAAGAATTCAGCATTTGTGTTGGTGTTCCTTCGAAAAGACGTCCACAGCCCAATGAAAAAAGTGTATCTCCAGCAAAGAGTAAATTCTTTTCAGGAAAATAGTAAGATAATGCGCCTAGAGTATGACCAGGTGTTGAAAGAGCTAAAAGAAGGTGTGAGCCAAAAGAAAAACTTTCATCAGGTTGAAGTGTTTTATCAAGATGATTGATCTTTTCTTTTTCTGCTTCTGGTCCGATAACCGTAGCGTTGTAAACTTGTTTTAATTCTGATAGGGCTTCTACATGGTCGTGATGATGATGAGTTACAAAAATAGTGTTAAGTGTCCAATTGCGGCGCTTTAAGGCATTGTGAATCGCTTTGCCTTCAGGAGCATCTATTGCAGCTGTCATACCACTTTTTTCATCATGAAGGAGTACACCGAAATTGTCTTCTCGACAAATAAACTGTTCAATCAACATATTTTTTCTCGTGAACAGTGTTTGGCGATGAATCTATAAAATAATCGGTAGTGATGATTTTTTTAAGAATCAGATTTGTCCTCTTCTGTAAAAAGTCCTTTTGAATGTTTTATAATTATAGGCATTTGGGTAAGCATGAAAAGGACTGTTATAGGCATGACGCCAAATACTTTGAAACTTGTCCAGAAATTATCGCTAAAATTACGCCAAATTATTTCATTCAAAATGGCAAGAAAAATGAAAAAAAACGCCCAACGATAGGTAAGTTTTTGCCAACCTAAATCATCAAGTTTTAAGGTAGAATCAAGAGCATAACGTAAAAGTGGTTTTTTAAAAAACATCCCACCAAAAAGTATAAAAGCAAATAAGCTATTAATGATTGTTGGTTTCATTTTTATGAAAGTTTCATTATGAAGCCAGAGAGTTAGAAAGCCAAAAACTAAAACAAATATTCCTGAAATAAGAGGCATAATAGGAATTTGTCTTGCAAGGATCCATGATAAGCTTAGGGAAATAATAATAGCCACCATAAAAATAGCTGTTGCAGGGAAAATAGGCTTACTAAAATTTTGAAAAAATCCAATGTTTTTTATCAGCCATTCTCCCTTATAATTGGCAAAAAAGAAGGCAACCAATGGACCCATTTCCAAAAGAAACTTAAGTGTTGGTGAGAGAGAAATTTTTTTATTGTTATTCATCTTTTTTTCAGAATTATTGTGTAAATTAAGATTAGATAAAGGCTGTTTCATGCGTGTTTTCCTGCAATAGTTTCGGCAAAGTCAGAAGCAGAAAAGGGTTGAAGATCTTCAATATCTTCTCCTATACCGATAAAATAAACGGGTAATTTATATTTTGCTGCTATAGCGACAAGAATTCCTCCTCGTGCAGTCCCATCTAGCTTTGTCATAACTAAACCATTAACACCAGCAATATCACGGAAAATGTCCACTTGGTTGAGTGCATTTTGTCCGGTTGTTGCATCAAGAGTTTGAAGGATTGTGTGGGGTGCTTGGGGGGTGTGTTTTTTTAAAACACGAATAATTTTTGCCAACTCATCCATTAATTCAGATTTATTTTGTAAACGCCCTGCTGTATCAATAATTAATACATCACTGTTTGTTTTTTTTGCTTTTTCATAAGCATCAAATGCTAAGCTGGCGGCATCTGCACCCAATTTTGTCGAAATAACAGGAGAATTGGTACGTTCACCCCAAATGTGTAGTTGCTCAATAGCGGCGGCTCGGAAAGTATCACCAGCTGCCAGCATAACTTTTAATCCCCCTTCTGTTAATTTGGCTGAAAGTTTTCCAATAGTTGTCGTTTTTCCAGTGCCATTTACACCTACCAGCAAAATAACATGAGGTTTATGGCTGAGATCAAGTTCTAATGGTATTGCAACAGGTTCCAGAACTTTTTTGACTTCATCAGCTACAATAGTATGAATATCATCTGGGGAGAGGTTTTTTCCGTAACGACTGGAAGCTAAAGTATTTGTGATACGTGTTGCCGTCTCTACACCTATGTCAGCTTGGATAAGAATATCTTCGAGCTCTTGCAATGTATCTTCATCAAGTTTTCTTTTAACAAAGAGATCGCCAATTGATCCGCTTAGGCGTTGTGAAGAAAGGGATAGGCCTTTTTTAAGGCGCCCAAACCACGCTGTCTTTTTTTGTTCAACAGAAGGTTCAGATAAAATTTCTTCATTCTTTTTTTTACGGATGTTGTCTGTGACAATAATTTTACCAGAAAAGGGAATTTTATCAGAATGGGATTCTAGAAATGGAGATTTTTCATCATATTTTGTAAGTATTGACTCTGGATTTTTTGTTTGTTCTTCTTTTTCTGTGTCTATAGAAATTTGATTATTTTTTGTCTTTTCATTATTTTCTTCTATTATATCGCTTTTATCAGGAATAGAAATTTGTTGTTCTATTTCTTGCTCTTGAGATTTGTTAAAAGAGAATATTTTTTTAATAAAAGATTTAGTCATAAGAATTCTCCTGCTCAAGCAGCGTTTAATTTTGGAAGGACAGCAATCAATTTATCGCCATCATGATCAACGATAAGGGCTTGAACAATTGTTCCTGCTTTTGCACCTTTAACTTGTACAAGAGTATAATCTTCTGTTCGTCCGATTTCATCTTTTTCAACGAGAATTGTTTGTAGACTGTTTTGTAAATGAGCAAGATGCTTTTGGTAAGCCATATCACCTGCTTTACGCAATTTTTCAGCACGCAGCTTAACTATTTTACGGTTGATTTGTGGCATACGTGCGGCAGGTGTTCCTTCTCTTGGACTAAAGGGGAAGACATGGAGATGGGTTAAATTACAGTCTTTGATTAAGGCAAGACTATTTTGAAACATCTCTTCTGTTTCTGTAGGAAAACCAGCAATTAAGTCGGCACCATAAACCATTGTAGAACGTTTGGTACGCAATTCTTGGCAAAATTGAATGGCATGTTCGCGCAGATGACGCCGTTTCATCCGTTTTAAAATCATATTATCACCTGCTTGCAAAGATAAATGCAAATGGGGCATGATTCTTGTTTCATAAGCTAAAAGATTTATGAGTTCTTCGTCTGCTTCAATAGAGTCAATAGATGAGAGGCGTAATCGGGCTAAGTCAGGGACATGATGCAAAATAGCTGAAGTTAATTTTCCTAGAGTAGCTTTTCCAGGAAGATCGTGGCCATAACTTGTAAGGTCAACACCTGTAAGGACCACTTCTTGGATACCCCCACCTATCAGCTTTTTAATTTGTTCTATGACAGCACCCATGGGAACTGAACGAGATGGTCCTCGTCCATAAGGAATAATGCAAAATGTACAGCGGTGATCGCATCCGTTTTGTACCTGTACAAAAGCGCGGGTGCGCTCTTGCATTGCACTGACCATATGTGGAGCAATTTTTTGTACTTCCATAATGTCATTGATATGCACCTTTTCAGAATGATTAATACCAAAATCAGGAAGTTGACGATAAGAATGAGCGTGAAGTTTATCTTCGTTTCCTAAAACAATATCTACTTCTGTCATTGAGGCAAAATTTTGTGCTTCTGTTTGGGCTGCACACCCTGTTACAATGATACGCGCATGAGGATTTTCACGTCTTGCTTTGCGGATAGCTTGTTTTGCTTGTCGTACGGCTTCGGCAGTGACAGCACAGGTATTAAAGATAATAGCACCATCTTTAAGCTGATCTAGCCCTGAAGAAGTACTTTCTTTGCGAATGATTTCCGATTCGTAGCTATTAAGTCGACAACCAAAAGTTACAATTTCTATTGCCATCAGGAGTGATCCTTTTTGTAGCACCCTGTTAAAGGGCTTAAAAAACCACTAAAGTGATATTTAATTGGTCCTGTCATGATAATATGATCGTCTTCTCGGTAAAAAATATTAAGTGTTCCCTTTGGTAAATTTACATCAACATGGCGCTCTGTAAGTCCACGACGATAAGCAGCCACTGCACTTGCACAAGCAGCACTCCCACATGCTTGTGTTAATCCTGCCCCTCGCTCCCATGTACGTAAATTTAGACTTTTCTTTGACGTTATGCAAGCAATGGAAATATTGCATCGTTCGGGAAACAGGGGATCATGTTCAAGTTTTGGCCCATATTTTTCTAATGGAATATGTTGAATATCATTTTCAACAAAAAAGATAGCATGGAGATTGCCAATGGATATGAGACAAGCGTCTTTTATGGGACCAGCCATAATTTCTACGTGATTGGTATCAACTATTTCACGTGAAACAGGCATCTCTTTTGCATTGAAATTTGGGCATCCCATATCAACAGAAATGAGATTATCGGTTTGGTATTTTCCTTCAATAATTCCAGCGGGAGTTTCTAAATGAAATTTTTCACCAAAATTGTGATCTTTAAGCCATGCGATGACACAGCGGGTACCATTGCCACAAGCTTTAGCCATTGATCCGTCGGCATTCCATATTTCTATGCAGAAGTCGGCTTTTTTTTGGGTTGGTGTGTGGATAGCCATGATTTGGTCAAAATGCATTTCAGGATCTGCCGACAAAGCAAGGATTGCTTGTGGTGTAAGAGCGTATGTGCTTTCACGCATATCAACAACAATAATTTGATTTCCAAGACCGTCCATTTTGCTAAATGGCGTTTTCATGAAACTTCTCTATTTCTAATGATTACTTATAAAAAGATATATGACTGAAAATATTATAAATTTCTAGTGTTTAATAAATATAAAATTGGGTACATAAATTATTTCTTTTAAAATAAGTGATTTTAACCTGTTTTTTTTAATTTGTTAATTTATCTTTGTAACTATAACAAATATTCGCTTAATTTTTTTGTGAACTTATTTATTGTCGTGGGAGAGAGTACAGACATGGCGTTTTCAAAAGTTTCGTTTTTCGTTGCACTATCAACTGTAATGTTTTTAGGGGGGTGTTCAACAACACGGTTTGATGGTAATGACGATGGTAACGCATTAGAAGTTTTTTATCCATCTCAAAAAATGACAATATTAGAAGCGTCTGATCTGTCGTCTACTTCTTCGTCGATATCTGAAGATGCAAACGCTCCGATGTATGAAAAAGGAGATTCTCAGAGCGATGGACGAATGGCTAGTCTCGAATTGCCAAGCAATGCCACTGATTTATTTCCTGCAAGTATTGCTGGGGTATGGAATCTTTCTATGGGAGGAAAAGTTTGCCGGATTGCAACTCCACAAACAAAGTTTGGACAAGGGTACCGTGCTGGTCCTTTACACTGTCCAGGAATTGTTTCCCAAGTGAGATCGTGGGCTGTTAAAGGAAAAAGATTATATTTTTATAATAACTCTGGACGTGTTATCCTCGTTCTTTATTCTTCAAATGTTGATCGTTTTGAGGGACGTACACTTGATGATCATCCCGTTATTTTAAGTCGTTAAATCATTTTTGATCGTTTATGACAAACTAAACTAGACGGACAGATTCTTGAAAAGTATTTGTATTTTTCATTGAGGTCGGTTTGAAAAAGGTTTTTTGGATGATTCTCGTTTCAACACGTTATAAGGAGCTTGTCGCTAAAGGAGAGGTTTGTTTTGATCCCGCTCAATTAGCTATAACAGAATATTTTGATCATTTATTAAAAAAAATTGCGGAACAAAATATCTCTCATTCTTTGCCTTGGATATTTTGCTCTTTCTTTAACAGAATATTTAAAAGGAAAAAACAAAATATTTCTTGCGTTGTAAAACAAGGAGATGAAACAGTTTTTTTTCAGGGACTGTATATTTATGGTGAAGTAGGACGGGGCAAAACCATGCTGATGGATTTGTTCTTTTCTTGTTTGCCTAAAGTTCATAAAAAGCGTGCCCATTTTAATGATTTTATGGCTGATGTGCATGAGCGTATTAATTCTTATCGTCAAGCATCTGGGTGTACAAAATTTAAACAAGATAATCCTATTTTAGCTGTTGCTAAAGATCTTGCACGAGAAGCAAAAGTACTTTGTTTTGATGAGTTTAGTGTAACGGATATTGCTGATGCTATGGTATTGGGGCGGCTTATTTCTGCTCTGTTTGATAAAGGAATTTTCTTTATTGCGACTTCAAATGTGGCGCCGGATAACCTTTATTGTAACGGTTTGAATCGTGAGCTCTTTTTGCCTTTTATTCAAGTTTTGAAAGCATATGTTCGTGTTGTTAATCTTGATGCAAAAACAGATTATCGCCTTGAAAAATCAAATCTACAACAGATGTATGTATCGCCGTTGGGGGTCCAAGCAAATGAATATATGGATCAAGCATGGGCACTTGTATTGCAAGGACATAAGGAGATGTCTGATGAGCTTTCTATAAAAGGGCGCTTTATTCCTATTCCGCGCTTTGGTGCAGGATGTGCTCGTTTTGATTATGGGGATTTATGTGCAAAGCCTTTGGCCGCGGCTGAATATTTGTTATTAGGAGAGCATTATCATACGATTTTTATTGATAATGTACCGGTCATGGATGATACATGTCGCAATGAAACAAAACGGTTTATTTTGCTTATTGATATTCTTTATGAGCGGCATATACGGTTGTTTATGTCGGCAGCCGCAGGGATAGGGGATTTGTATAAAGGGCATGCGCAGATTACGGAAACATTTGAATTTCAAAGAACACAATCACGTCTTTTCGAAATGCAAAGCTACGATTATTTAAAACTTTGGGAAGAACATTTTCTTTTGAAGAAGAAGCATTGATTATACTTTTACCTTTACGTAAACTGTCAAAACAATAACTTTTTGAAATTAAAGAAATATAATAATTCTGTTGTATTTTTTTTAAATTCACTTTATCGATACATCGTGATAATTTTCTAATAGTTGTTTCAGCGGAGGGTTGTTGTTTCTGTAAGGAGATAAATTTGTAAATTTCATTTCTTTACTCCTTTTTATGATATTGTTTGAATATGGTTGAAGTCAAAAATATTCAGTATACGGACGTTGATTGGGTGTGCGCTGAATGATCTAAAAGTTAGGAAAAAATAAAATGGCACGGAAAAAAATAGCTCTCATTGGTTCAGGTATGATTGGTGGTACTTTAGCACATATTATTGGGCTTAAAGAGCTTGCTGATGTGGTCTTATTTGATATTACAGAAGGTGTGCCACAAGGTAAGGCTCTAGATATCGCCGAATCTTCTCCCGTTGATGGTTTTGATATCAGTCTAAAAGGTGCTAATGCTTATGAAGCAATTGAAGATGCTGATGTTGTTATTGTAACAGCAGGTGTTGCGCGAAAACCTGGTATGAGCCGTGATGAACTTTTGGGCATTAATTTAAAGGTTATGGAACAAGTTGGAGCTGGAATTAAAAAATACGCTTCTTCAGCGTTTGTTATTTGTATTACCAATCCCCTTGATGCGATGGTGTGGGCATTGCAGAAATTTTCAGGTCTCCCTACACATAAAGTAGTTGGTATGGCTGGTGTTCTTGATTCAGCGCGTTTTCGTCATTTTTTATCTGAGGAATTTAAGGTCTCTATTAGAGATGTGACAGCGTTTGTTTTAGGGGGGCACGGTGATACAATGGTTCCTCTCGTGCGTTATTCAACAGTTGGTGGTATTTCTTTGCCTGATCTTATAAAGATGGGCTGGACAACACAGGAAAGAATTGATCAAATTATCCAGCGTACCCGTGATGGCGGTGCAGAGATTGTTGGTTTATTAAAAACAGGTTCTGCTTATTATGCACCAGCAGCTTCTGCTGTTTCTATGGCTGAGGCCTATCTAAAGGATACTAAGCGTGTTGTGCCTGTTGCAGCTTATCTTTCAGGAGAATATGGGGTTAATGATACCTATGTTGGGGTACCTGTTGTACTTGGTGCAGGTGGTGTTGAACGAGTCATTGAAATTGATCTTGACAAAGAAGAAAGAGGTGCTTTTGATCATTCAGTAAATGCGGTTAAAAAGCTTTGTGAAGCTTGTATTGCTCTTGTACCTAGTCTCAAGTAAATTGAACAAGATTTAATTCATTAAAATAAGTATTTAGAATGTTAAAACTTTAGGATTAATAAGATCCATAAAAGAAAAGGACAAATGCATGAATATCCATGAGTATCAGGCCAAACGTCTGCTTCATGAATATGGAGCACCAATTGCAAATGGTGTCGCTGTTTATTCTGTAGAGCAAGCTGAAAAATGGGCGGAAAAATTGCCTGGACCTCTCTATGTGGTTAAAAGTCAGATACACGCTGGTGGTCGTGGTAAGGGTAAGTTTAAAGAACTTGGTCCTGATGCAAAGGGTGGTGTTCGGCTTGCACAATCTGTTGAAGAAGTTGTTGCAAATGTTCAAGAAATGCTTGGAAAAACTTTGGTAACCAAACAAACTGGTCCAGAGGGTAAGCAGGTCAACCGCCTTTATATTGAAGATGGTGCCGATATTGAACGGGAGCTTTATCTTTCACTTTTGGTTGATCGTAGCGTTGGTCGAATTGCTTTTGTTGTTTCAACAGAAGGTGGAATGGATATTGAAACGGTTGCTGAAGAGACACCAGAAAAAATATTCACGCTTCCCATTGATGCTGTAGAGGGTGTTACTTCAGCTGATTGTGCAAGACTTTGTGATGCGTTGAAACTACAAAGTAGTGCGCGAGAAGATGGTGAAAAGCTTTTTTCGATTCTCTATAAGGCATTTTGTGAAAAAGATATGAGCCTTTTAGAAATCAATCCGCTTATTGTGATGAAAGATGGTCACTTGCGTGTTCTTGATGCGAAAGTTTCTTTTGATAATAATGCTCTGTTTCGTCATCCAGATATTTTAGAATTGCGCGATCTTTCAGAAGAAGATCCAAAGGAAATAGAAGCATCAAAGCATGATCTTGCTTATGTTGCTCTTGAGGGTACGATTGGTTGCATGGTTAATGGTGCTGGGCTTGCTATGGCAACAATGGATATCATTAAGCTTTATGGAGCAGAGCCAGCGAATTTTTTGGATGTTGGTGGTGGAGCATCAAAAGAAAAGGTGACAGCTGCTTTTAAAATTATTACGGCCGATCCAAATGTTAAGGGCATTTTAGTTAACATTTTTGGTGGTATTATGCGTTGTGATGTCATTGCTGAAGGTGTGGTTGCTGCTGTTCGTGAGGTTGGTTTAAAGGTTCCCTTGGTTGTTCGTCTTGAAGGTACTAATGTTGAGCAAGGTAAAGCAATTATCAATGAGAGTGGTTTGAATGTTATTCCTGCTGATGATTTAGATGATGCTGCCCAAAAAATTGTTGCAGCCGTGAAGGGAGCTTAAGCTATGTCAATTCTTGTGAATAAAGAGACAAAAGTTCTAGTTCAAGGGCTTACAGGAAAAACAGGAACATTTCATACAGAACAGGCGCTTGCTTATCATGGTACGCAAATGGTTGGTGGCGTTAATCCTAAAAAGGGTGGAGAAACATGGGAAGGTTCAAAAGGCGAAACTCTTCCTATCTTTGCTAATGTTGCAGAAGCAAAAGAAAAAACAGGCGCGGATGCTTCCGTTATTTATGTTCCTCCTGCAGGGGCTGCGGCAGCTATTATAGAGGCTATAGAAGCTGAAATTCGTTTAATTATCTGTATTACGGAAGGTATTCCCGTTATGGATATGGTTAAAGTGAAGGCGCGATTAGAAAACTCAAAGTCTCGTCTTATTGGTCCTAATTGTCCCGGTATTCTTACACCAAATGAATGTAAAATTGGTATTATGCCTGGTTCTATTTTTAGAAAAGGTTCTGTTGGGGTTGTCTCGAGGTCGGGAACTTTAACTTATGAAGCCGTTTTTCAGACGAGTCAGGAAGGTCTCGGACAAACAACTGCTATAGGGATTGGTGGTGATCCTGTTAAGGGTACTGAATTTATTGATGTGTTGGAAATGTTTTTAGCGGATGATGAAACTCAGTCTATTGTTATGATTGGTGAGATTGGTGGTTCTGCTGAAGAAGAAGCAGCACAGTTTTTGCAAGATGAAGCAAGAAAAGGTCGTAAAAAGCCAGTTGTTGGCTTTATTGCTGGCCGTACGGCTCCTCCAGGACGTACAATGGGACATGCTGGTGCTGTTATTTCTGGTGGTAAAGGTGGAGCAGAAGATAAAATTGCGGCAATGGAATCAGCAGGGATTTGTGTGTCTTCTTCGCCATCACAGATAGGTAAGACTTTGATGTCAGTTTTGAAAGGCTAAAAGAAAGTTTCACCTGAATAAGAAAAGGTTCTTAGATTCAGGTGAAAAAGCTTGAGTATAAAAAGGTAAAACTTTTTTGAATGTTCGAATCACTGCTTGTTTGTAAGCATTTAAAGGTCAAAAAGAGATATAAGGAGACGGAATAAATGTTCCGGAGAAGTATATGGCAAGGCAGGACGAAATAAATAGCCTTTTTGCACAGACATCATTTCTTTATGGTGGGAATGCGGATTATATAGATCAACTTTATGCTCAATATGAAAAAGATCCTACCAGTGTTGATTCACAGTGGCGTGCTTTTTTTGAAGGACTTCATGATAATAAAGAAGATGTTCTTAAAAATGCTGAAGGAGCAACATGGCAGCGTGATCATTGGCCATTAAAAGCAGAGGGTGAATTGATTTCTGCTCTTGATGGTGATTGGTCTTCTCTTGAAAAATATTTTGGCGATAAATTAAAGGAAAAAACAATAACATGTGCTGCACAAAAGGGAAAAACTTCCAGTGAACAAGATATTATTCGTGCAACACGTGATTCCGTTCATGCAATTATGATGATCCGTGCGTTTCGAGAACGGGGACATCTTCATGCGCAACTTGACCCTCTTCAATTAGCCGAAAAACAAGAAGATTATAAGGAACTTTCTCCAGAAGCTTATGGTTTTACTCCAGCTGATTACGAGCGTCCCATTTTTATTGATAATGTTTTAGGGTTGGAATATGCAACTATTCCCCAAATGCTTGAGATTCTCAATCGTACCTATTGTTCAACAATCGGTGTGGAATATATGCATGTTTCTGATCCGGTTCAGAAAGTATGGCTTCAAGAACGCATTGAAGGGCGAGATAAAAAAAATTCTTTCACACACCAAGACAAGAAAGCTATTCTGAATAAGCTTATTCAGGCAGAGGGATTCGAACAGTTTTTAGACACTAAATATAAAGGCACAAAGCGTTTTGGACTCGATGGTGGTGAGGCGCTGATTCCCGCTCTTGAGCAGATTATCAAATGTGGTAGTGCTTTGGGGGTTAGGGAAGTTATTTTAGGGATGGCCCATCGTGGTCGTTTAAATGTTCTTTCACAAGTTCTTGCCAAACCGCATAGGGCTATTTTTCATGAATTCAAAGGGGGATCTTACAAGCCTGATGATGTGGAGGGATCCGGTGATGTCAAATATCATTTGGGAACTACCGCTGATCTGGACTTTGATGGTAAAAAAGTTCATTTATCGCTGTTGGCCAATCCATCTCATCTTGAGATTGTTGATCCGGTTGTTATGGGAAAAGCACGTGCTAAACAAGATCAACTTATGGGACATGCGCATACTGATTTACTCCCATTAAGTGAGCGTTCAAAAGTGATGCCATTGCTTATTCATGGTGATGCCGCTTTTGCAGGACAAGGCGTTATCCAAGAAACTTTTGGTCTTTCAGGTCTTAAAGGTTATCGTGTTGCAGGCTCACTTCATGTTATTATCAATAACCAGATTGGTTTTACAACATCTCCACGTTTTTCACGTTCTTCGCCTTATCCATCAGATGTCGCAAAAATGATTGACGCACCAATTTTCCATGTGAATGGTGATGATCCTGAGGCAGTTGTTTTTGTTGCCAAAATAGCAACAGAGTTTCGCCAAATTTTCCATAAACCAGTGGTTATTGATATGTTTTGTTATCGCCGTTATGGGCATAATGAAGGTGATGAACCTTCCTTTACGCAGCCGCTTATGTATAAAGCAATACGTAATCATAAAACAACACTTCAACTTTATAGTGACCAATTGGTAGCAGAAGGAATGGTTACTTCAGAAGAGATTGAGCAACAAAAAAAATTATGGCGCGATAAGCTTGAAGGTGAACTTGAAGCAAGTGCTTCTTATAAACCTAATAAGGCTGATTGGCTTGATGGAAGCTGGACGGGACTCAAAGCTTTTAGTAGTTCTGATGAGCAGCATTCTAGAACAACTGGTGTTGAATTAAAAACTTTAATGGAAATTGGTCAGAAAATTGTTGAAATTCCGGCAGATTTTCACGTTCACAAAACCATTCAACGTTTTTTAAATAATCGTGCTAAAATTTTTGAAACCGGTGAGGGTGTTGACTGGGCAACTGCTGAAGCTTTAGCTTTTGGTTCACTTTGTTTGGAAGGAGCACCGGTTCGTCTTTCCGGTGAAGATGTTGAACGGGGAACTTTTTCACAACGTCATTCAGTTCTTTATGACCAAGAAAATGAGGCGCGTTATATTCCTTTGAACCATTTACAAAAGGGGCAAGCGCTTTATGACGTTGTTAATTCTATGCTTTCTGAAGAAGCTGTTCTTGGTTTTGAATATGGATATTCTCTTGCTGAACCACGAGGATTAACACTTTGGGAAGCACAATTTGGTGATTTTTCTAATGGTGCACAGGTCATTTTTGATCAATTTATTTCATCCGCAGAGCGTAAGTGGCTTCGTATGTCTGGTCTTGTGTGTTTATTGCCTCATGGTTTTGAAGGGCAAGGGCCGGAGCATTCTTCTGCACGTTTAGAACGGTTTCTTCAACTTTGTGCGGAAGATAATATGCAGGTTGCTAATTGTACAACCCCTGCAAATTATTTTCATATTTTGCGTCGACAAATTAAGCGTGATTTCCGGAAGCCATTGATTTTGATGACACCGAAATCACTTTTACGTCATAAGCGAGCTGTTTCTTTTCTAAATGAAATGGGGCCAGAAACAAGTTTCTGTCGTGTGTTGCTTGATGATGCAGAATGTCTCAAAGATTCTGTCATTAAATTGCAAAAAGATAATAAGATTCGCCGTGTCGTTCTTTGTACTGGTAAGGTTTATTACGACCTTTATGAAGAACGTGAAAAAAGGGGTATTGATGATGTTTACCTCCTTCGTGTTGAACAGCTTTATCCTTTTCCTGCAAAAGTTTTGGTGAATGTATTATCGCGCTTTTTGCAGGCGGAAGTTTTTTGGTGCCAAGAGGAACCAAAAAACATGGGGGCTTGGTCATTTATTGAGCCTTATTTGGAATGGGTTTTGACGCATATTAATGCGCAATATTCACGTGCTCGTTATGCAGGACGTCCTGCGAGTGCGTCACCGGCCTCTGGGTTAATGGTGAAACACCTTGAACAACTGGCTGCGTTTCTTAAAGACGCGTTAGGTTCTTAATTTATTACTACTCTGATGTATGGAAAAATATTATGACTACTGAAATTCGTGTTCCTACTTTGGGCGAATCGGTTACCGAAGCAACGGTTGGCAAATGGTTTAAAAAACTTGGCGAAGCTGTCGCTATGGATGAGCCTTTGGTTGAATTAGAAACTGATAAGGTAACCGTTGAAGTTCCTTCTCCTGTTGCTGGGAAATTATCTGAAATCATTGCAAAAGAAGGCGATACGGTTGAAGTAAATGCTCTTTTAGGAGTGGTGAAGGCTGGAGAAGCTGGTATCTCCCAATCACTTTCACCTTCTGCTACACTTGTTCCAGCGGCTTCATCTGAATCGGAGAAGCCTGCTTTGAGCAGTGCAATGCCTCCTTCTCCTTCAGCAGCAAAATTGATGGCTGAAAATAATGTTGCAAAAAGCGATATTTCAGGTTCTGGAAAACGTGGACAAATTCTTAAAGAAGATGTTCTTGGTGGATTAAAACAAAGTACAAATGCTCCTACACCCTCTTCTTCTGCGACGAGTTCTTCGGCAACTCCTGTCCAAGAAACACGTGAAGAGCGGGTTCGTATGACGAAATTGCGTCAAACAATTGCTCGCCGTCTTAAAGATGCACAAAATGTAGCAGCAATGTTAACCACATTTAATGAGGTTGATATGTCAGCGGTGATGGATTTGCGCAAGCGTTATAAGGATCTTTTTGAAAAGAAACATGGTGTTAAGCTTGGTTTTATGGGTTTTTTTACCAAGGCTGTTTGTCATGCATTAAAAGAACTTCCTGCTGTTAATGCAGAGATTGATGGGACAGATATTGTTTACAAAAACTATGTCAATGTTGGAATTGCTGTTGGAACGGATAAAGGGCTTGTTGTTCCAGTGGTGCGAGATGCAGATCAAATGTCATTGGCTGAGATTGAAAAAGAGATTGGTCGTTTGGGGCGTCTTGCGCGTGATGGAAAATTAGCCGTTTCTGATATGCAGGGCGGAACTTTTACCATTACCAATGGTGGTGTGTATGGATCGTTGATGTCAACACCGATTTTGAATGCACCACAATCTGGTATTTTGGGAATGCATGCGATTAAAGAGCGAGCAATGGTTGTTGAGGGTCAAGTTGTGATCCGCCCCATGATGTATTTAGCGCTTTCTTATGATCACCGTATTGTGGATGGGCAAGAAGCTGTGACTTTCCTTGTGCGTGTTAAGGAAAGCTTAGAAGATCCGGAACGCCTTGTTCTTGATTTGTAAAATACAGTTTTCAGGATGAAAGGAGAAACGGATGTCTTATGATGTGGCTGTGATCGGAGCGGGTCCAGGTGGTTATGTAGCAGCAATAAAAGCGGCGCAGCTGGGACTTAAAGTAGCAATTATTGAAAAGCGTACAACATTAGGAGGAACATGTCTCAACGTTGGTTGTATTCCTTCTAAAGCGTTGTTGCATGCTTCAGAAGTGTTTTCTGAAACCCAGCATGGTTTTGAAACGCTTGGTATTTCTATTGGTAAATCTAAGCTTAATCTTGAACAAATGATGGTTCATAAGAAAGCTGTGGTGACAGCCAATACGAGTGGTGTTTCTTTTTTGATGAAAAAAAATAAAGTTGATACTTTTTTGGGGACAGCCAAAATTTTGAGTGCGGGTCATGTGGAAGTTGTTGCCAGAGATGGTAATAAACAAACAATTGAGACAAAAAATATTGTTATTGCTACCGGTTCAGAGAGTTCAGGCATTCCAGGGGTGAATGTTGAAATTGATGAAAAGACTATTGTTTCTTCTACGGGAGCTCTTTCACTTGAAAAAGTACCAACGCATATGATTGTAGTAGGTGCTGGTGTCATTGGTTCAGAACTTGGATCAGTTTGGAGCCGTTTAGGTGCTAAGGTGACCATTATTGAGTATCTTAATAAAGTTTTGGGCTCAATGGATGGTGAAGTTTCACGGCAATTTCAGAAATTAATGGAAAAACAGGGGATTGAATATAAAACGGGTGCAAAGGTAACAGCTGTTACACAATCTGGCTCAACTGCTCAGGTGAGCTTTGAATCTGTCAAAGGTGGTGAATCTGAAACTTTAGAGGCTGATGTTGTGCTTATTGCTACTGGACGTTCTCCTTATACAGAGGGGCTTGGATTACAAGAGGCTGGTGTTCAGTTAGATGAACGCGGATTTATTGCAATTGATGCTCATTGGCAGACGAATGTTCCAGGAATTTATGCGATTGGTGATGTCGTAAAAGGGCCAATGCTAGCACATAAAGCAGAAGAAGAAGGCGTTGCTGTGGCAGAAATTTTGGCAGGTCAAAAAGGGCATGTTAATTTTGATGTTATTCCTAGTGTTGTTTATACACAGCCGGAAATTGCGAGTGTAGGAAGGACAGAAGAAGAGCTAAAAACTGCTGGTATTGAATATAATGTTGGCAAATTTCCTTTTATGGCTAATGGTCGTGCACGTGCAATGCAAAAGAGTGATGGGTTCGTTAAAATCCTTTCTGATAAAAAAACAGATCGGGTATTAGGGGGGCATATTCTTGGATTTGGTGCTGGTGAAATGATCCATGAAATTGCAGTTTTAATGGAATTTGGAGGTTCATCAGAAGATCTGGGACGTTGTTGCCATGCACATCCTACCTTATCAGAAGCCGTGCGTGAGGCAGCTTTGGCAACATTTGCTAAACCACTTCATATTTAAAAAGCTTTTAAAAAGTAAATTTTAAAAGGTACGGGGGGCAGAAAATATTTGTGAAGCATGCAACAACATTTTAAAACTTAAAAAAAGAATATAACCAATTGTATTGAAATGTTCCATTTGTTGTATGCTTTTCGATAGTTACTGTTTTAGATATCTGTTGTGCAGTTTTGATTGATTATTCTGTTGTGCACTATCGTTTAGAGCGGTGGTGTTTAGTCTATGTAAAGTTTTATATATGGGGTAGTTTTTATACTGTTATAAAATATTTAAGATAGGATTCTGAGCCTATCTGCGTGCTTTGTGTTAAGAAAACATCTCTCAAAATGCTTAAATCTACTTCGCGATGGTGTTCATGAATGGTATAGCTGTAAAGTTCCTCTTGAAATATATGAAATTCATTCAAACTGTTATAAGACCTATTGTGCACCATCATCTTTATGTTTAGTAAAAGTACACGCTGGTATTATAATACACTTTTTCAGTTCTCAATATTGCTAAAGCTCTTTATTATTTGAGAGTTTTCATAAGAGAATTTTACAGTATTCAGCGTTATAAATCAACATGTTGTATATGATGGTGAATCATATGAAGAGAGAAGCCAAGAGGAATTCACCCAAAGAAATTGAATTGTTTAATGATTGGTGTGGGTTAAGGATCTTTGTCATTTAAGATGAAGAGGGGGGAGGGATTGAATATTCTACAAAATACCGCTCTTCTTTAAAAGAGCGGTATTTTTATATCTTTTGTTTATGACACTATCTTTTTGATGATAATGACAAGTTATACAGTGTGATTAAATTAGTTTTTCTTCTCTGTTTTTCTTGATCATTGCTCGCTATGTCTTAAAAAGATGCTATGTCTCTTCTTTAGGGTTGTTAAGAAATCGCAATGTTGCCAAAATATAACGAATAGCTAAAATTTTTTTGAAAACCATAATTACACGAGAATATTAAGTTTGTTTTCATTGGGCAGTTTTGTGATAACTTAAAAAATCAAGCATATGCTTTCTATAGGTATTAAAATTGTAATTTTTTATCCTCTTGTTGTTCTCTTATAAAAGTGGGAAGCCCCATATGATCAAGATATTTAAGGAAAGGGTGGGGTGGTAATTCTTCCACATTGACCATAGTTTTAACATCCCATTCACCTGTGGCAATAAGAAGAGCTGTTGCGGCTGCTGGTACGCCAGCCGTATAGGAAATGCCTTGTGCCCCAGTTTCATGAAAAGCTTGTTTGTGATCGGCTATATTATAGATAAAAATTTCTCTCGGGTTTCCATCTTTTTCGCCTTTAATAAGATCTCCAATACAGGTTTTTCCTGTATAGTCTGGGGCGAGAGAGGAAGGGTCGGGTAAGACGGCCTTTACGACTTTCAAGGGCACGACTTCTTGTCCTTCTGCTGTCTTAATGGGCTGTTCAGATAAGAGACCAAGATTTTTCAGAACCGTAAAAACAGTGATATAACGATCACCAAATCCCATCCAGAAACGGACATTCTCTACATCAAGATTTTTGGAAAGTGAATGAATTTCATCATGTCCTGTCATATAGGCTTTTTGTTTTCCCACAACGGGAAGATCCCATTCATGGCTGACTTCAAACATTTTATTGGAAGTCCATTTTTTATTTTGCCATGACCATACTTGTCCTGTAAATTCACGGAAGTTAATTTCTGGATCAAAATTTGTAGCAAACCAACGTCCATGATTTCCGGCATTAATATCAATAATATCAATATCTGTGATTTTATCAAAATAATCATCGCGCGCTAATGCTGCATAAGCATTCACTACACCTGGGTCAAAACCTGCTCCTAAAATAGCGGTTATACCAGCTTTTTCACATTCTGGACGCCGAGGCCATTCATAATTGCCATACCAAGGAGGTGTTTCACAAATTTTCAATGGGTCTTCATGAATCGCTGTATCGATATAAGCGCATTTTGTTTCAATACAAGCTGAAAGAACAGACATATTAAGAAAGGCAGAACCAACATTAATGACAATTTCACATTTGGTCTTTTGGATGAGCTTTATAGTTTCTTCTACATTCATGGCATTGAGCGAATGGCTTTTGAGAACACCTTGCTCTTTCATTGTGTTTTTTTCTTTAATAGAAGCAATGATGGCTTCACATTTTTTGAGTGTTCGTGAAGCAATATGAATTTCACCAAGAATATCGTTGTTTTGAGCACATTTGTGTGCAACAACTTGTGCAACACCTCCAGCACCAATAATGAGAACATTTTTTTTCATTGTAGGTCCATCTCCCTTTTTAATACTGTTGTATGACGTTTTTTATGGTTTATCTTTATGAAAGGCTTTCCTGATAGTCGTTATAGCTGAATTGGCGTTGAAGTGTTAATGTACCATCGCACTCTTTGAGAACAATAGCAGGCATTGTAACGCCATTAAACCAGTTTTTCTTGACCATTGTATAACCTGCTGCATCCTGAAAAGACAGTCTATCGCCTATTTTAAGAGGTTTTTGAAATTGAAATGTTCCAAAAATATCGCCGGCAAGACAAGATTTTCCACAAATCATAATTTCGTGTGGTCCTAGATTGGGTTCTAATTTGGCATTTTCACGATAAATGAGAAGATCAAGCATATGTGCTTCAATTGAGCTATCAACGATGGCTAGATTCTTTTCATTATACAATGTGTCAAGAACACTGACTTCTAATGTGGTGCTTTTGGTAATAGCAGCTTCTCCTGGTTCTAGAAAAAGAGTGACACCATGAGTTTTAGAAAATTGTTTTAAGCGTTTTGCGAAAGCTTCTAGAGGATAATTTTCAGCCGTAAAATGGATTCCGCCGCCAAGGCTTATCCAGTCAACAGCAGAAAAAAGTTCTGCAAATTTTTCTTCCATATATCCAAGCATTTGGTTAAAAAGATTAAAGTCAGCATTTTCACAATTGTTATGGATCATCAATCCGTTGATAAGAGGCAGAACTTCTTTGATAGCGCTTTGGTTTGTTTCTCCTAAGCGGCTAAAAGGGCGAGAGGGGTTGGCAAGATCAAAATTTGATGCGCTGATTCCTGGGTTTAACCTTAAACCTCTTTGAATGGTTTTTGTTGCATCAGAAAAGCGTTGAAGCTGTTGGATGGAATTAAAGATGATTTTATCTGCATAACCACAGGCTTCATCAATTTCATCATCTGCCCAAGCCACTGAATAAGCATGGGTTTCTTTGCCAAATTTTTCTCTTCCTAAACGTAGTTCATAAAGGGATGATGATGTGGTTCCATCCATGAACTCAGACATTAAATCAAAAACACTCCATGTGGCAAAACATTTTAAAGCAAGTAAAATTTTAGCTCCGGACATTTCCCGTAAACGAGAAATTGTTTGCATGTTTTTGATGAGTTTCGATTTGTCTATAAGATAGTAGGGGGTTTTTATCATCATTTATTCATTCTTTTTTGAAGGATCTTATTGCCAAGATCAACGTTTAGTACAAAGAGTAACAGAATGTCTCAAGAAAAAAGAATCTTAAGAAAAGAATCTGTTTCTGTCTAGCAAGAGAAAGGCTTTCTGTAATTACTGTTGTTTATTATGTTGAGTTTTTTGTTATGAGTATGAAAAAAAAATTATATTATGCTTTAGCTTTTGTATTTGTTAGCAGTTTTTTCATTATAACAACCACTCTTGTTAATTGGGGGCAAAATAGAAGTGACGCTAAAGCCAAACTGGTTACTCAGACTTCTGTCCTAGATAGTTCGGTGCCTCTGATTTTTACGGGGCGTAGAGAACTTAATGGTTTCAAAGGTTATCGTCATTATCGGCGTGGTTATCGTAAATACAGTGATAATTGGTGGTATCCTGAAGTGGCATTTGTTACATCACCGCACTTAAGCACAAAAGGCGCATCATTAAAAGTTGTACCAGATGCTAAAAAAGTGTTTTTAACGTTTTCTTCGGAAAAATTAGAAAAAAAAGAGCCATGGATGCTTAAACAACATATTGAATCTTGCCGTGCGCGTTATCGCTCTTATAATAAAAATGATAATAGTTTTCAGCCTTTTCATGGGGGGCGTAGGCAGTGTTTATCCCGCTTTTTTAAAGGATAGAAATTAAATAAAATTTTAATTGCTTCTTGTCGTGGGCGTTATTGTTCTTACAATAAAGAGAAGACTTGTGTGGTGCGCAGTATTTTCATGCAAGCATTGTTTTTTTTAAAAATTTAAATGCTTTTAAGTTTTATTAAATCTTATTATCATTAAGTGTGGAATGGGGGGTGAGAATATAAGTTTTTGTTTTGTCGATGACAAAATATTAAGGTAAAATGGAGTTTAAAGAATGACAACACGGGAAGCAATGTTGGTATTGCTCGTTTTGCTTCCCTTTGGTGGAAGTGCTGTCATTGGCTTTTTTCGTTCGACAGCAAAAAATAATGAAGCGTGGTTTGCTGGGGTCGTCGCACTTTTCTGTCTTATTTTTACAATAATGCTTTATCCGGAAGTTCGCGGAAACCACATAGTGCGTTTAGATATTTCTTGGCTTCCAGAATGGGGAAGCGATTTGATTCTCCGCATAGATGGTTTGTCGTGGCTTTTTTGCTTGCTTATTACAGGGATTGGGCTGCTTGTTGTCATTTATTCACGTTATTACATAGATCCAGCGGATTCTGTACCGCGTTTTTTTTCCTTTTTTTTGGCCTTTATGGGATCAATGATAGGAATAGTTTTATCAGGTAATCTCGTCTTTTTGGTTGTTTTCTGGGAACTCACCAGTATTTTTTCTTTTTTGCTGATCGGCTATTGGTACCATAATGCAAGTGCGCGTGAGGGTGCGCGTATGGCTCTAACGATCACAGGTTTTGGCGGCTTTGCTCTTTTTATTGGAGTTTTATTGATTGGGTATACTGTTGGCAGTTTTGATTTGGATAAGGTGCTACAGTCTGGAGATATGATCGGGTCAAGTTCTCTTTATAGTCCTATCCTTATTTGCATTTTATTGGGAGGGTTAACAAAAAGTGCGCAATTTCCCTTTCATTTTTGGCTACCCAACGCGATGGCTGCTCCAACCCCTGTATCGGCTTATTTGCATTCGGCAACAATGGTAAAAGCGGGATTGTTTTTGCTTGTTCGTTTATGGCCTGTGCTCTCTGGAACAGAATCTTGGTTTTGGCTGGTTGGCTTTTCAGGACTCTCAACTCTTCTTCTAGGTGCTTATTTTTCCATGTTTCAGCAAGACTTGAAAGGACTGCTTGCGTACTCGACTATTAGTCATCTTGGATTAATTACAACACTTTTAAGTCTTGGTAGTTCACTTGCATGTGTTGCGGCAATCTTTCATATGGCTAATCATGCTACTTTTAAAGCTTCTTTATTTATGGCTGCTGGCATTATTGATCACGAGACGGGAACACGTGATATGCGTAAACTGTCAGGGCTTTATCGTTCTATGCCTATCACAGCAACTCTTGCTTTAGTTGCGAGTGCAGCGATGGCTGGGGTTCCTTTGTTGAATGGTTTTTTATCGAAAGAGATGTTTTTTGCTGAAGCTGTTGAAACGCATATGGAATCATGGCTCGATTGGATTGCGCCTTATGTGGCAACGCTAGCTAGTCTGTTTAGTGTGACCTATTCTATACGCTTTATTCATGGCGTTTTTTTAGGACAAAAGCCTGACAATTTACCCAAGACTCCCCATGAACCACCGCATTTCATGCGTTTACCAATGGAGCTTTTGGTGTTTATTTGTTTAGCGGTTGGTATTTTTCCTAATTTAACAATAGGACCTATTTTAGATAATGCGGTCGTGTCTGTTTTAGGAACAATGACAATTCCTTATAGTTTGGCTGTTTGGCATGGGTTTAACACTCCATTAGTGATGAGTTTTGTTGCATTATTAGGGGGCGGATTGCTCTATGCTGTCGGGCATCGTTATTTTTTATCCTGTGATGATGGGGCTCCTTTTTTCCGTCACTTAAAAGGACCGCGTATTTTTGAACGCATTCTCGTAATTATTTCTTGGAAATGGGCCCGTGCGGTGGAATCTGCTTTGTCAACACGCCGTTTGCAGATCCAATTGCATTGGATTTTTTGGGTCTGTTTTGCCTTTGTTGGTCTTTTACTTTGGTGCGATGGTTTCATTCCAGTGGGGACATTACCGCTTTTTCCACTTGATATTCCTTTTCTCGCTCTTTGGCTGGTTGGCGGATTATGTGCGCTTTTAGTTGCTTGGCGAGCAAAGTTTCATCGTCTTGCTTCACTTATGCTTTTAGGGGGAGCTGGTTTGATGACTTGTGCAACCTTTTTATGGCTTTCTGCTCCTGATTTAGCAATAACACAATTGGTTGTTGAGGTTGTTACAGTCGTTTTATTATTGCTTGGTTTACGGTGGTTGCCTAAACGTTTGCATGACCCTGGGCCGGCTGCTGTTCGTTTTTGGGTTCGCTTGCGTCGTTTCCGTGATTTCATCATATCCCTTGTAGGAGGTGCTGGTGTAGCATGGCTTTCTTTTGCAGTGATGACACGTCCCCAAGGTACAACGATTTCTGATTTTTTTCTAACGCATGCTTACTCAGATGCTGGTGGTCGCAATGTTGTGAATGTGTTATTGGTTGATTTCCGTGGTTTTGATACCATGGGAGAAATTGTGGTTTTGGGTGTTGTTTCCCTTACTGTTTTTGCCCTATTACGACGTTTTCGTCCTGCGCCTGAGAGTATTGATGCGCCTTTTCAACAACGTATCCAGAAAGCCTTTGATATAGCACAGCCTAATCGAAATGTGGGAGATACAGTATTGAATTATTTAGCTGTTCCTGCTGTTATTATGGGTTGGCTCTTTCCGATTATTATCGCTTTTGCTATTTATTTATTCATGCGAGGGCATGATCTGCCAGGAGGTGGATTTGTCGGTGGTATTACTTTGGCAATAGGATTTATTTTACAATATCTTGCACGCGATATTCGGTGGGTGGAAACGCATTTGAGAGTTTTACCTTTGCGTTGGATAGGCTTTGGCTTATTGTTGTCAGTCGTAACGGGGATGGGCTCTTGGTTTTTTGGATATCCTTTTTTAACATCCTTTTTTCGATATATTCATCTTCCGTTAATTGGGAAAGTTTCCATGGCATCCGCTTTTTTGTTTGATTTTGGTGTGCTTTCTCTTGTGTTAGGAGCAACTGTTCTCATTTTAATTGCACTTGCACACCAGTCAATTCGGAGTTACCGAATCGGTAAGAAACCTATTTTAAAAGAGAAGGAAAATTAATGGAAATTGTTCTTTCTTTGGGTATCGGTGTTTTTGTCGGATCAGGTATTTGGCTTGTTTTGCGTCCACGTACTTTTCAAGTCATTCTTGGTTTGTCCTTGATCTCCTATGGTGTTAATCTTTTTATATTTTCAATGAGTAGACCGCGTAGTAATGCTGCTCCAATTGTTGATCCTACCCCTGTTATTAATCCAGCTAATTATGTCGATCCTCTCCCACAAGCCTTGGTTTTAACTGCAATTGTGATTGGTTTTGCAACAACAGCTTTATTTTTAGTTATCTTGTTGGTTTCACGTGGTTTAACGGGTTCTGATCACGTTGATGGACGTGAGGTGCAATAATGGAAATAGGAGTGCATCATCTCCTTATTTTGCCTATTCTTTTGCCGTTAATCACTGGAGCACTTCTTCTTTTTTATGATGAACGTCGTGCAAGACTTAAATCATTCATCAGTCTTTCTTCTGCGGGACTGTTGGTCGTTACTGCCATTTTATTGATTATACGTACTCTTGAAATAGCACCGGCTTGCGATGTTTATCGACTTGGTAATTGGCCGTCTTCTTTTGGAATTGTTTTAGTCCTTGATCGCTTAAGCGCTATGATGCTTTTACTTTCCAGCTTGTTGGTGACTAGCGTGTTGGTTTTTGCGCGGGCTCATTGGTACAAAGCTGGTTCTCATTTTCAGTCACTAATGCAATTTTTTATGGTGGGGATAAATGGTGCTTTTTTGACTGGTGATTTATTTAATTTATTTGTGTTTTTTGAAGTTATGTTAACAGCTTCCTATGGGCTTGCTTTGCATGGTTCTGGTCAGACACGCGTGCGCGCAGGGTTGCATTATGTCGTGGTTAATCTTATTGCTTCATTATTTTTTTTAGTTGGTATAGCGCTCATTTATGGAGTCGTTGGTACTCTTAATATGGCCGATTTGGCTGTTAAAATAAAATATATATCTTCTACAGATATTGTTTTGTTCGAAATAGGTGTTGCACTTTTAGGTATTGCTTTTTTGCTTAAAGCGGGTATGTGGCCGCTTAATTTTTGGTTGGTGCCAACTTACAGTGCAGCAGTAGCGCCAGTTGGAGCTTCTTTTGCACTTTTGAGCAAGGTGGGTATTTATATTATTTTACGTTTAACGTTGCTATGGTTTGGTTCTGAAAGTGAATATTTTAACCATTTTGGTCATACGGTTTTGTTTTATGGTGGGCTTGCCACTATGATTGTTGGTTTTATTGGGGTATTGGCAAGCCAAGTTTTGGTGCGTTTGGCAGCTTATAGTGTCCTTGTCTCTTCTGGTACATTGTTGGCCGCGATCGGGATCGGCAATGCAGCACTGACAGCAGGTGCACTTTTTTATATTGTTTCTTCAACTTTAGCACTGGGAGCTTTTTTTCTTTTGGTAGAGTTGGTTGAACGCTGTCAAGATGTGGCTGCAAATGTTCTTGCTGTCACAATGGAGGTGTATGGTGACGATGAAGAGGAGGAAGAAGATGAAGTTGGCATCTATTTTCCGGTAACCTTGGCAATTCTTGGAGCTTGTTTTGGTATTTGTGCCATTTTGATTATTGGATTGCCGCCTTTTTCTGGTTTTGTTGCTAAATTTATGATGTTCATGGCAATTTTAAATCACAGTAGAGAGGATTTTTCTGTCTCTCTACCGGTTTACCAAGATTGGCTTTTTGTAGTTTTTGTCACTCTCTCTGGTTTTGCGGCTTTGATTGCATTGACACGAACGGGTATCCGAACTTTTTGGGTTTCTCTTGAAGGGCGTATTCCCCGTGTGCAAGTGATAGAATTTGCGCCTATTGCCGTTCTCCTTGCTTTGTGTTTTCTTATAACAATTGTAGCCAGTCCTGTTAGTCATTATATGTCTGAAACTGCTAAGACTTTGTATGAACCTCAAAACTATATTGGGAGCGTTTTAACGGATTTTTCTCTCGAAAATAGGGAGGTGAGTAAATGAATCGTTTTTGTCCTTCCCCTTTTTTCAGTGGTGTCATTGTCCTTATGTGGCTTATTTTAAATGGTCTTAGTTTAGGGCAATTTCTTTTAGGGATTTTAACCGCTTTGTTTTGTGGTTGGATGATACGGCTTCTGGAGCCGGAGAAGGCTGTTATTAAAAGCTGGAGTGCGGTTTTTCGTCTCGTTTTTCGAGTATTTATAGATTCTATATTCTCAAATGTTTCGGTGACTTGGTTTGTTTTAACAAAAAGGTCTCGAGAGCAGAAATCTGGTTTTATTGTAGTACCTCTTCTGCTTCATAATCGCACTGCTTTGGCTATTTTAGCATGCATCCTTTCGGCAACCCCTGGAACTGCTTGGGTTGCCTATAATAGTAAAAAGGGTGAACTTTTGCTTCATGTTTTAAATTTTAAAAATGGATATGATTACAAACAGTTGATCAAACAACGGTATGAGCAATTGCTTTTGGAGATTTTTTTATGAGTATGGTGATTCTTTATTGGGGGCTTTTCTTTTCACAGTTTTTTTTAAGTTTAGCGGTGATTTTCGCGCTGTTTCGGTTGATTTGTGGTCCACGGGCGCAGGATAGAATTGTTGGTTTGGATGCCCTTTATATAACTACTATTCTTTTGTTTCTTACATTCGATATTCGTTCAGGAACAACCGCTTATTTTGTCGCAGCTCTCATTATTGGATTGTTGGGATCTGTCTCAAGCATCGCTTTGGCGAAATTTCTTATGCGGGGGGAGATTATTGAATGAAAGATGATATATCGCTTGTGGTTGCTATTGCTATCACAGTTTTCTTAATATTAGGGTCTGGATTGACATTGATCGCAACGATAGGTTTGGTGCGTTTTTCCAATTTTTATAAGCGTTTGCATATGCTTTCAGTATGTACGAGTTGGGGCGTTGGTAGTATTCTTATTTCTTCATTTCTTTATTCAATATTTGTGGACCATTATTTTGTTTTTCATGAAGTGTTGCTAATGTTTTTTTTATTTTTAACAGCGCCGGTAGCTTCTATGTTGCTCTCACATACAGCAGCTTATCGACATCATTCAGAAGAACAGTCAGAAAAACCGCTGGCTCTTTTATTACACCAGACGGAGGAAAAGTTACCCACGTCAGAAGGAACATCAAGAGATGAGAGCCAGCGCGGTTCTTGAAATGTAAGAACCTTCTTTATTCTGTGCTTTTTTCTTCTACACAGTGGATGGGCTTTTCTTCTTTTGGATCATTAATAAGATCGTAAAATATGGCTTCATTTTTAGTTATCCACCAAATGTATTGACCACCCACATATTTTCCTCCAGAAGCGGCAATTACATTAGAACCAACGATGCGCTTACCGTTCCATTTTAAATCAACAAGCGCAATATTGCCAGCATTATGATAAGTTGCCTCAACATGCTCTTTGCTTGTTCCCATGTCGCATTGATAGGAGATGGTCTCTGTTGTTGGTTCTGGATCATTTGGTACTTCAATGACTAAAGAACTTGCTAATGCATTAATTGAACCGAGAAGGAACACACTTAAAGTAATGAAAAATTGTTTAGTAAAAGAAATTTTTTTCATAATATTTCCCGTGTTATTTAAAATAATAATGTTGACTCATCTTTACATAGGATAGGTTTTTTTTCTTCTGGATCCTGAGCAAGGTCATAAAGCGTGACTTCTTTGTTCTTCTCCCACCAGATGTACTGAGCTCCTGCAAATTTTGCTCCTGTTGCCGCGATGACATTAGCAGCAATGACACGATCACCGTTCCATTTGAAATCAACCAACGAAATATTGTCAGCATTAAGATAAACTGCCTCTACGCGCTCTTTACCTGTTTCAGTATCACACTGATAGGTAATGGTCTCTGTTTTGGGCTCTGGATTGTCTGGTACTTCAATGATTAAAGAACCAGCTAAGCTATTGTTTGAGCTGAAGAGTGATAAACTTAAAGCGGTGAAAAATCCTAAAATGTGCAAAGTTTTTTTCATGATGCTTCCCTATATTCCTAATATTGTGCACAAAGAATAATTTGACTGATACGATGGTGTCTACGGCAGGATTCGAACCTGCGACCCCAGGATTCATACCACTTCGATTTTCACCGCCAGCCTTATCGGCTGTTTGTGGTCTGGACTGTCTCTTCACCTTAAAGCTTTTGCTCTTTAGGTGCTGCCCGTTCAGTCTCTACACCTTTCTCTCATTTGAAAAGAGACTTGGCTCGGGATTGGCATATAGTCGCCCATGAAGCTTTCCCCGAATTTGAGCAGATTCACTTTGAGGATTTCTCCTCAAAGTGCCCAATTTCTTTAGGAATCCTGTGCTCTATCCTACTGAGCTACGCAGACATCATCATATTTAATCTTTAATAGAAGTATAAAAACGAATCAATTATATTCAATATGAATTAACGAATTTCTGTTAATTTTTGTTCCAAAAATGATAAAACTGCATCTGGTGAAACATTTTTTGCAATAAATGATTGGCCAAGTCCGCGTGTTAAGATGAAAGTCAAATTGTTTTGCAAAACTTTTTTATCTTGGGCAATGAGAGTCATTAAAGTTTCAGCATCTGGTAGACACCCTGGGATATCCTTTAATTGTGTAGGCAATCCTATAAATTTGAAGTGCGCTTCAATGCGTTGTGTAAGCGTGGGGCTTATTAAATTTAATTGAGCAGAGAATTGATGAGCTAGAATCATCCCAATTGCTACGCTTTCGCCATGGATTAAAAGGTTGGAGTCATAAGCGGTTGCTGTTTCAAGCATGTGTCCAAATGTATGGCCAAGATTTAAGAGTGCGCGCTCTCCCGTTTCGTACTCATCGCGTGCTACAATGTCAGCTTTAAATTGGCATGAGCGAACAATGGCCTCTGTTCGCATAGGGCCATTAGAGAAAATTTTCTGCCCATTTTTTTCAAGCCACTCAAAAAAGTCAGGTTGGTTAATGAGACCGTATTTTACTATTTCTGCGTAGCCAGCGCGAAATTCGCGCGGCGGCAGGGTATCAAGAAGACACGTGTCAGCAATAACGCATTTTGGTTGATAAAAAGCACCAATAAGATTTTTGCCATATTGGCTATTGATTCCAGTTTTTCCACCAACAGAGGAATCAATTTGTGCAAGAAGCGTTGTGGGCATTTGAATGAAGTTCATACCACGGCGGATTATACTTGCCGCAAATCCTGCTAGATCGCCAATGACACCACCGCCAAAAGCAATAACACAGTCGCCTCTTTCTAAACGCGCAGCAAGAATTTGATCGATGACAACTTGCAGGGTTGAAAATGATTTTGATTGTTCTCCCGCTTCTACAATAATAGGGACAGTATGAATTTTATTTTTTGTTAATTCTGCTTGCAATATCTCCAAATGAAGGGAAGCAACATTTGTATCTGTAACAAGTGCCAAGCGCGTTTGATGAGGATCTTTTTTATTAAGAGCATGTTTAATTTGTGAAGCAGCTTGTGTAATCAGACCCGGACCAATGATGATATCGTAACAGTGTTTGTCCAGTTTAACAGTAACGGTTTTGGTTTGCATGCTGGTTATCCCTATTGTTAATTTCTGTGTATAGGTAGTGCTGTACGGATCGTATAACATTTCGTGCTACGGTATGACGGCTTTCTTTATGACTGTTAATTGTTAAGTTTGCCTTTGCATAGATAGGATAACGCTGTTCCATGAGTTTTTGCATGGTTTCTTTAGGATTGGCTGTTTGAAGCAAGGGACGTGTCGGGTGCTTTGAGACACGTTGCATGAGGATATCAAGATCGACTTTTAGCCATATGGATATACCATTTTTGTGAATGGCTTTTCGGATATTTTCATTTATATAGGCACCACCACCTGTTGCTAAAACAAGGGGATTTTTTTTCATGAGGTTTAGAATAACACGCTGTTCAAGAGCACGAAATTCGGATTCACCATA
The DNA here is from genome assembly GCF_042196965.1 of Bartonella sp. AA83SXKL. Lineage (NCBI taxonomy): Bacteria > Pseudomonadati > Pseudomonadota > Alphaproteobacteria > Hyphomicrobiales > Bartonellaceae > Bartonella > Bartonella sp. AA83SXKL. Next base: position 252,332 of record NZ_JBHIRG010000001.1, read on the forward strand.
AATTTCAAAGAGTTCTGTAATTGTCATTTGTGCAGCTTTTTCAATTTCTTGGTCAGAATCATAAAAAGGTAAACGGAGCATGGTGGCGACGCGTTTTCCGATCACTGATTTGCCTGCCCCCATAAGACCAACAAGGACAAGTGCTCTTTTATCAAGGGACGATAAGAGCTGATTCTTTATTTGTGTTATGGGGACGCGTTTTGGTCGATTGCTTTTCATAACTTTATTTCGGCATTTATCCATCTTAAAGTCAATTCCTGTTAATCTTTGTGAGGCATAATACGAGATAGAATATTTTTGGGTAGGTTATTGTTTTATGCCAACATTGACTAGATTTTTGATGATTCTTTTCATTTTGCTTTCTGTTCTTTTCATTATAATGGGTGCTCTTGTGGTTTGGGTTGAACCAGTAACTGTGGATATGTACATTGATGTTCCCTTGGATTCATGGAATCTTTCTACGGAAGCGAATCAATGAAATGAAAAGTGGTGCTGTGATAGATCATTTTCTTGAGATGATGAGTGCGGAGAGAGGGGCTTCGTCTCATACGCTTGCGGCTTATCAGCATGATTTGCAGTGGGCACAAGACGAATTGTCTTCACACTCTGTTTCGCTTTTTTCAGCACAAAAAGAAGATTTAATTACCCTTTTGTCGCTTATGCATACTTTTGGTTTTGCGGCATCGTCGCAAGCGCGCCGTTTATCAACTTTGCGTCAGTTTTATCAATTCCTTTATGCTGAAGGGTTGAGAGCAGATGATCCCTCTCATGATATTGATGCACCTCGTCAGAGGCGTCCTTTGCCCAGAATCATGAGTGAAGATGCAGTGATAAAATTGCTTGATTTTGCGGAGTTAGAAGTCAATCAAGCAGACTATGGGTCCAAAGGTTATTTCCGTGCACTGCGTCTTCAGTTATTGATTGAAATGCTTTATGCAACAGGGTTACGTATTAGTGAGTTGGTGAGTCTGCCGGTTCAGTCTGTTCGAAGGAAGGAATACAGCGTTTTGGTTCGTGGTAAGGGCAAAAAAGAACGAATGGTGCTGTTATCAAAAAAAGCATGCCAAGTTCTTTCACAGTGGTTAAACTTGCGTGATCAGGGAAAGGATGCTACGAGTTCTTATCTTTTTCCTGCGCATTCCGAGACAGGATATATTGCTCGTCAAGTCGTTGCACGAGAGTTGAAAAATCTCGCTAGAAGAGCAGGGATAGGAAGTGATAGCTTTTCTCCCCATGTGTTGCGTCATGCTTTTGCTAGTCATCTTTTGCAAAATGGTGCTGATTTGCGTGCCGTTCAACATTTGTTAGGTCATTCTGATATTGCTACCACTCAGATTTATACCCATGTGTTGGAAGAGGGACTTTATCGTTTAGTCAATGAGCATCATCCACTTGCCGATGAGCAAAAGGCTCGTTAAAGAAAAGGTGATGTTTTTGAAAAAGACTTTATAAAGCAAATTATAAGTGTATAAGTGACACTGAATGAGTTGACACAAATGTATAATTATCTTGATTTTGAAAAACCAGTTGCTGATCTTGATGGGAAAATTCTTGAATTAAAAAAAATTTCTCAGGAAAAAGGCAGTCTTGATATGAGTGACGAGATTGCTCGTCTTGAAACGCGTTCCCAAACAGCGTTGCGCGATATTTATAAAAAATTATCGCCGTGGCAAAAAACACAAGTCGCTCGTCATCCGGATCGTCCCCATTTTATGGACTATTCTAAACGCCTATTGAGTGACGTTACGCCTTTGGCCGGAGATCGCAAGTTTGCTGAAGATGAGGCTATTCAAGCGGGGTTTGCACGCTTTAAAGGTGAGGCCGTTGCTTATATCGGTCAAGAGAAAGGTCACGATACGCAAACACGTTTGCGCTATAATTTTGGTTCTGCACGTCCAGAAGGCTATCGTAAAGCTGTACGTATTATGGAAATGGCTGACCGCTTTGGTTTGCCACTCCTCACTTTTATTGATACAGCAGGTGCTTATCCTGGGGTAAGCGCTGAAGAACGTGGGCAAGCGGAAGCAATTGCTCAATCAACAGCTACAACTTTGCGTTTGAAAGTTCCTGTAGTTTCCGTTGTTATTGGAGAAGGCGGTTCTGGAGGGGCGATAGCAATCGCGGCTGCCAACAAAGTTTATATGTTGGAGCACGCAATTTACTCTGTTATTTCACCAGAAGGAGCAGCTTCTATCTTATGGCGTGATCCAGCTCGTGCAAAAGATGCTGCAATGAATATGCGTATTACCGCTCAAGATTTGTATCGCTTAAAGATTATTGATGGCATTATTTCGGAACCTTTAGGGGGAGCACATCGTGGCAAAGAGATTGTCATTGATGCAACGGGTGATGTTATTTCAGAGGCTTTAAAAGCTATGGCTGGAAAAGATGGTCAAGTGCTTAAACAAGAGCGAAGGGAAAAATACCTTCAAATTGGTCGATCTCTAACATAGGTTATTTTTTGTGAGGGGTGTTGGATTGGAGTTTTATTCGATGACATTTAGCAGATTCCTCGCTGTGTGTGTGTTGTTTGTAATGGGACTATTGACAGCATGTGAAGGAAGATTACCAGCCTCTATTCGCGCTAAAGTTGAGCAGCCGTTGCCGCAAGAAATCAAAAATAGAATGGTTCTGTATGATATAGATCCCTATGCACCGATTATGATGCGGTTTTTTAAGGAAGAAAATCTTGCTGAAGTTTGGAAGCAATCTCGTTCAGGACCTTTTATCTTGGTTGCTCGCTATGGCATTTGCAAATGGTCTGGTAAGCTTGGACCTAAATATAAAGAAGGGGATCTTCAGACACCAGAGGGTTTTTATACTATTAGCGCAAACCAAATGAATCCTTATTCAAAATATTATCTCTCTTTTAATATAGGATTTCCTAACCTTTATGATCAGGAAAATGGTCGCACAGGAAGCAATCTTATGGTGCATGGTTCTTGCTTTTCCGCAGGTTGTTATTCTATGAGTGATAAGAACATGGCTCAGATTTATGCGTTTGCACGGGATGCTTTTAAAGGAGGACAAAGAGAGTTTCAGTTGCAGGCTTTTCCTTTCCGCATGACCGAGGATAATATGTCACGCCATAGCAAGAATCCTCATTATCAATTCTGGATTATGCTTAAGAAAGGTTATGATTTTTTTGAAAAAAATCGTCAACCTCCAACTGTTGAGGTTTATGGAAAACGTTACGTTTTTAATCGCGATATTGATAAAAATTCAGTTTCTCTAATGCAGTGAGTGGTATTGTATCCTACTGCACCGTAAACACTATCACTTAATAATGGTCATACAGGATATGCAAAAACTTGCACATAAGGTGTTTAAGTGAGTGGTCAATATTTTAAAGCGCAGAGTTTTTTCATAGAGCTTTATGTAAGTAAATCATATGAAGTGGGAAGCCAAGAGGAATTTTCTCAAAGAAGTTGGATTGTTTGCACATCGTTACTGGTATCAATCTTCGTTTTTAGTGAAGAGTAAGTTAATATAAAATATACCTCTCTTTTTATTTCTTTCAAAGAGTTTTATTCTTTTATGCTGTGAAATATTGTCTTGTCGTGCTGTTATATAAGATACATTCACATATTTTAAAATGCGATATTGCCTCTGTCTAATTTTGGTTTTTTTCTTAACAGGGATTTTGATTTCAATTAGCTTGAATAAATATAGAGTTGAGCAGAATATTTTAGAACCAAGAATTTGGCCAATCGATCTGTGAAATGAATCACATGAAGTGGTTTGCAGATGAAGCGCATTTAGAGAGAAAACAATCTATTTGCAGATTGATGGGTATTAAATTTTGTATCATAACAATTTGATTTATAATGATAATTTAGTTTTTTAAGTCAAATTAGAACCCTGAATACCGTAAGCTTCTCTCATTTCAAAGCCGTTCCATGTTGAATAAATTAAAACCATTTGCTTGCACGTTACAAGCGGGGATAGCCGCGTGGGTGAAACTGTGCAAGAAAGACTAAAATGCTTTTTACAAACCGTCTCAAGTACCAAGAGCTGTTTCAACATTGGGAATTAGCAAAGTGTGTAATGGTGCCGGTTTGCTCCTTTAAAAGCATAAAGATGGTGGTGCTAATGAATTTAATGTTATATCATTGAAGGGGAGAAAAAATTAAAATTTTATTCCTGGAATGACCAGGGGATTTTCTAAGAGAGCTGTTTTGTCTGCAGTATCTATTGCTGGTTTATTAAAAAAAGCATTGAGGAGCTTTTGTATTGCGTCTTTTTCAACACCATCGGCAATGATGACGAAACGTGTTTGTTTTATTCCTTTTGGCCATGCTGGCAATCTTATGGGAGGATGAAAAAATGTTTGTACGCCATGTAATACAAGTGGGCGATAAGGGTCATCACGTAATGCGATAATTGCTTTAATACGTAATAATTTTGTACCATAACGCTCTTGTAGGAGATCTAAAAAAGCCTCAATTGTGGCGTAATCAACAGGACCCTCACAGTTTAGTGAAAAGGTACGAATGGTTTTATGGGGGCTATGATCATGTGGGGTAGTCGTAAGATTTTGTTTAAGTTTTGTATTTTCTACTTTTTCATCCCATAATGTGTTATTTATTAATAGATTTGAACAGAAATCTTTAGAATGGGCGTCAATGATTTGTGCTGTAGGATTCATTGTTTTAAGTGTGCTAAGGAGTGCATCTGAAAGCGTTTGTGGGTCTCTAAGATCTGTTTTGGTGAGAATGATTTTATCAGCAAATATTAATTGTTTATATATTTCAGGATAGCGCTCACATATGGAAAGTGGGCTTAATGTATCAAATGTTGCAAGAACAGCATTTATGGACAATGTTTGAATAAACAATGGGTGGCTTAAAAGTATTTGTAAAATAGGGGCGGGATCAGCCATCCCTGTGGTTTCAATGATAATATGATGGAGTTGTTTGATCTGTCCTGTCTGAACGCGATTTATTAAATCAATTAATGTGTCGATGAGATCACTGCGTAAATTGCAGCATAAGCAACCATTGGCAAGCTCAATAATTCCTTCTGTTGTTTTTTCAACCAGAAGGTGGTCAATACTGATTTCGCCGAATTCATTGATGATAACAGCACATTCTGTTAGAAGAGGGTCTTGTAGCATACGGTTGAGCAAAGTTGTTTTGCCAGAGCCTAAAAAACCCGTAATAAGCGTGAGAGGGATGCGCTTTATTTTCATGTTAATCATCAATCATAGTTTTGTTTTTAAAAAATATATCTCAGTATGTCTAACCAATTTATAATGATGTTCGTGAGGGATGTAATGGTTAATCCCTCATGAGATCCATTGTACCACTATCTTTACGCTTATAAAGGTAGGTGCACGTGGGTATATTATACACTTTTTAGCGTCAATGTTATGATAATTCTTGGTTCTTGAAAGGACTTATAGGAAGGATTTTTATTCCTTGTTTTAATTATTTTATCTACATGTTCATCCACCTTGTGGCGCGCAAGAGACTGGTTTTATTGATTCAACAAATACAGATTTGAAATGAGAGAATCTTACAATACTTGTGGTTTTGACATAAGGTACAAAATAATTAATTATCATTATAAATCAAAGTATTATAATTAATTGTAGATTATGATTTATGGCTTTTTATAGAATGGTTTGCGTGCCTTTTATACGGAATATAGGGTTTTCTTAGTGGTTTTACTGTCATTTTAGGTGTTTGTGGCGTACGAATGAGGTGTACTGATAAAGGATGAGAAAAAGAAGGTGGAGCAGTGATAAAAGGTGAGGTGAGAATAATATTTCCTTGATCATCATATGATTTTGCATGCATTTTTATGGCTTCAGGTGTGCATGTTTGTTGTCTCATATTGTTGGCTTTTGTTATGTTGCTCCCATAAGGTTTTAATGTTGCTAGTGTTAATTGGGGGTTTCCTTGGTGCAAAAATCCTATTTCAAGAAGTTGTGCAGCTTTTTCTTCTCTTTCACTTATGTTGTTAGCACCTAGAATGACAGCAATAATTGTACGTTTATTGCGGGTGGCTGAGGCAACAAGATTAAAACCAGAGGCACAAATAAAGCCTGTTTTCATACCGTCTATCCCATAAAAACGGCCAATGAGGTTGTTTGAGTTATGTTGGATTTTTCGATTATTACCAAAATCAATGGCTGGAATAGAAAAATAATGAGCATATTGTGGAAATTCTCTACGTATTTGAACGGCTAAAAGAGCAATATCGCGTGCCGTGGAATAGTTTTGAGGATCTGGTAAACCACTTGCGTTCGCAAAATGGGTGCCAAACATGCCTAAACGTTTAGCTTCGCTATTCATTTTATGTACAAAATCTTTCTGTGAACCCGCAACAGCTTCACTCATGGCAATGGCTAAATCATTGGTAGATTTAACCATGGTGATACTTAAGGCTGTATCAAGTGTGAGTACAGAACCAGCTTTATAGCCTGAACGATATGAGGGAGCTTTTGCGGCGTATTCGCTGATGGTGATATGTTTGTTTGGTGAAACTTCTCCTCGGCTCATGGCACGAAAAATAACATAAGCGGTCATTAATTTTGTCAAGGAAGCAGGATACCAACGCTCAAAAGCTTGATTATGTTTTAAGATACGCCTCGTTGTAACATCAACAGAAATAAAAGGCTGCGCTAAAGCAACAGCGCTGGATAAACTCAAAATCACAGAAAAAAATAAATTATAGAAGAGACGTTGCATTAATTTAAATCTAGTTCCCTCTTATTCGTTATTTAGAATTGTTTTAATGTAGCACACAAAGCTTTTAAGTCTAGGATAGGGAGGAAAGATGGTTAATTGCTGTATCCGTTGTGTCTGTGGGATAAAAACCAACACTCATTTTTATTTTCCCCTTGAATTTGGTTTTATGACTTAAGTATCTCAAGAAATACTTTTTAAATAATGAAGATTGTACAAGATTTCATGTTCTTGGAGGGATTGAATTTCTCAGAAAGGAATGAATCTGCATAATCATGCATTTTTCTTGCTCTCCTGTTAGGATAGCCCTTGGCACTTGAGACGGTTCGTAAAAAGCATTTTAATCTTTTCTTGTATCGTTTTATTCACACAGATATCCCCGCTTGTAATGTGTAAGAAAATGATTCTAATTGATTCAACCTAGAATAGATTTGAAATGAGAGAATCTTACGGTATTCAGGGTTCTCATTCAAGTTGAATAACGCTAAAACATCCTTATAAGTCAATGAGATGTATGTTATTTAAATGATTTTAAAGAGAGGAAGAATTCTTTTTCAAAAAAATTTACACATTGATTATTTCTTATCATGTACATGTGTTTTATAATTTTGAATTAGAAAGTTTGAAGTATCTTTCTTATATTTTTGTTCCCTATACTCCGCTCAATATACAAAGTTATGCATTATTCTTATCAATTAGTGCATTGTTTCATGATGATTTAGTTTTTGAAGTTTCTGAACAGCGTATGGTGGCATAGGAGGAGGGGTAGGATCTTGAGCTGCTAAGAGAAGCAGTTCATCACACGCTTTTTCAGTTTTTTGGACAAGTTGATCTAGAAAATCACGTTTGCTTAAACCCGCTTCTATCGGGGGAAGAATACGGACACGAATTGTTCCGGGATAGCGGCGAAAATTATTGCGTGGCCAATATAAACCCGCATTGTGTGCAATAGGGACAACTTGAAGTCCTAATTCATTATAGAGCGCGACAATTCCTGACTTATAATCTGGTTCTTGACCGGGTTGTCGGCGTGTTCCTTCGGGAAAAATCAAGATTTGGCGCCCTTGTTTTACTTTCTCTTTTGCTTTTTGTATAATCATTTTTAAAGCTTTGATGGGTGTTGTGCGGTTAATGGGGATAATTTGCGTTTTTGCCATATACCAGCCAAACAATGGAATCCACATCAATTCACGTTTTAAAATGAGAGTGGGATCATCAAAATAAGGAACAAGACTGAAAGTTTCCCAAGCTGATTGATGCTTTGGAGCAATGATATAGGGGCCTTTGGGAAGATTTTCTAAACCTTCAATCTCATAACTTGTGCCTGCGATGTATTTTTGCAAAAAGAGTGTAACGCGTGCCCATGTTTTAGGGACAATCCATGCCTTTTTGCGGGGCATTAAAAAATAAACGGGAGCGTAAAGAATCATTTGTATGAAAGTTGTTGTATAAAAAGCGAACGTAAAAAGAATAGAACGAAGGATAAGCACTACATTTTCCATTTTATATCTATAAGAAGACTTCATATATAATATAATTCACATGAGAAAACATCTTCTTTATGTTTTCTCAAGCATCTATTTTTTCGGTAACTCATTTTCCGATATTTAAAAACAGAAGGAAAGAGGTTAATGGAATTACAAAAAGATAAACTTTTTATTCCACGGATTTTATCTATTGCGGGAACAGATCCTTCTGGTGGCGCTGGAATGCAGGCGGATTTGAAGGTTTTTTCAGCTATGAAAACTTATGGTATGAGTGTGGTTACAGCTGTTGTTGCACAAAATACTCAGGGTGTGCGTTCTTTTCAGGCATTAGATGCTTCTTTTGTTGCAGATCAAATTGATTCTGTTTTTGAGGATATCCATGTTGATGCCGTTAAAATTGGTATGGTTGCAAATGCTCAGATTGCACAGGTTATTGCAGAACGTCTTGCTTATCATAAAGTGCGTTTCATTGTTTTTGATCCGGTTATGGTTGCAAAAAGTGGTGATGTTCTTTTAAAGTCTGATGCAATTGAAATTATGCGTGATGTTCTTGTGCCGATGTCAACTTTGATCACGCCAAATTTGCCTGAAGCTGCACTGTTATTGGGGGGTGAAGTGCAATGGTCTTTAGAGACTATGTATCAATATGCTCCACGACTCTTGGCGCTAGGGTGTCATGCAGTTTTGTTAAAAGGGGGACATTTGAATACGCTTACCAAAAATAGCACAGAAAATTACGATTGTTCTAGTCCAGACCTTTATTGTGATTGTGAAAACCTTTTTATACTTGAAGCTTCTCGTCTTTCAACTACTCATGATCATGGGACAGGGTGTACCATTTCTGCTGCCATTGCAGCTCTGTTACCTACTCAACCTTTGGATTGCGCTGTTAAACAAGCAAAAGATTATTTGCATGGCGCTTTAACTGCTTCAGATGCTTTAAAAGTAGGGAAAGGGCGAGGGCCGCTTCATCATTTTTATGCATTATGGAAAGATTAATACAACGATTGATTGTGAAAAATCTTCACTCTATGAATTTGTTTCGTCATTATATGATGTTTTGGACTTATGACTGATAAGTGTTAGCGCATTGTAGCTTAACAGTTATTTTGTATTAAGAAGGATAAGAAAAAATGTTATAATTTGCTTCTTTTATATATTTTTTACGATTAATCTATCCTGTTTCAGAGGCAATTTTGAGTATAAAAAAGAGAGCAAGGAATTGTAAAATCAGGATTTGATAGCAAAAAGAGTAGAGGGAAAGACCTTTTACAAGGCGATATTAAAGCTGGCGGATCCTGCTATATTCGCTGTTTCTTATATTGGTGGCAAAACAGGGTGAGCCAAAATCGTCATCAAAATTATTATATATCTAACATTTACATAGTTTTTGTCAGCATGGATAGGGTTTTCTAAATAGAAATTGATACTTCCTGATGGAATTATTAATGATCTTTCAGGTGATGTGGTAAATTTTTTTCGGATATTACAACGTCATTATCCTTTTTTATGGAACTGCTTTATAGAATTATTGGCGTTTCAGATGAGTAGCTATGAGGAGTTTCAACATTTAATACAGCAAGATCTAGAAACTTTTACGAATTTAGAGCGGATTTTAAGGTTTTTATATTTATAGTGATTCAGTTTTAGCGAGAAGGTAGTCGATTGCACAATCGGAGTTTCAATAGACCTGTAGCGTATGGTTTAATCTTTTCAAAATTGAATTTTTATTCTGTTGTTTAGCTGATGTTACCATTAAACATTTAAAATGGTCTGATTTTATTGTGCACTATGACGGTTTCAATACTTTATGTTACCTTATCTTGATTTGAAGTTATGTTCCTCATGTAAAATAGAATGCACTTAATATTGTTAATTCACATGTCTATTTTAAAGAGATTTCTCTCAAAGTGTGTCACATCCATTTTATAATAACGTTCGTGAATGGTCTAAAGCCTCTATGAAGTGTATAAAGCTATTATGCTTCCCATTTTTACCTTTTCAAGGTGAAAGGGGTACCTCCCTATACTATTTTAGCTCCCAATGTTGCGATAATCTTTGGTATTTCAGAGCGTTCAGAAGAAGAGTTTTTATTCCTTTCTTCAAGTGAATTTTATTGATGCCTCAATTTTTCCTGTTATGCGTGAGCAGATGATTGTGAGTGATTTTAATGTATAGAGATTTGAAATGAGATAATCCTATGATATTTGAGACGCTTGCTCAATATGAATAATGATAAATTATCTTTATAAATCAAGTTATTAATTTATTTTTGTGTTGAAGATTATTCTGGATAAGAATTTGTTCAAGAAAGAGGATTATCAAATGATGTGCCAGAAATCCCAAAAACTTAATTTACTCTAAATAATAGGTGAAAACAGTTTATTTCGTTTGAAAATAATTACAATTAGCGTGAGGGATTTTTCATCATCAACTGTGACATAGAAAAAGAAACAATACACATAAAGGACCTTTAAATGATCTTTGAAAGATTTTTTAAGCTCCTTTGGTTATTTTATAAAGCGAAAATTTTTTCTATTAATTAACTAACAGACTAACCATCTAACAAATTATGATGCAACTGTCGTTTTAAATGTTTGCTTTCGAGCTCTTCATAAATATCAGTAACAGACAGTAGATTATCGATCATATAAAAAAATTACATTTGTTCAACTTAGATTTGTGATAGATATATTTATTTAAGACAAAGTAAAAAATAAGAAAATTTGAGTGAGCCATTTGAAACAATTATGTTTATAAAACTGATTTTAGCTTTTCACTATCAGTATTAAAGGCGATTGGCCAAGCTTTCTTGGTTATATCGATTGCTTGATCATATTTGAGTTCTGCTGAAAATAATAAATTCTTTTAATTGATGAGCAAAAAAGAATTCAGAAGTTTGTAAAGCCCAATTTTTTATAAATGCTAATTCCCTCGTGAGAGGCTTGCATACCAATAACATGATATCTCTTTCTTTTTAAATGCTCAATAGCAATTTTTGTCATGAATGTCCCAATACCTTTTTTCTGAAAATCTGGCTTGGTGACAATATCATACAATCCACCAATCCCATCCGCTTTAATACAAAAACATATTGCTATAGGATTGTTATTTATATAACCAACGAACATCTCTACATCAGAGTCTTTTTTATAACAACGCCCTATTGTTTCATAAAATATAACTGCTTCTTCATTAAAAGGCTCGAAGACTGATGCCATAACATTTCCATAATCTCTAAAATCTTGAAGTGATTCAACTTCCTTGATTTTGAAGCTATCTGGCATAGAAGTAACATGTGAGTCTATATCTTGCGCTAAAGCTGCCATTCCTACCTCTGTTTCAACATGCTCTAAGCCAATAGATAAGAGAACTTCATCAACTTTATAATGAGATGAATGAGGTCCAACCCACTAAACTAAAGGTAGTTTCTGCGCATTAAAGGAAGCGATTATAGATTTTGCCTGCTCTACAGGTATAGTTTCTTGTAAATTTTTAGAAGAGATAATATTGAATGTATCTGAAGCGAATGTTGAATTAATAGAAGACACGCCATTTGAAAAATCAACAACCTTCATTTTAGGGCACAATTTTGGTAAAAAACGTACTTTTGAACAAAAATTATTCATCTAATGATAAGTCAATTTTTGATTTGTTTAACATTTGTTTTTCTTGTCATTGCTCATCATTTCTAATTAATCTTTTATACGGGGGCTGTAAAAATCCGTCTAAGTTAAAAATTATTATCTTAGATCTAAGCCCCCAATCCAATAGATGCTTCATAAGAAATTACGAATCTTAGAAAAACTTTGAAAAAAAAATAAATTGATACAAGATCGAGTGGAAAAATATACAAAACCTGCTGGCAAGCTACATAAAGCTACAACAACCGATGACAAGCTATAACTCCACACAAGAACGAATAAATACAAAATTCAATGGAGCGGGCGATGGGATTCGAACCCACGACCCCAACCTTGGCAAGGTTGTGCTCTACCCCTGAGCTACACCCGCTTACCGATTCGATATATGTCTTGTCTGTATGGCGTAGGCTTCTACGAATTGCAACAAAAAAATATCATTTTAGTTTGATTTATTTTGTCCATGTTTAAATAAAATGAAATAAAGATTGATTTTAGAAAATTCTTCAGTAATAGATTATTCTTTTTTTAATTTTTGCATGGAGAGGGGTGGAATATAATGTTGAAGAGAATAAATATATTAGGGATTATCATTGCAACTGTTTTTATGATGAACAGTGTTGCAAAGGCAGATGACCAAGTTAAACGCGTTAAAGTTGCAATAACGCAAATTATGGTCCATCCTGCTGCGGATGCCGTTCGTAAAGGTGTGGAAGATGTTCTTGCAGAAAATGGTTATAAGCAAGGTGAAAATTTTCAACTTACCTTTTTATCAGCGCAGGGTAATATTTCAACAGCAACGCAAATTGCACGTAAATTTGTTGGTGATAAACCCGATGTTATTGTAGCAATTACCACGCCTTCAGCACAAACGATGCTTGCGGCAACAAAAACAATTCCTATCGTTTTTGCGGCGATTTCTGATCCTATCGGAGCTAAAATCGTTTCTTCGCTTACCAAACCTGGCGGTAATATGACGGGGAGTTCTGATCGTATAGATGTTGCAGAAAGTGTTAAACTTTTACAAGAAGTAAAACCAGATTTGAAAAAAATTGGTTATCTCTATAATGCTTCTGAAGCAAATTCTGTTTCAACACTTAAGGTGTTAAAAGATGCGGCAAAAAAAGTTGGAATTGAAATCATTCCTTCATCAGCACCAAAACCTTCAGATGTTCAGGCGGCAACACGGGCTTTAATAGGTAAGGTAGATATCATTTTTATTCCCGCTGATAATACGGTTCTTTCTGTTTTAGAGGGGGCAGTAAAGGTCTCACAGGAAGCAAATGTTCCTGTATTTACTGTTGATGCTAATTCTATTGGACGCGGTCCCTTTATGACGCAAGGTGTGAATTTCTATGATGTAGGGGTTGATGCTGGGAAGCTGGTTGTGCGTATTCTAAAGGGTGAAAAGCCTGGTGATATTGATGTTGTGCAGGCGGCTAATAATGACATTCGAATTGATATGAAAGCAGCAAAAAAAGCGGGGATTGTTATTCCGCAGGCAGTTATTGATCGTGCAACAAAAGTGATTCAATGACTTTCATTGATAGGATGTTGATACAATAAAATACGTTAAGTTTTCATGGGGATTGTCTTTACATGAATATATTTGCGTTTTCTGGCGCTGTAGAATTAGGTCTTATTTATGCGTTTGTGGCTATAGGGGTTTATCTCTCTTTTCGCGTTTTGGACTTTCCTGATTTAACAGTTGATGGCTCATTTCTTCTTGGGTCTTGTGTCTGTGGCGTCTTGATTCTTTTAGGTTTTAATGCATGGACAGCTATGGCATGTGCTTTTTGTGCAGGCATGGTAGCTGGTTTATTAACCGCTCTGTTGAGTTTGCATTTTGGTATTTTGAATCTTTTAGCTTCTATTTTAACAATGTCGGCACTTTATACGGTTAATCTTCGTATTATGGGAATTATGGGAGGGTCTAATGTTAATTTAGCTCTTGCTGATACGGCGTTAACGCCCTTTTATAATCTGTTTGGTTTGTCTGATATTTTTGTGCGTCCTCTTTTCGTTGGTATTGTGTTGCTCGTTATGGCGTTTTTGATTTGGCGCTTTTTGGAAAGTGAAATTGGTCTTGCTATGCGTGCAATGGGCGCTAATCCACGCATGGCGACGGCGCAAGGTGTTCATACATCAGCATTGATATATTTTGGAATGGGGCTTTCCAATGCGTGTGTGGCACTTGGTGGTTCTCTTTATATTCAAACTGCGATTGCAACAGATATTACCGGTGGAATTGGAACAATTGTTTTTGGATTGGCAGCCGTGATTATTGGTGAAACTCTCTTTCGTACGCGCAATATTTTTTGGATTATAATCAGCTGTATTGTAGGGTCTGTACTTTATCGTGTGGCGGTGCAATTTGCATTTGAAGCAAATGGCATTGGTATTGATACGTCGACAGATCTTCAGTTGATTACTTCGTTGTTGGTTGTTTTAACCCTTATTGTGCCACGCTATTGGAGGAGGCATAAACGTGATTGAATTTTTTCATGTTGGGGTCACATTTAAACCGCAAACACCTTTGGAAAAACAGGCTTTAATTGATATTAACCTGAAAATTGATCAGGGTAGTTTTGTTACGGTTATTGGTTCAAATGGTGCTGGTAAATCAACTTTGCTCAGTGTTTTAGCGGGTGCAACGCTTCCCTCAACGGGGAAAGTGGTTATCAATGGACAAAATGTTTCTAGGCAATCAGTCAGTGAACGCGCTGGAAAGATTGCTTGTGTTTTTCAAGATTCTTTAGAGGGAAGTTGTGGTTCTTTAACAATTGAAGAAAATTTGGCTCTTGCTGCTCTTCGAGGAAGTCGTCGTGGTTTGCGTGCGGCTTTAAATCATGAGAAACGGCAATTTTTTCGAGAGAAAATTGCTCAATTAGGCATTGGTCTTGAAGCATATATTCATAATCCTATGGATAGTTTGTCAGGTGGGCAACGCCAAGCAGTTTGTCTTGTGATGGCAACATTAGCACATGCGGATGTTTTATTGCTTGATGAACATACCTCAGCGCTTGATCCTGGAATGGCTGATTTTGTGATGCGGTTGACTGAAAAAATCGTTGAAGAGAAAAAATTAACGACTATCATGGTGACTCATTCTATGCGTCAGGCTCTTGATTATGGCGATCGTACCTTGATGTTGCATGGTGGAAAAGTGATTTTGGATGTCTGTCATGAAGAGCGTAAGGGCTTGGATGTAAATGATTTAATTGGCATGTTTCAGAAAGTTCGCGGGGAAGTTCTTGATGATGATGAACTGTTAATGGATTAATAGTGTGGCTCAGAAAAAAGCACATGAAGTTGATCAGTTTCTAATGCGCTTTTCACGTGCTTTTCCTATTGTTCTCATTTATGGGCCAGATCGTGGTCTTATTTGTGAGCGTGCACAATGTTTTGCAAAACGTACACGGGTAGCAATAGAAGATCCATTTTCGACAATTCGTTTGGATGCTGCTGAAATTGATAAAGATCCTGCACGTTTAGAAAATGAAGCGCGTACGTTATCGCTTTTTGGGGGAGATCGTTTGATATGGATCTCTAATGCTGCTAACCAAAAAGGTTTTCTTGCTGCCTTAAAGCTTTTAATTGAGAAACCACCAGAAGCTTGTTTTATTCTCATTGAGGCAGGGGATTTAAAAAAAGGAACAGGGTTGCGCAATGCTGTTGAAACAGCATCAAAAGCGATGGCTTTGCCCTGTTTTGCCGATGATATGCGTTCTCTTGACGGTTTGATTGATGAGGTTTTAGGACAGTTTAAGAAGACTCTTTCTTTAGATGCACGTAGATGGTTGCATGAATGTTTAGGGGCGGATCGCCTTGTATCACGAGGTGAATTAGAAAAGCTTTGTCTTTACGCTGCAAATGTTCGTATTACTCTTGAAGATGTGAAAGCTGTTGTAAGCGATGTCAGTGCTCTTTCTCAAGATGAAGTCATTGATGCTCTTTTATTGGGCGATATATCAGGCTTTGAAGCGCATTTTAACCGACATGCAGCAGTGCAGGGGGCACTTTTTTTAATTTTGAGTACAGCTCAAAGGCATTTTCAGCAATTACAGCTATTGCGTTATCAGGTAGAGGTTGAAGGAAATTCACCTTTTACGGTGGTTTCTCAGGCACGTCCTCCCATTTTTTTTCAACGGAAAAAGATCGTTGAACAAGCTTTAAAATATTGGAAGTTAGAACAAATTTCTTATGCAATGGAAAGAATTCAGAGTGCTGTTTTAGACAGTCGTAAAAATCCACTTTTGGGCGAAGCTATCATTCGTCAAGTTTTGTTAGGGCTTACAATTATTGCACGACGCCAGATGGCAGCTTAACAGCCTAGAAATATAATGATTTTTTATTTTTGGTATACCACAGAGGTATTTTCAGTAATTAAAACTGTTATGCTATCAAGTAGAGGTTGAGGGAACTTGTATTTTTGAGGATGTATTTTAGGAGCTTGAAAGCTTGATAGAAATTTTTCTTCAAAAGAAATAGTTTATTTTCAAAAGGCCATTTTGAAACAGTTTTATTATTTTGTTGTGTCGTAAAATACTGTTTTTTAGGGTAGTGATACGAGGCCCATATCAAATTTTATGTGTTCGATGTTTTTTTGTGTGGGTATTTGGTGAATATTAGGTTGGTTCATAGAGTCTTAATGGAGTAATACCCCCCGTGTAAAAAAGAGTATCTCAAACAACAGAAGACACTTGTATGGTAGATTCATACGCTTTCTTAGAAATATTTTTCAATGCGCGTCATATCTATTTTGCGGCGGTGTTTATGAATGGTGTAGAAGTAAAGTTCCTTGTGAAGAATATAAAACCCATAGAGCAACTCTATCTTTACGCTTAATAAAAGTGCAAGTCGACACTCATTATATACTTTGCTAGCCTCTAATGTTGCTACAGTTTTTAGCATTAGAAAGCGTTTTTCATCATTTTTGCTCACATGTCTTCTTGTGATGTGTAGACAAGAGATTTTAATTGATAAGAGGGTTTGTGATGGAAGAATTTTACAGTATTCGAAGTTATGATTCAAATTGAAAAAAGTATTATTTTTATAAATCAATGTATTATAGATTAATTGAATCACATAAAATAGTGAGCCAGAGGAATCTTTTAGACAAGAAAATGAATTGTTTGCAGATTGGTATGAATTAAGAATCTTCGTGGGATGAGGAGAAAGTCAAAATAGATTATGATGAAAATGACAACACCTATGGGGAAACTTTTATGTTTGATATAGAGATGATTATCTTAGCAATGAATGTGTCTCATAAACAGAGCTAGCCATTGTTTATTATTAATAATTTATTATTTTTCATATTGAATCAATCAGAACAATGTCTTTTGCACGTCATAAGTGGGGGCGTGTGGATAAAAACTGTGCAAGAAAGCACTAAAATGCCTCTTATGAATGCTCTCAAATTCCAAGGTTTTTTGCAACATTGGGGGTAGGAAAATATAATGATAGTGTTTTATTAAGTGTGAAGAGGGTCGTGCTTAATAGATTTATAGTTATAACATTTACGAACACTGTCGTGAGATAGGCTAGAGAGCGAGATGCCTTTTTAAAACAAACGCATGAATTTGTAATCCAAATCTATTCTATTTAGGGCGTTCTGTTTTACGTGAGGGGTGTGATTCCATTAAAGGGATATTCGGTGTTTTTATTATCAAACTTTTTCTTTATTGAGAGGTCGTGTTTTTCTCATATTTATTTGATTTATGGTATCCGGAATCTGGAGAGGAAAATGTTTTTAATGGTATCGTTTGGTATGCGTTGTTTTACGGTGTTTTCAATATTCGCGAAACTTATGTTGTTGTTGTAGGTGGAGGCGTAATACGTTTTTATATAGGTCTGATGTACAAATTAATGAACGTATCGGGATAATTGGAGAAGAGCTAGTGTCTGCTTACGCTTTTGATGTGTTTTTTTGTGAGTAAAATTAGTAAGATAAAGTAAACTGATGGGATTTTATGTAGAGTCGTTGTTATCCTAATTGAGAGTGCATTTTATTTTGTTTCGGTGATGCGCTTTGATCAGTAATTAAGAGGGAGTTTTAGAGCGTGATGTTAGATTTCTCGTCATTTATTTTTTATGTGTTTTCTAGGTAAAGTGATCTGTTGTCAGCTTGCGCAGGTGATAATTGGTAAACTGCGTTATTCTTTATTCCCTAGTTGTCATTTTTTAATGTTTTACGCATAACTCTTGAACAAACAAACAAGAAAATTGTGATTTTACAATTGTCTTTATTGCCATTTGCAAAGAATCTTTGAAGGTGAAAGATGCTCCATATTCAGTTTGAAAAAATAGCACTCATTGGGATCGGTCTGATTGGGTCTTCTTTAGCAAGAGTGATTAAAAAGAAAAATCTTGCGGCTCAGATTTCTATTGCAACACGTCGTCCAGAAACCCTGAAAAGAGCACGTGAATTGGAGCTTGGGGACTTTTATACGACAGATAATGCAAAAGCTGTTGAAGGAGCAGATTTGGTTATTCTTTCTGTTCCTGTTGGGGCTAGTGCAGAAGTGGCAAAAACCATTCGTGATCATTTAAAACTTGGAGCGATTGTGAGTGATGTTGGTTCTACGAAAGCGTTGGTTATTGCGGAAATGGCACCTTTATTGCCAAAAACGGTTCATTTTATTCCAGGGCATCCAATTGCTGGAACGGAATATTCAGGACCGGATGCTGGTTTTGCTGATTTATTTATGAATCGTTGGTGTATTTTAACGCCTTTTGCGGATAGCGATGCTGCTGCTGTCGCACAATTAACAGCGTTTTGGGAAGCTTGTGGTGCGCGTGTCGAAAAGATGGAACCTAAGCATCATGATCTTGTTTTGGCTATTGTTTCACATTTACCCCATTTGATTGCGTATAATACTGTTGGGACAGCGAGTGATTTAGAAAAAGTAACAAATTCGGAAGTAATTGCTTATTCCGCTTCCGGTTTTCGTGATTTTACGCGTTTAGCATCTTCTGATCCCGTTATGTGGCGAGATATTTGTTTGCATAATAAGGATGCTATTTTAGAAATGTTGAGCCGTTTTAGTGAGGGGCTTACTTTTTTAGAACGGGCAATTCATTTAGGAGATGGTGAGACACTGTTTAACTTTTTTACACGTACGCGTGCTGTACGTCGCAATATTATTGATGCTGGACAGGAAATTGATGCTCCTGATTTTGGACGTCAGAGTGTTTCTAAAAAAGGGTGAATAAAAGCAAGGGTTTTTTGTTGAATTTCGTTGGTTTTTTCTAGAAATCGATAAGAAGTTTTTTCTTTATTCAGTCATAGATTGCAATAAAAAAGAGTGACGATTGCTCCGATACAGATAACCATGACTTTAAAAGGTTTTATGTGTGCACGATCATCTTGCTTAGCTCTCTATAGGGCATATAATGTACAGAAGAGGTTACTGATCTGTAGAAGTAACAAAAAAATGAGGTCGTTGTAGAACTTCATAGAGTGGGTTATTGTTTTTGTTTTGGTATAAAGTCGGGCTTGACCGTATTGATTATTGACCGTTATATTGCAACATTGCAAAATGTTTATTTGCAGAGCTTTGATGATTTTTATAAAACTTGAAATAGACTGAGGAAGAGTTTTACCAGAAAGTATTGAGTTTTGTTAAAAAATATCTTTTGGTATAGCTATCGTATTTTGGGTGACGCAGTAAGTCATTATTGGCGTGATAATGGGAGTGCTTTTGCAAGCCATGTTGCGCTATCGGGGCTTTTAGCATTTTTCCCTTTTTTTATTTTTGGAACATCGTTTGCTCGTTTTCTAGGTGCTTTTACATATACACCGCAAAAAATTAAAGCACTGGTGCAGTTATTGCCTGATGTTATCGCAGAGCCTTTATCTCAGGAAATTGTCAATGTTTTAACCATTCATCGAGGAGGTGTGTTGACGCTTTCTGTCATTGGAGCGGCTTATTTTGCTTCTAATGGGATAGAGGCTTTGCGTACGGCTTTAAATAAAGCTTACCGTGTTACTGATCGACGGAGTTTGTTGTTTTGTCGTTTTCAAAGTCTGTTTTTTGTAATCCTTGGAGCTGTTGGTCTTGTTGTGATTAGCTTTTTATTGATTCTGGCGCCTTTGTTGATCAAAATTATGCAAAATCATTCTTTTTTTATGACTGAATATATTGCTGCTATTCGTGTATGGCGTTATACAGTTGCAATCGTTATTTTGTTTATCAGTCTTTTGATTGTTCATAAATGGCTTCCAGCAGGGCGGCGGAAATTTATAGATATTTTACCAGGAATAGTGGTGACAATGTTTATATGGTTTATGGCTTCTATCGCTTTTGCGCAATATTTAACGATGTTTGATTATATTTCTACCTATGCAGGGTTGGCATCTATTATGGTTGCTATTATTTTTCTCTACATATTGAGTGCAATTTTTATTTTGGGAGGAGAAATAAACGCGGCGATAATGTTTTATCGCAAGGATTTGCAACATTCAGATGAATGAAAGAGTTTATTATTACTTGAAAGCCAAGGTATGAGTATCCCAATAAAGCCTGCTATCACTTTGTTGATTGATGCAGATGCTTGTCCCGTAAAAGATGAAGTTTATCGTGTGATGAATCGTTATCAGCTTAAGACATTTGTTGTGGCAAATCGTTCTTTGTCCCTTCCAGATGAAGCACTCATTGAAAGAGTGGTCGTTTCTGGTGAATTCAATGGTGCTGATGATTGGATCGTAGAACATGTGCGTGAGGCAAGTATCGTTATTACCAGTGATATTCCTTTAGCAGCGCGGGTTGTGCAAGCTGGGGGTTTTTGTCTTTCGCCAACGGGGCGTATTTTTGATGTAAATTCAATTGGTCAGGCTTTGGCGATGCGCAATTTGATGGAAGATTTGCGTGGACAGGGCAGTATAATAGGTGGTCCCCGTCCTTTTTCTCGTAAAGACCGTTCTGCTTTTTTGTCAGCACTGGATCTTGTTATACAACGTTTAAAAAGACGCGGTTATTAAAGTTATAGGGCTTCTTTAATGACTGCTTTTATAAGTGCTTTGGCATCGTCATTGGCCCATGGAGCTACACCATTGAAAGAAGCAATGAGATATCCTTCTTTATCAATGAGCAATGTAATGGGGAGTCCTAAAGCGAGCCCCTGTTTTCTAACATTGTTGAAAATATCCATTGTTTCATCGCGATAGTAAAGCAAATTATCTGAATGAATATTCTGTAAAAATTGCTGAATTTTTTCAGGAGAAGCAGTTTTATCGATATTAATAGCTATGACATCAAAGTTTTCTCCACCTAATTCACGTTTTAATTGCGCAAGTTCAGGCATTTCTGTGCGGCAAGGTGCACACCAAATAGCCCATAGATTGACCAGCATTGGTTTTCCGGTAAATTCGCTGAGTGTGCGCTCTTTTCCTTGAATATCCTTGAAAGAGAGTTTATTCATATCTGAGAGCGTATCAGCAAATCGTATGTGGCTAAAAAAGCCTTTTGCTGCTTTTCGTATCGCCATCATTTTTTCTGCTCGTGCTTTATTAATGTTTATTTCTTGTGCTTGTGCTGCTGAAATGAAATTGAAAAGAAAAAACTCTCTTTTGGTATCGTAGTTTATGGTTGCGTATAAACTCAGTGCAATGATAAAGAATGCAAGGGAGAGTTGCCTTTTTTTATTGTTTTTTTCGCTGATGAAAATTTGAAAAATCATAATTTTGTCCTTTGGATGGGTGTTTTCAGAATATGACAGATGAGAAGTTAAAGAACCAAATGTGGGGTGGTCGGTTTGCGGCAGGTCCTGCTGCAATTATGGAAGAAATTAATGCCTCTATTGATTTTGATCAAAAACTTTATCGACAAGATATTGAAGGTTCTCTTTCTCATGCAGCTATGTTAGCGCAAACGAAAATCATTTCACAATCAGATTATGAAAAAATTGTTCATGGTTTGAAACTTATTCGCCAAGAAATTGAAGACGGTAAATTTGTTTTTTCACGAAAGCTTGAAGATATTCATATGAATATTGAAGCGCGGTTGAGTGCGTTGATTGGTCCTGTAGCAGGACGTTTGCATACGGCGCGTTCACGCAATGATCAAGTTGCTGTTGATTTTCGCTTGTGGGTACGTGAAGCAACGCAAAAAATAGCACAAGCTTTAAAAGGATTGATAGAGCAATTACTTATTCGCGCAGAACAACATGTTGATACCTTTATGCCAGGCTTTACGCATTTACAATTGGCTCAACCCGTAACATTGGGTCATTATATGATGGCTTATGTTGAAATGTTTGGTCGAGATTTATCGCGGATGCGTGATGCTGTTGAGCGAATGAATGAATCGCCTTTAGGGGCGGCTGCTTTAGCGGGGACAGGCTTTCCAATTGACCGTTTTATGACAGCAAAAGCGCTAGGCTTTCGGGAACCTACACGCAATTCAATTGATAGTGTTTCAGATCGTGACTTTGCATTGGAATTTTTAAGCGCTGGCGCTCTTTGTGCAACACATCTTTCGCGATTGGCGGAAGAAATTGTCCTTTGGTCAAGTGCACAGTTTTGTTTTATTCATTTATCAGATGCTTTTTCAACAGGGTCTTCCATTATGCCACAAAAGAGAAATCCTGATGCGGCAGAGTTAGTACGAGCGAAAGCAGGTCGATTGAATGGTGCACTTATGGGATTGTTAACGGTGATGAAAGGATTACCGCTTGCTTATTCAAAGGATATGCAAGAAGATAAGGAATATGTGTTTGATGGGGCTTTGAGTTTGGAATTATCACTAGCAGCAATGATAGGGATGATTGCTGATTTGAAAGTGAATAAAAAAGCCATGAAACAAGCAGCGGATTTAGGGTATGCAACAGCTACAGATTTTGCGGATTGGCTTGTACGCAATTTAGGGATTCCTTTTCGCAAAGCACATCACATCACAGGGTGTGCTGTGGCATTGGCAGAAAAAAAACAGTGTCGCCTTCATGATTTATCATTAGATGAACTTCAAGCAATTTGTCCTGATATCAATGCGACACTTTTTGATGTTTTGACCGTTGAAAAATCTGTTGAAAGTCGTAAAAGCTTTGGGGGAACAGCGCCTTCAGAGGTTCTTCGGCAAATTGCGTATTGGAAAAAGCGTCTCGTGAGCGCTTGAGTGATTGTATTTTAAAGGTAAAAAAGAAATCGAGATGAGGAAAGAGGACAAATGAAAATTATATTAAAGGGGTTGGTGATTGTCCTTTTGGGGGGCTTGGGTATTGTTGGGTGTGGGCGTAAAGGGTCATTAGAGTTACCTCCTTCAACAGGAGTGAATTCTTCACAAGGAACTTTTGTTTCTCAAGGCAAAACAGATAAACCTTTTATTCTTGATCGGTTAATACAATAGGAATTTTTATGCGTTTTTTTTCTTATCATCAGGGTGTGCTTCACGCTGAAGGTCTTTCTCTTTTGGAACTTGCGCGGGAAGTTGGAACACCTTTTTATTGTTATTCAGCTAGCGCAATCGTTGCACATTTTAAAGATTATCAGAATGCATTTCATGATATGCCGAGTTTAATTGCTTATGCGGTTAAAGCGAATTCCAATCAAGCAGTTTTACAACTTTTAGCTAACAATGGAGCGGGAGCTGATGTGGTCTCAGAAGGGGAATTACGGCGTGCACTTGCTGTTGGTATTCCTGCGCAGAATATTGTTTATTCTGGTGTTGGTAAAACAGTGAGAGAAATAGATTTTGCTCTTGCACAAGATATTTATTGTTTTAACGTTGAATCAGAGCCAGAACTTGAACAATTATCGGCGCGGGCTGCTGCGCTTTCAAAAACGGCTCGTATTTCTTTACGCATTAATCCTGATGTGGATGCTAAGACTCACAAGAAAATTACAACAGGTAAGTCTGAGAATAAATTTGGTATTCCACTGTCTTTGGCGGGTGATGCATATAAAAAAGCAGCCCAATTGCCCGGTCTTCATGTGTGTGGTGTTGATCTCCATATTGGCAGTCAAATTTGTGATTTAAAACCGTTTGAAGATGCATTTGTTATTGTTGCAGATTTTGTGCGTCAATTATGGAATAATGGTTATGCGATAACTCATATCGATATTGGGGGTGGGCTTGGTATTCCTTATGGTTATGAGCAGCATCCAGTACCTTCTCCTTTTGAGTATGCAGCACTGGTAAAGAAACATATTGCGCCTTTAGGGATCAATATTATCCTAGAACCTGGGCGTAGTATTGTTGGTGAAGCCGGTGTATTGGTAACATCGGTTGTGTATTTAAAAAAGGGGGAAGGACGAAATTTTGTTATTGTTGATGCGGCGATGAATGATTTCATGCGTCCAACGCTTTATGATGCGTGGCAAAATGTAATGCCAGTGAAAAAAACACCAGTAGATGCCCCTCTGATTAATGCTGATATTGTTGGTCCTATTTGTGAAACTGGTGATTATTTAGGCTTGGAACGTTCTTTACCAGTGTTGAAAGCGGGTGATGTTTTGATGTTAACAGGAGCAGGAGCTTATGGCGCAGTGATGGCAAGCACTTATAATAGTCGACTTTTGGTGCCGGAAGTTCTGGTTCAGGATACGCGTTATGCAGTCATTCGTCCACGCCTTGATTATGCACAATTGATAGGCTGTGATCATATTCCAGATTGGATTGAGCCCAAATTAGATTGAGCATTATTAAATATTTTGGGTCTTATTTTTACTAAACTTTGATGAAACAATTTATTTTCTAGAAATTGTTTTGTATGGGGTTTATGATCTTAATGCACCACGATAAAAGGGGATAAATGCTTGTTTATGAAAAATAAAAACATCAAAGGTTTTGCAATGAAGCTTTTGTGTGTGCGCATTTTGATGTGGGGGATCCTTTCATTTGAACGGATGTGGGTACGGTTGTTGCCATTTTTCCTCGTTCTTAGTCTCTTTTGTTCGTTTAGCTGGTTGGGACTTTTTGGTATTTTGGGCTATTGGTCACATTTGCTCTTACTTGGGGTTATACTTATTTGTGCTGGGGCGAGTTTATTTTTTCTTATTCGTTTTCGGTTTCCCACAATGCGGGAAGTAAATTGCCGCCTTGAACGCGTCAATGATCTTAGACATCAGCCTTTGAATATTCAGACAGATCGTTTATGTTCTGAAAATGATGAAGATTTTAGTGCTGTTATTTGGCGTGAACATCAACGCCGAATGGCAAAGCAATTATACCATTTAAAAACGGGATTTATCTCTCTTAATAGTGCGGATTATGATCCTTTGGCTTTGAGGGCTTTGTGTGCTCTTCTTTTTGTGTGCGCTTTTAGTTTTTCTTTTGGTTCACAAGGGGGGCGTTTGGCTGATGCCTTTGATTTTCGTCCTGTCGTTGATGAAAAACTCATGCGGATTGATGCTTGGGTAACACCACCTGCTTATACCGGTGTGGCACCGATTTATTTGACAAAAGATGAGAAAACACAACTAGAAATCCCTGAAGGGAGTAATGTTGTTGTGCGTGTTGTCAATGGGGCTGGCATTACAGTAAAAGCAAAGTCTGTAGAAGATGGGAGGGAAGTTTCGTTTTCAGAGAAAACGGAACAAACAGCTTTGAATGATCCAATTGTTCATTTTGAAACACATTTAAAGCATTCAATAAATTTATTTGTATCATCACGTCGTAAAAAACAGCAATGGCATTTGCAGATAATTAAGGACACGCTTCCAACAATTCATTGGTTGGAAAAACCAGGGAGGATTTTAACAGGATCATTGGAGTTACGATATGTGGTGGATGATGATTATGGTGTGACAAAGGCTTTTGTTGAAATAGAGCCTTTTCTTCCTCAGAATAAAAGTGCTTCTTCTCTTTATAATGCTCCGGAAATAGAGCTTCTTCTTCCGCGTGGTGGAAAGGGGAAAATGCGAATGGTGCAGGATATATCAGCGCATCCATGGGCGGGTTCGCAAGTCAAAATTACTTTGGTGGCAGAAGATGGTGCGGGGCAGAAAGGGCGTAGCAAAACTTTTGTTATGATATTACCACAGTGTGTTTTTTCGAATCCTGTTGCACGCGCAGTGGTTGAACTGCGTCGTTTATTAGCTCTTAATCCTTTAGCGCGAGAGCGGGTACTTGATATGCTTTCTGCTTTGCTTGTGCGTCCAGAAAAGGGGTTGCAAAATGCATCGCATTTTATTGTTCTACAAAGTGCGTGGACAAGACTTTCTTTAGCACAAACAGACGAGGATTTGCGCGATGTGGTGGATTATTTATGGCAAATTGCTTTGGGTATTGAAGGCAATCAACTTGAATCCGTGCAAAAAAAGTTAAAACAAGCACAAGCTGCTTTACGTGATGCATTGCGTTACGGTGCTTCAGCGGCAGAAATTGAACGGCTTATGGCAGATTTACGTCAAGCTATGGATGAGTATATTCGTGCTTTGGCTGAAAAAGCACCGGATAGTCAAGTTTCTAAAAATTCTAAAAGCTCAAAAAGTCCTAATCTTTCTGAAGCTACATTACAAGAAAAGCTAAATTTAATTGAGGAAATGGCTAAAACAGGCTCTTCTTTAGCAGCTGAACAACTCTTGGCGGAAGTTGAACAGACGCTTGATCATTTGCATGTGCAAAAAGGCAATCAAAATGAGGGAGAAAAAAGCCAATCTGCACAAATGAAAGAAAAGATGGACCAGCTTGGAGATTTAATGCGTCGTCAGCAAGAAATTCTCAATGAAACACATCAGTTAGAGATGGAACAAAAACGCGGAGAAAATGTACCGGAAACACAAAAAAAATCTTTAAAAAAACGTCAAGCTGAATTGCAATCTGAATTATCAACATTAGAAAAAGAATTATCAGAACGAGGATTTGAAACAGGGGGCGCATTGAAAAGGGCAGAAGAAAAAATGAATTCTGCGGAAAATGCGCTTGATAATGGAAATCATCAGGTATCTATACAAAATCAGTCTGATGCTTTGGAATCTTTGAGGCAAGGTGCACAAAATGTTTTGAAAAAAATGCGCGAAACACTTAAAGAAACGGGAGATGAGCAAAATGCTGATTCTGGTCCTAAAGATCCGTTAGGACGTCCACTTTCTTCAAAAACAGATGAAGAACAAGAAGGCGAGGCACTACCACAAGAAAGTGATCAAATGCGTACGCGGCAGATTTTGGATGAAATTCGCAAACGTCTTGGTAAAGAGCATCTTTCAGAAGAAGAAAAAAACTATCTTGAAAGATTGCTTCATTTTAATTAACCAGTGTTGGCTTTTTTCTTAATTGATGTCAAAAACAGTGTATGAAGAACCTCTATGGGGTTTATCTCCAAAAAAATGATTAAAGTGCTTGTAAGGCAATAATCATCCTGTTGTACTGATTTTTTAATCATTTAAGTTTAAAATATGCAATATTGAAATGTTCGCTATTGCGGAAAAAAAGCAGAAGTCCATATAGGTTTGGTATATGAAAATCTGTAATGTTTGAAATTTGTTTCTACATGGTATGTTGAGTTGGATATCGTTACGCTGAAAGATTTTTATGCTTCTGCACTTGGACTACGTGTGCAAAAGACGCTGTGTGACCAATTGAATTTATGGTGGCCTGATCTTACGGATAAACGGATTATGGGATTGGGTTATGCACTTCCTTATCTTTCTACATTGCGTGAACGTGCCCAACAATGTTTTGCTTTTATGCCTGCTGCTCAGGGTGTTTCGCCTTGGCCTTGTTCTGAGCAAGTTGCTACAGCGCTTGTTTTTGAAGAAGATTTGCCGCTTCCTGATGCGTCAGTTGACTGTATTTTATTAGTACATGCATTAGAATATACAGAAAATTCATTTGAAACGTTGAATGAAATATGGCGTGTTTTAGCACCCAATGGCCACTTGATCGTTATTGTACCTAATCGCTCTGGCTTTTGGGCGCGCAATATTACTACGCCCTTTGGTTATGGCGAACCCTATAGTCGGCAACAAATTACTCGTTTGTTCGAAAAAACAAATTTTGTTTCTGGGCCAATACAAGAAATTGTACACTATATGCCCTCTACGGGGTATTTTTCGCGGTTGTTCTCATTTTTTTACGAGCCATTTGCTCGCTATCTTTTGCCTTATTTTGGTGGACTCTTAATGTGTCAGGCACAAAAACGTGTTTATCAGGGTTTGCTCGTACAGCGTCGTCAGTCGCGACGTATTTTTATTCCTGCTTTATCGCCACAGACAAGAAATATTTTAATTTATAAAGATAATTAATCATTTTGTCATTGTCATAAGAACCGCAAGTATAGAAGGATTCTCTTATTTCAATTTTTTGCATTTACAATTTAAAAATATTCTTTTGTACATTAATATGTGGAATTGGTATGTGAATAAAAATCTCAAGTATCTATATACCGAACCATATTTCATGAATAGTGGAAACATTTTAAAAGAAAAAAATGCTGGTATCTTCGTAAAAATAGCAGAGATCCAAGGGATCTTGCATAATATGGTTTATGGTGGTTAAAAACTGTACAAGGAAGGATTAAAATGCTTCTTATGAACCATCTCAAGTATCAAGGGCTCCTCTGCAACATCTAGATCTAACATAAGTGTGTGATGGTGCTGGCTTATTCTTTTATAAACGTAAAGATGGTGGTGCTCAGTGGCTTTATCGTTAGGATAAACATTTAGCGTTATATCATTAATTATATAACCTCTTAAGAGGAGATAAAATCATAAAGAATAGAAGAAAATTATAAAGATAAAAAACATCTCTCAATTTAGGCTAGTGAATGTGAGATAAAGCAGTGCGTGGAGCGGTTTTTCTGAAAAAATAATCATAAATAGCACTCATCTAAAGATGATAGTTATGATCAAGAATGTTGCTAAAAGATATCACGATTATTTATATGCGAAACATATTAAAAACTTTAGAAAGAACAAAAGCATGTGAAACAGAAGTTACAAAGTATATCGTGAGGGTTGAAAGCATTTTTGTTTTTGGTTCTCATGTTGGAATATTTCGTTTTTTATTCATAATGTTATATATTTTGTCATAAGAGTACAGATAAGAGTAAGTTCTATGTATATGTAATAGCATTCGAATTATACGTGAAGTTTTTTCATCTCGTTTCTGTTTTCATTTAGGATATTAAAATTATTTTTGAAACAGAAAATCTCGAATTAAAGATTTAAACGGTAACCATTTTGATCTGTTATGAGAATTTGCGCATTGGACGGATCGTTTTCGATTTTTTGTCGCAAACGATAGATATGGGTTTCTAAAGTATGGGTGATAATATTTTCATTATATCCCCAAACTTGTTCTAACAATGTTTCACGGCTGACAATTTTATCATTGGCATGATAGAGACATTTAAGGATCGCTGCTTCTTTTTCTGTGAGACAGATTTTATTGTTGCATTGATCAAGAAGAAGTTTTTGTCTTAGTTTAAAAGTATAGGGACCAATATGAAAGGTTGCGTCTTCATTTTGTTCATATTGGCGCAACTGTGCCCGAATTCTCGCTAATAGCACCGCAAAGCGAAAGGGTTTTGTTACATAATCATTGGCGCCTGTTTCAAGATCTAAAATATTATCACAGTCTGTATCATAATTTGTTATCATGATAATGGGGGCACGAAATCCTTGGGTGCGTAATTGTTTAACGGCTTTGTAGCCATCAAGATCAGGAAGTTGAAATCCCAAAATAGTGAGATCAATATTTTCTTCTTGGATTATTCTCATTCCCGCTTCTGCTGTTTTTGCTTGGAAAATTTTAAACTCTTGATGCATTTGAAATTGTTCTACTAAAATGGGGCGTAGATCATCGTCTTCAACGATTAAAAGAGTATAGTGGTTCATGTTTTTCCTTATAGGCATGTTGATGCACTGATTGATATAGTTTCATGAAAAATGAGATTTCATGCAAGAAAAATTAAAAGAGGAAAATTAAAAAAGAACGCTTCTAAAAAATAAACTTTTATAATTTCTAATGGTTGCTTGCTGAAAAGAAGGTATTCCGTCTGCAGAGTATTTTACGTATTGGTTGGAAGCGTTTTTTATGTTCTAGAACGTGTTTTAGCTATTGAGTGTCATTATCTTTACGCTTATGGAGAAACAAGCTAGCACTATCATTCACTTTGCCAGCTCGTGGGTGTTGCGGACAGTCCTTGGCACTTGAGACGATTCATAGGAGGAATTTTTAGTGCTTTCTTTCACGTTTTTTATCTATATGGGACTTTCTCCGCTTAGAATGTGCAAGCAAATAGCTTTTGATTGATTCAATATAAAACAGGTTGGGAATGAGAGAATCCTGCGGTATGAGGCGCACTCGTCCAACATGCAAAACAATAAACACGCAATATGATTCGTTTTTTAAGTGTGAAGAGAATTGTGCAACACCTAGCACATATGCACTGTTTAGGAGAATTTCACGATCATTTTTATTGTTTTTTATCCACGTTCAGTTTTGTTTTTTCGTTGCATTTGTGTGCGAAGGGGGCTGTGTGTTATGTTCGTGGTGTTGCTTATTATAATTGTTGAGTAAGCCTTGCCTTTAGCAATGCCGAAAAGATGCATCATAAAGAGGTTTTTTGTGTAATTTGGAAGGAGACTGTATTGAGAAAGAGTGCAGGATAAAAAATGACAAAGAAAAATATCATATTTATGCATTTAGCATGAGAATACCTCAACAGAAGGATGTGTTGAGCTTATTCTTCTGCGCTATGAAGCATCTTTTTATATGAGTTAATGAATAAAAATTATTGTTTTAAGATAAAAGCATTTCCTCCTTAAGGTTGCCCATTAAACAGACTTCTTTCCATTCATCTTCTGTTACGGGTTGCACTGATAAGCGGCTGGCTTTGACCAGCACCATATTTGCTAGTTTGGGATTGGCTTTAATTTGTTTTAATGAAACAGGTGTTGGCATGTCACAAAGTGCACGGATGTCCACACATTCCCAGCGTGGATCAGAGCTTGTAGAATCAGGGTGCGCTTCAGTACATATTTCTACAATTCCTACAATTTCTAAACCTTTATTTGAATGATAAAAAAAACCTTTATCACCATATTTCATAGCGCGCATATTGTTACGGGCTTGATAATTGCGTACACTATCCCATTGTTCGCCATCAGCTCCTTTTTTCTTTTGCATCTCCCATGACCATTTATGGGGTTCAGATTTAAAAAGCCAATAAGCCATGAGTTCTCCTTTTTCATAGACTGTTATGCATTTTTATAAGCATCTTTGTAATACCATCAACGATGATTTTTAAAATGGGGTAAAGAACGACTATTATCTATTTTTTCTTGTTTCAAAATAATGTGTAGTAGAGAGACACGCTCCATTGATATTTCATGTTGTATAAAAGTATTTTGCTCTTTGCTTATCTTTTCAGCTATGGTTTGAAATGCGGTTACTATAAGAGTTTGTTGGAAAAAATTAAGAAAATTGGTTCTAAAAAGCTTTAAGATTACAATGACAATGAAACGAATAAATGATCAAAGATGATGAGGTCAACGAATGGCATTCATATCTATGCTTCGTGGGAGAGAGTAGATCTTATTATGCTGTAAAATACCGTCATTTGAAGTGTAATGATATAAGGCAGTTTTTTGAAACATGAAGTTTTTAAGAATGTGTGGTGAATATTTAGGTTTACGTGTCGATCTTTGGGTTAAGTGAATTGTGTTAGTGGGAAGCAGGTGGAATCTGCTCGATAGAGAATTCGGACTATCTATAGACCGGATTGAGTAGAAATCTTCGTTCTTTAAGATGTGTGTAGGACGTCAATTTTATTATGCTTTTGTTCCACGGCGTCCCATCCCGATCAAGGGCGGGGCTTTTTCATCTAATGGCCAGCGTGAGCGGGGTGCAATGTCAAGAGAGTTTGTTTCTCCTCGTACGAGTTTTTGTGCACCGGCAAAAGCAATCATTGCAGCATTATCGGTACACAAGGAAAGAGGAGGGGCTATAAATTCAAAACCATGTTGATGGGCAAGTTCTTGCAACTTAGAGCGAATGGCTTGGTTTGCGGCAACACCGCCTGCGACAACCAAAGCAGGAGAACGCTTTTCTTGATCATGAGAGAGAGGATATTGGTGGGCAAAGTGTTGTAGGGCTAGGTGAATACGATCATGTATTGTATCGGTCACGGCGGCTTGAAAACTTGCGGCAATGTCAGCAATATCATTTTCTGTAAGGGGAGCTATGGCTGTTGCGGCTTGTCGAACAGCAGTTTTGAGTCCTGAAAAAGAAAAGTCTAACCGTTTTTCACCTTTTAAAGGTCGTGGAAGAGGGATGCGATTTTTATCACCAAATAAAGCTGCTTTTTCAAGTGCTGGTCCACCAGGATAAGGAAGACCTAAAAGTTTTGCTGTTTTATCAAAGGCTTCTCCTAATGCATCATCAATGGTGGTTCCTAAACGCTGGTAGTTACCTACTCCATGAACAAGGATTGTTTGTGTATGGCCACCTGAAACTAAAAGTAATAAATAAGGAAAGTTGACATTGTGCGTCAACACGGCTGTTAAAGCATGTCCCTCTAAGTGATTTACGGCAATAAATGGTTTTCCAGTAGCAAGAGAGAGTGCTTTTGCGCTCATAACCCCTACCAACAATCCTCCTATCAAACCAGGTCCACTGGTGGCTGCAATGCCATCAATATCTTTTAATTTTGTGTTTGCTTCTGTTAGTGCTTGTAGAATTAAATGATCAAGAACTTCAACATGGGCACGAGCAGCAATTTCAGGAACAACACCGCCGTAAGGTGCATGGTGATCAATTTGACTCCAAACAACATTGGAAAGAATTCGACTGTTTGCTTCATTGTTATATTCAATGACAGCCGCTGCCGTTTCATCACAACTTGTTTCTATTCCCAGCAGACGCATTTTAAACAAAACCTTATATTGAAGCTTCTTTCCTGCGTGCGTACCATGAACAGAAAAAGATGCAAAGTATTTCTCTTAGAATTGTTTTTTCTATGAAAAATATGTGTTTTGGCATTTTCTTTGAATTTTATGATATCGTTGATTAAAAAATAAAGCTGTATTTTCGAGTATAAAATGCAATTTTTTTTAAAACTTGTCTATTAAAGGCGATAATTGTAAATATTATTGAGAAAAGCTGCATTTTTAAAACTTTTTTCATTTTATTATTTTATCATTAAAAAAAGTGTGCACGAAAAGTGACAGAGATGGTCGATTCTTCAAAACCAAAAGTTAAACCACATTATGTTGGTACGCGCCGTAAGAAACCAGTTATTGAACATGAAGCTGTTCCCCATGATTCAGAGGAAAAAATCCATAATTCTGTAGAAGCTCAGGCGCGAGAAAAACAGAATATGCAAGGTCAGGATAAAAGTATCTCTAGTACAACTTGGCTTTTCTTATCCCTTTCTGGGATTTTGGGGGGATTCATTGCTTTGGGAATTTTTATGGGGCTTCAATGGGCTGGTTTTTTTCCTTCTCCTTTTGTGGAAAATTCTGCTGGAGGAGAAAAAGCGTTGCAGATTGCTGAAGCCGCAAAAAGTCAAGGTGAAGACACAAAGGAACAATTGAGGCGGGTCTTTCAAGAAATTGATACGTTAAAAACAGAGTTTTCTTCTTTTCCATCACAACAGTTTAAAACAACGAAAAATGATGAACTATCGAAAGAAGAAAGCAAAAAAGCTTTTGCGATTTTAGAGGAAAAAGTAAAAGCTCTTGAAGAAACTGTACAAACTTTTGTTAGAAAGTCGAAAGATATAGAGACGGCTTTGTCTGTTGGGCAGAGCAATGCAAATAATTTTTCTGCGTTAAAACAACAGTTAGAAGCACTACAGGAAGAAACTGCTGTTAAAAATAGTGAGGAAAAAGAAATAGATACCGCGCTCTTTA
The DNA here is from genome assembly GCF_042196965.1 of Bartonella sp. AA83SXKL. Lineage (NCBI taxonomy): Bacteria > Pseudomonadati > Pseudomonadota > Alphaproteobacteria > Hyphomicrobiales > Bartonellaceae > Bartonella > Bartonella sp. AA83SXKL. The sequence continues at coordinate 285,951 of NZ_JBHIRG010000001.1, forward strand.
CTGCAATTAGTTCATTAAAAAATGCTGTAGAGCGTGGTGGATCTTATAATAATGAATTAAAGCTGTTGCGGCAATTATCGCCTTCGATTAATGGACTTGATGTGTTGCAAAAAACAGCTACTGTGGGTCTTCCAAGTTCAGTACAACTTTCAGTTGATTTTGCTCATGTTGCTGATGCAATTGTTGGTACGCAAAATCTTGTTGCGTCAGATGCTGGTTTTTTTGACCGAATTTTAGCGTGGATAAAAGGGCTCATTGTTTCGCGACCGATTGGAAATGTTGAAGGGACAACGCTGGGGGCTATTGCGGCACGCATGGAAGTTGCCATTCAAGCTGGTGATTACGAAAAGGCTTTGAGCGAATGGCAATCATTGCCCCAAAGTGCAAAAGATGTTTCAATGGATTTTGTTAAGCAGCTTGAAAGACATATTGCTATTCAACAGTTGTTGCAGCAATTGTTATTGTCTGTGCAACAAGGATCTTTTAAAGCAACAAAGATGTAAATAGGCCCAAGATGATACGTGTTTTTATTTATATTTTTGTTGTTTGTATCCTCGGTTTAGCTTTCACGTGGGTTGCTAATCACAATGGTATTTTTGTTCTCACATTTTTGCATTTCAGATTTTCTGCTTCATTGCTTACAGTGTTAAGTGTGCTTATTTTGTTTTTTGTAACGCTGGTGCTTTTATGGTGGTTATTGTCTTTCTTTTTTTCCATACCGAGTGCTCTTTCCAATTATTTTTATAAACGCCATCAAAAGCGTGGTTACAAAGCTCTTTCAAAGGGGATTCTTGCAACTTTTGCTGGTGATAGTATGGTTGCGCAAAAAATGGAAGCACGGGTTGCTAAATATCTTGCAGGAAAACAAGAGCCATTGGTAAAACTCTTACAAGCGCAAATCTTGTCTTTACAAAATGACTCTGTTCGCGCCATCGGACTTTATGAAGAGATGAGAAAGGAAGATCCGACAAAACTGGTTGGACTTTATGGTTTGTTTCGTGAAGCGATGAAGAGTAAAGCTTATGAGGCAGCACAACAATATGCCGAAGAGGCACTGACTTTATCGCCAGCACTTTTATGGGCGCATCAGGCGGTGCTTGATCGGTTAAGTACTGAGGGTAAATGGGATAAGGCACTTACTATTTTTGAAAGAACGCAAAAAGCTCTCCCGCGTTCTATTCGCGCGACTCCAGAGCGGCAGCATATACAGGTTTTACTACTAAGTGGGCAGGCACTTTCTTTGTTTGATACACATCCTGTACAAGCACGTGAAGCTATTTTGAAAGCCCATAAATTGGCGCCTGATTTTGTTCCAATAATAGTTATTGCTGCTGATATTCTTTATAAATTAAACGAAACGCGTAAAGCGGATAAAATGATTATAGCGGCTTGGCAAAAGGAGCCTCATCCTGATTTGGGACCGCTTTATCTTGAAAGAGAAGAAGGAGCCATTGGGCGATTGAAAAGGGCTAAGACACTTGCTTCTTATAATAAAGATGCATTTGAGTCGGCTTTCCTTATTGCTAAAGCAGCTTTGGATGCTGGTGAAACAGCATTAGCAAGAGAGAAGGCACAAAAAGCATTACAATGTCATCCACGGGAAAGTGTTTATTTATTGTTGGCAGATATTGAAGAGGCACAGGGAAACAATCAAGGTGCTGTGCGTCAATGGCTTTCTTTAGCACTTCGTGCTGAACGTGATCCAGTGTGGATGTGTGATGGGTCCATTTTTTCTTCTTGGTCAGCGGTTTCTCCAATCAGTGGACGTTTGGGCTGTTTTGAATGGAAGGCGCCTCCTTGTATGCCTTCTCTCACATTAGAGGCGGACAATATTGTGTCGAAAAGGCAAGACAAAGAGTATGTTATGGGAAAAAGTGATGATGTTGGAGATAAGAAGCTTGAAAAATTAACACCTATAGATGATTCTCTTTTGCATAATGCGCAGGTGGAGAAACAAGATATAAAAGAAAAAGATGTAAAAATGTTCAGTCAAACTCACTTAAATGTTGATGATCCAGGGGTTAAAACAGAAGAAGAAACATCTTTATCGAGGAAAAAATTTCGTTTATTTTAAATTGCACCAATGTGATAATACGAATGTTTTCTCAGAAGAAACAATTGACCTAGAAGAAAAAATATCGTTAGTCTTATCCAATAAAATTATTCTCTTATGTTTTAAAAATAAAGTTTTGCTTGGTAGCAGAGGTGATTGGTTAAAAAATGTTTTTAAATCAGAGATGTCTTGATAAAAAACAAAAAAATAACAAACCAAGGATTGCTGTCGTTATTCATCGGCGCTCTACCTATACTGGTCGTTTGGGAAAATTTTTACAACAAAATGGTTTTGTTCTTGATATTTATCGTCCTATTTTTGGACAAAAACTCCCTGATACATTAGAGCATTATGCCGGCGTTGTTATTTTAGGGGGACCGATGAGTGTGAATGACAGCGAAGCCTATATTGGTGAGGAAATTGATTGGATTTCGTTATCACTAAAGGAAAATAAGCCTTTTTTGGGTATTTGTCTTGGAGCACAAATGTTAGCGCGAAATCTAGGGGGGCGCGTTGGTACAAGAAGTGATGGGACTGTTGAAGTCGGCTGGTATCCACTAGAAGCAACCCCACAAGGGAAGGAATTGATGAATTGGCCAGAGATGGTCTACCATTTCCATGATGAAGGTATTTATGATTTACCGAAAGAGGCAATGCTTTTGGCAACAGGGAATACATATCCTACACAAGCTTTTCGTTATGGAAACAATGCATGGGGCTTGCAGTTTCATGCTGAATTTACACGCGCTATGATGCGGCGTTTGGTCGTGCGTTCGGCACATAAATTGACTGAAAAAGGTGCTCAACCTGCTTGTGCACATTTGAAAGGTCGTTTAATCTATGATCGAGCTTTGAGCCAATGGTTTGAAAGCGCATTACACCAGATTTTTTGTACACCGCCCGTACTTGTGTGATTGTTGACAAAGCATTGATTTATATAGGTAATTCACGGTTTTGTATATTGAATGAGAACCCCGAATATAGTAAGGTTTTCTCATTCCAAATCTGTGTATGTTGACTCAATAAAAACTTCTTGCTTGCATGTCACAAGTGGGGCTGGCGTGTGGGCAAAAACTGTATAAGAAAAGACTAAAAATGCTTCTTATGAACTGTCTTAAGTGTCAAGGGTTGTCGCAACATTTGGGGGCTAGCCAAATATAATGATGGTGCTGGCTTGGCTCCTCCATAAGCGTAAAGATGGGGGGCTCAATGGCTTTATCGTTAAGAGACACTATTCATTATCATTTTTGTTGTGCTGTAAACAGTATGGTTTAAGGCAGAGGTAGAAAATCTATGTAAAACTTTACACATGAGGTGTTTTTTGTTAAAGGGTGTAATGGGTTTTTTTTAAGAAAATCTTGTTTATTAAGCTTATGAGATACTATACTTTAGAACGATGTATAGGGGCTTCTTGAAGTGATCAGTAGATAAAATCCGATCGATTAAGAAGTTGGATTGTGTATAAACTGAACGTGGTTGGGAATCTTTATCCTTTTTAGGGTGGGGAGGAAGTTAAGAGATAAAGAAAGTTTGAATATTGTCTAAATCCTTTCAAATACTATCATCACAAAAAAGTTTTTCTTTGAGTTATTTAATTTGTGGGCTCTTTTGTCTTGCTCTGATATTTATTTATAGCGCACTCTGGTTTTTTTTTCACGTAAAATAGAAGACTATGTTTCTGATATATTCACAAAAGTATCTTCCCATAATATGGCGGCGGTATGTGAGAATGTGCACAAGGATGGTTATCCTTTACGTGTCGGTGTTGTTTGTGACAAGTTTCAATTTTCTTGGCCTTTACATGGGGTTTCTTTATCGACGGGGCGTTTGACAGCTGGTGCACCAATTTACGCACCTCATTTGGTCGAGTTTAATGTTCATTCTCCTGCATTAATTGTTTTTTCCGGAAAAACTCCCATAGTATCGCATTGGCGCAATTTGGTGATTGAAACAGAGCCTTATTGGAAAACGGGTAAAACATTGAAATTTATAGCTGAAGGGCTTGATATTTCATCTTTTTCCTCTTCCCCTGAAGATCAAAAGCTTCAAGAAGCATTAAGAGCACAAACGGCAGATAAAAAAACGACACAAGAAAATATTGAAGATCCGGCATCTTTGCAAAATACGCATGACGTGATTATTCAGCCGTTAGAGCCACAAGATATGCCTCAAAAAATAACGGCAGAATTTTTGCGTTTTGATCTAAAACATGAAAAGAATAATTTATCGGGACATATAACTTTTGACGGTTTTGATGCTTCTCCTTTTTTAAAATCTTCTTTTGTTGATATTCCTAAAATTGATGGCAATTTGAAATGGATTTTAAATGACATCTCTTTTCAGTCTGAAGATGAAGAAAAAAATTGGCAACAGCGACTGTATGGAAAAAGTGGACTTTTAAAGCAAGGTGAATTGACTTTTCATACAGGTGGTGCAGTGCGTATTAGTGGACCTTTTTCTTTTGATGATGAAGGATATTTGACAGCAAAATTTGAACTTGTCCTTATTCAGTCCATGAAGCTTCTTGACACTCTGCAGCACTTATTTCCCGCGCAAGCCAATAATCTTCAAGCGTTATTTTTTATTTTGGGTGTTTTGCCTAAAAATGCGGACGGCACTCCCGTTCTTTCCTTGCTCATTAACAATGGGTGGGTAAAATTAGGCTTTTTAAAACTTGGTCGTCTTGCTCCGCTTTAGGTGTTGTACCAAAGTCTTTTTTCATTTTTACTACCAAATTTCGATTTTTTCTGATTTTCATACTTTTTTTGCAATTTTAGAGTGTCAAAATCTATTTTAACAAAATGCGTATTTAATGGTAAAAAAATAGCTATAAAAATAAAAAATTACCACCTACTCCTAATTCGTCCAACCTCTTTTCACTTAGTACAAAATCTTATGTCAAACTACATATAGCAACAGTGTTTGTATGGAAAAAGTGGCATTTTAAAGTATGCTGAATTGCCTTTTTATACAGGTGGTGTGGTTTTTGTTAGGAACCTTTTTCTTTATATATGGAATGAGCATATTGCATATATTTGTTTGGGTGTAACCTCTTAAAACAAGTAAATAGCCTAGTTGGAGGAAGATATGAAGTTGTAAAGGGGAAAATCAACATCCATCTTTACTGTCATTTTTTATTCGATTTTATGCATTTCAAAAGCAGTTACAGTTATATCTTTTAAATAATGGATTAAACTTATCCTTTTATTTCTGATATTTTTTAATGAAGCCATATGTCTTCCACGTAAAACAGAATATATTTGTATTGCATATTTACGTATTTATTAAAACAATATTTCTCAGTGCTTCTTATTTCACGATGTCGCCTATGAATGGTATAACGATAAAGCCATTAAACACCACCATCTTTTCGGTTATGGAGTAATAAGCTAGGGGGCAACACCATCATATTATATTTGCTAACTCCCAATGTTACTGCAGCTTTTGGCACTTGGGGCGGTTTATGAGGGGCATTTTTAGTCCTTTCTTTACTGTTTTTATCTATTCGGTTTTCCCATTTGCAATATGCAAGGGGAAATGGGGTTAATTGACAGTAAAATTTGAATTTATTTTTTATTTTGAGTGCTCTGTCTAAAAATGCAGGATAGGGCTTCCGTTCTTCCCTTGCTGATTAGTCATGGATGGATAGAACGGAGCAAAAGCTTAGCTGTTTTGTACAGCTTTTAAGTCTGAAAGTTTATGTTTTTAGGGTGAAAAATAAATCCTGTTGTTTGTTTGAAATTGTTGCAAACAATTCTATTGTGATAAATAGCGAGATTTTTATTTTTGGAACCTTCTCCCGCTCTCTATTTTTGTTGGTTTGTTGTAGTGGTGGGATAGAACGGGAGATTGAGTGGGTCGTTTTGTATTTGCTTTAGGTTTGAAAGCCAATATTTTGAAGTTGAGAAATCAATCCTGCTGCAAAGGTAAAACGAGAAATATTGAGATCATTTTCAATAAGGGCGCTAATGCGGTTTGTAATGTTGTGAATATGATCTTCTTCTGTTTTTTTCCAAGTGTCAAAAGGATCTTTTTTCTTTCCATGATTTTTGAGGATTTTCATAACGATTTGCCGAAAGCTTTCAGAAACATTTTCTTTGGCTTGGCTTAAAGCCATACTATCATAATAATCTACTACAGGGATTATACGACTTGCTTCGTTAATGCGGTTTATACGAATGATTTGCGCAAGTGAAAAGTAGATCTCTGCGGTTTTAATAAGATCACTGTTGCTTTTTTTTGCAATTAAAGAAATATCACAGATTGTTGAAGCAGCTTCCAAGAGGGCTAATTGTTTCGCTAATGCTTTTGGTGCTCCCTCTTCGCTGTAGTGTAATGCTTTTTCTTCAATCTTTTGCTTAATATCGTTGTCGTGAGAATGCATAAGCTCTTTTTCAATAACGCTACGGGCTTGCTTTATTGTTTTTACAATTTCTTCTAATGGACGTGAGAGATCTATGTTGTGCAAACCCCAATTGGTTGTTTCAAAGAGCATTGGGTTCATTGTTGCGTAGAATTTATTTTGGACAAGACCGGGTATTTTATTATCAAGCTTATCAATTTGCTCAGACAATTGAGGAATTTCGAAACCATCGCGGATGGCAATGAAAACGCGAATAATATTTTCAGTCTTTTGTTCTGTTGCATCGTGTAGTCTATTAACAAAAGTGGGGCCTCCACGATTTACAATATCGTTGGCAATCAGCGTTGCGATAATATTACGACGCAATTGATGGTTAATAACTTCCTTCTTAAAATTTTCTTGAATTTGGGTTGGAAAATAGTTCAGCAAGGCTGTATTGAAATAGTGATCATCAACAATGGGGCTATTAGCAATTTCTTCTTTTAAGGTCAATTTAGCATAGGCAAAAATAACGGCGAGTTCTGGACGGAGAAGACCTTTGCCTTGGGTTGTTCTTTGTCGTAAAATTTGCTCATCAGGGAGTATTTCAACTCTACGATCTAGAAGCTTTTTTTGTTCCAAATCGTGCATAAAGCGTATTTGATAGGGCAAATCAGTAGTGCTTTGGTTTTCCGCCAAAGAAAGCGCAAGGGGTTGTAGATAATTGTTGCGCAAGACGAGTTGCTCGACTTGAGGCGTCATTTTTTTCAAGAGCTTATTGCGATCTTCGCGGGTTAACGTTTTGGCACGTAGTGCTGATGCAAGAACAATTTTGAGATTGACCTCAATATCAGAACAATTCACACCAGCAGAATTGTCAATGGCATCCGTATTGCATCGACCACCATTTAAGACATATTCAATCCGTCCACGTTGTGTAACACCAAGATTAGCTCCTTCACCAATAATTTTTGCACGCACTTGTTCTCCGGTAATGCGTATTGCATCATTTGCGCGATCACCTACTTGGGCATCGTTTTCTGTTGCAGCACGGATATAAGTACCAATGCCACCGAACCATAAAAGATCAACAGGGGCTTTGAGAAGAGCAGAGATAATTTCAAAGGGTGTTCCTGTTTGTTTTTCGAAACCAATGGCTTGTGCTGCTTCAGGTGAGAGAGTAATGGTTTTTTCTTTTCGTGAGAAGATACCACCGCCCTTTGATAATTTGGTTTTATCGTAATCCTGCCAGCTTGAGCGAGGCAGTCTGAAGAGACGCGTACGCTCTGCATAGCTTTCGTCTATGTTCGGATCTGGATCAATAAAGATATCGCGGTGATCAAAAGCGGCAATCAATTTTGTTTGTTTGGAAAGCAGCATTCCATTGCCAAAGACATCACCAGACATATCGCCAACACCGACACAGGTGAAGGGCGTTGTTTGAATATCGTGATTAAATGACTCTCTAAAATGTCTTTTGACGGCTTCCCATGCACCTTTAGCTGTAATACCAATGTCTTTGTGGTCGTAACCTGCTGAACCTCCAGAGGCAAAAGCATCATCAAGCCAAAAGTGGTTTGCTTGGCTGATGGCGTTGGCTGTATCAGAAAAAGTTGCTGTTCCTTTGTCTGCCGCAACAACAAAATAGGGGTCAGGGTCATCATGACAGATGACATTGTGGGGAGAACTTATTTTGCCGTTAATCAGATTGTCTGTAATGGAGAGCAAAGCTGTGATAAAGTCTGTATAAGCTTGTCGTGCTGCTTCTATGATGACAGCACGGTCATTTGTTTGGGGAAGCCGATGGGGATAGAATCCACCTTTTGCACCTGCAGGAACGATAACCGCATTTTTAACTTGTTGGGCTTTGACTAAGCTAAGCACTTCGGTGCGATAATCTAATGCACGGTCAGACCAACGAATTCCACCACGAGCGATAGGTCCAAAACGCAAATGGACCCCTTCAACTTCTGGTCCATAAACAAAAATTTCTCGGTAAGGGCGCGGTTCAGGCAAACCTTCAATCTGGCGCGGATTTAATTTGGTGGCTAAAATACGCCGTGGACTTCCATCAGGAAGAGGTGTAAAGGCATTCGTTCGTAAACTCGCCTCGATAAGGTTACAATAACGGCGTAAAATGAGATCATCGTCTAAACCAGAGACTTTCCGTAATTTTTCTTCAATGCGCTTTTGAATGACTTGTTGGTTTTTTTCCCGTTCTTTTTCTGTATGGCTTTGATGAAATTTTAAATGAAATAAAGCATAAAGATCTTGGGTAATGTCAGGATAAGCATTTAAAGTTTGGGCAACGCGATCTTGCGAATAAGGAATTCCAGCTTGTTGGAGATAGCGCCCATAATGGCGCAAAATAACAATTTCATGCCAATCAAGCTCAGCTGTCTGGGTGAGAGCATTAAAGCCGTCATTATCAGCATTTTGTGCCCAAATGGCTTCAAAGGTTTCGGCGTGTTTTTGACCGTCTTTTTCAAAATCGATACAGCGTTGGAAAGTACTTTCTAGCTGCATATCATGAAGATACACAGAGCGCCCATTGCCATCTGGTAATTCAAGGGTTTGTTCAGCAATAACGCGAAACCCCATGTTTTCAAGGAGTGGTACACGTTTGGAAAGGGCAAGTGCTTCATGGCGGTGAAAAAGCCGAAGAGAAATGCACTGTTTTTCTTTGTTTTGTGCGTGATAAAAGATCACGAAAAGGGGCTTTTCATCATGAAGACTTAGAATATGTCCGGCATCGTTAATAGCGTCTTCAGCTGAAAATAAATCACGATAGCTGTTGGGGAATTCACTGGCTAGACGTGTTTGTTGCTCTGTTATTTTCTTGTTAAAAGCGATGGCTTGAACCCTGTCTTCCCAACTTCGTGCAATCGAACGTACATGTTGTTCAAGTGTGGAGCGCTCGTGAAGAGGAACAGTTTCATTTCCTTTGCGATGGATGATATAATAGACACGTATAAGGGTGCTTTCCAAAAATAGCGGATAAGATTCAAAAAAGTCACCTTTATAAAGCTCAACAAAATGTTCGCCAACTTTTTCACGCAGGCTGCTGCTATATTGGTCACGCGGTACGTAGACCAGGATAGAAACAAAGCGTCCAAAAGAATCAGTGTGGGCAAGAACCCGTAAACGTGGGCGCTCATCTAATTGTAGAATAAGCTTAGTGTTTTCTGTCAATGTATCAACATCAGAGCGAAACATTTCATCTCTTGGATAGGTTTCTAAAGCACTGATGAGTGCTTTTCCTGAATAATCGGCGTGATTGTGTCCAAGACGTTGAATAATAGTTCGGGCTTTTTCTTTTAAGAAAGGAATTTGCAAAATAGAACGTGTATAAGCTGAGGAGGTAAAAAGCCCTACAATGCGTAATTCTCCACAGAGTTGGTTTTCTTTATCAAAGATTTTAAGACCAATATAATCGAGCCAAACAGAACGGTGAATTTTGGAGCGGCTGTTCGCTTTTGTCACGATAAACAGATTATCGCTTTCCATGAAGGATAAAACTTCTTGAGGAGGTTCTTTCATGCTTTTATCGTCAATAATATGAATAGAAGCATCCGTGAGTATACCAAGTTCAATATTACTCGCTGTAAAGGATTTTAGGGGTTTTTGGTCTTTGATGAAGTTGTAAGTGCGCATACCAAGGAAAATGAAATTATCGTCCATTAGCCAGTGAAGAAACTCAATGGCTTTTTCGCCTTCTTGTTTGTAGTGCGGGGGAAGACTTATTTGGTAGGCATGAATATGCTTTTCAACTTCTTCAAGCATAGGTTTCCAGTCTTGTACAGCAGCATTAACCTGTTCAAGAACTAAGGTGAGTTCATTTTCAAGTTTTTGTATTTGCTGTTTGTTTAATGACTCGATGTGAATTTGCATCAGACTGATGCGTTTTCCAGAAGCACAATCAATAATGGGGTGTGCAATCAAATAGATATGGTTTTTGTGTTGATTGAAAACATTTAAAATAGAATCGAGAAGGAAGGGTTTGTTATCATTGACAAGCGTGATAACGGTTACAGGTCTGTTACTACGGGTTAAATTTTGTTCAAAGCAGATGGTGTTGTTTCCCGTCTGATGGAGATTAAAAGCTTTTACCGCGATGGCTGTGGCCTTTTTAAGTTCTTCATTTTCATAATAAGTAATATCTTCTTTATCGGTTTGGGCAAAAAGGATTTGTTCTATTTTATCTTGGGTGTTTTTTGTTTCTGTTTTTTTTTGTTGCAACACATTCACTCTCCCTTTTTGCTCTTAAGGGGTCTTTTCTTCTCTTTTTAAAAGCAGACCATTATATTTTTTATATACTGTAACACCTTCTTTCTGAAGAAAATAGCTCTTTATTTGGAAAGAATGAGTTTGTTTTTGCTATTTTTAGTAATATTTTGTACTTTAAAGAAATATTTTGCTTCAAGGAAAGGGCATTTTTAGTATTTTTGTATGTTAATAGTTTGTTTTTTAAACTATACAAAATGAAAGTAAAAAAAGAAGCAAAAGTAAAGAGAGAATGGCGCATTTACCAGAAAGACTTTTAAGTGGTTACCAAAACTTTATAAACAATCATTTTTTATATAAAATAGCAGATTATCAGCAATTGGCGATTGAGGGGCAGAAACCTGAAGTTTTGGTCATTGCTTGTTGTGATTCGCGTGCAGTACCAGAAATGATTTTTGATGCTAAGCCAGGGGAAATTTTCACTCTGCGCAACGTGGCGAATGTGGTTCCTCCTTTTTCTCCTGATGACCAATATCACGCAACATCAGCAGCTCTTGAATATGCTGTGCAATTGCTTGAGGTGAGACATATTGTCGTTTTTGGTCATGCCCATTGTGGAGGCATTCGTACTGCTCTTAATGAGACATATAAATCTTTATTATCAAATGATTTTATCGGTCAATGGATAAGTCTCTTAGCTCCAGCAGCAGAAATCGTTTTGAATAATAAGTCGCTGTCTTGGCCAGAAAAACAGACGGCATTAGAGCAGCTTTCTATTCGCCATTCGTTGAGAAATTTAGAGACGTTTCCGTGGATAAAGCTTCGCAAAGATCAAGGTTTTTTGACATTGCATGGGGTTTGGTTTGATATCTCTAGCGGAAAATTATGGAGCATGGAACAGGAAACAGGTTGTTTTATGCGTGTTGAAGTTGAAAGTTTTGAAGTATAGTATTTGTTGTTTTTATTTCTTCGTATAAAAAGATATTTTATGATAAAACTTGACAAAGCTGGGGTTTTATTGTTTGAAGGAGCAAGCTTTCAGTGACAAAATTAACTTGGAGCCACCGACTGAGACCCCGGTTTAAGGGTATAAAGAGATCTCAGAGGTCAACATCCGACGGCGCGATGCGTTCTCGGATGCTATTTTGGTTTGTTTGTTATGCAACAATGAGGTAAATGATGTTTGAATCCTTGCAAGAGCGACTTGGTTCTATCCTGTCTCATTTGACGGGACGTGGCGCTTTATCGGATCAGGATGTTGTAGAGGCGCTGCGTGAAATTCGTCGCGCTTTATTGGAAGCTGATGTTGCTCTTGATGTTGTGCGCTCTTTTACCGATAGAGTTCGGGAAAAAGCTGTTGGGGCCGAAATCGTTAAATCAATTAAACCAGGCCAAATGGTGGTTAAAATTGTTCATGATGAATTGGTTCATATTCTTGGAAATGAAAGCGTTCTGAGTGATTTAAATGCACCAGCTCCTGTTGTTATCATGATGACTGGTTTGCAAGGTTCGGGAAAAACAACCACAACAGCAAAGCTTGCAAAACGTTTTACTGATAAGCACAATAAAAAAGTTCTCATGGCGTCATTAGATACACGCCGTCCCGCTGCACAGGAGCAATTGCGCCAATTGGGAGAGCAGGCAAAACTTGCAAGCTTGCCTATTATTGCGGGTCAGCTGCCCGTTGATATTGCATCACGTGCCGTGCAGGCTGCTAAATTGGGTGGTTATGACGTGCTTCTTCTTGACACAGCAGGACGTAATCATATTGATGAAGCTTTGATGCTCGAATTGGCTGAAATTAAAGCATGTTCCCTTCCTCATGAGATTATGTTGGTGGCTGATAGTTTGACGGGGCAAGATGCCGTTCATCTTGCTCGTTCTTTTGATGAGCGTGTAGGGATTACGGGGATTATTTTAACACGGATGGATAGTGATGGGCGTGGTGGCGCTGCTCTTTCTATGCGTGCTGTTACAGGTAAACCAATTAAAGCAATTGGAACTGGTGAAAAAATAGATGCTTTAGAAGAATTTCATCCCAGTCGTATTGCTGATCGTATTCTCGGAATGGGGGATATTGTTTCTTTGGTTGAAAAAGCTGCAGAAACAATGGATCACGAGAAAGCTGCTGCTTTTGCAAAAAAAATGCAAGCCGGAAAATTTGATCTGAATGATCTTGCAGAACAGTTGCAGAAAATGAAAAAACTGGGTGGAATGGGCGGTATTATGGGCATGTTGCCAGGAATGGGGAAGGTCAAAGAGCAGATTGCGGCTGCGGGGTTTGATGATCGTTTGTTTGATCGTCAATTGGCCATTATTTCATCTATGACACCGAAAGAGCGGGCGAATCCAGAGCTTTTAAAACATAGCCGCAAACAACGAATTGCTAAGGGGTCTGGTACGACAGCGGCTGATATTAATAAACTTTTGAAGATGTATCGCCAAATGGCTGATATGATGAAAGCCATGGGTGGTAAAGGAAAAAGTGGTTTTATGGGAAAAATGTTGGGAGGCCTTGGGTCCAAAATGGGTTTTGGTGGTATGGGAAACTTGGGAGGGGATTCTTCAGCTATGCCGGATTTGTCGGGATTGGATCCAAAGCAATTCTCAATGCTTCAAAAGCAAATTGAAAATGGTAATGGAGGGAAGCTCTTGCCCGGACTTCCTAAGCGTGGACCTACATTTCCTGGTTTTTCCAATGGCATTGTCGATGGGGGAAATTTTCCTCAGCATCCTAAGAAAAAATAAGATGTAAAGAGGGAAAGGAATATAATGCAGGAAACAGTATTAAACGAATTGGCACATTTACGAGCATCCATTGATAATTTTGATGCAACCTTGATTCATATCTTAGCAGAGCGGTTTCGTTGTACGAAAGCTGTTGGGCGCTTAAAAGCCCATTATGATTTGCCTAAAGTAGATCCTCTGCGTGAGCAATATCAGGTAGCGCGTTTGCGGCAATTGGCTATAGATAGTCATCTTGATCCTGATTTTGCTGAAAGATTTTTAAAATTTATTATTAAAGAAGTTGTGAGTCATCATGAAGTTATTGCTGAAGAGCAAAAAACAAAAAAAGTCAATTTAAACGAAAGCCAGAGCTGACAATAGGAGATAAAATATGGCATTGAAAATTCGTTTGTCCCGTGGAGGTTCAAAAAAACGTCCTTACTATCATATCGTCGTTGCAGATGTTCGTAGTCCGCGCGATGGACGGTTTCTTGAACGTGTTGGTGCATGGGATCCAATGTTGCCTAAAGATGGACCGAGGGTGAAACTTAATGAAGAACGTATCCAATATTGGCTTGCGCAAGGGGCTCAACCAACAGATCGCGTTTTACGGTTTTTAGATGCAGCTGGCTTGAAAAAGCGTCCAACTCGTAATAATCCACATAAAGGTGAACCGGGTAAAAAAGCACAAGAACGTATAGCAGCAGCAAAGCAAGCGGCAGAAGAAGCAGCGGCAGCGGCTGAAGCAGAATCTGCTACAGCATAAGAAGCATGGTTGTTTAATCAACGTGTTTTTAAAAGCTTTAGAAAAATAAATATTATCCGTTTTTGTCTATCAAAAACGGATTTTCTTTAAAAAGCTGCTTGTTTAAACCGCGCTGGTTTTTTTTAAAAATCAATGGCGCGGCCTTTAATTTCCCAGTCTCCATAGCGGGAAGGGTCTTTGCCGCCGCGTCCGCCGTTTTCTAAAGGTTGTTCTTTTTTTGTTGCGCGTTTTCGTCTTTCCTCAGCTTCTTTAAGGGCGCGTTGTGCTGCGGGAGAAAGAGATTGCTGTTTAATGACAGTTGCATTTTTTTTGCTTGTTTTCTCATCTTTTTTATTCATTTTACACCTATTCCATTGAAAAAGCAGAAAGAAAACACCATCATATAGTATTGATTGACTTTTATCATGGAGTTTTTTGAGTAATGAATATAATGCGTACAGCTATGCTTTTGGCTTTTTTAACTGCTCTTTTTATGGGAGTTGGTTATCTTGTTGGAGGGGGTGGTGGCATGGTCATTGCTCTTTTGATGGCAAGTGGTTTAAACTTTTTTTCTTATTGGAATTCAGATAAAATCGTTTTACGCATGTACGGGGCGCGTGAAGTTGATCAGCATTCAGCACCAGTTTATTATAAGATTGTAAGCGATTTAGCTAAAAAAGCTTTTCTTCCTCAACCAAAAATTTATGTTATTGAGAATGCACAGCCAAATGCTTTTGCGACGGGACGTAATCCGCAAAATGCAGCTGTTGCTGCAAGTACTGGGTTGTTAGAGCGGTTAAGCGCTGAGGAAATTGCCGGCGTTATGGCGCATGAGCTCGCACATATTGAGCATCGTGATACGTTAACAATGACTCTAACCGCAACGATTGCAGGGGCAATTTCAATGCTTGGTAATTTTGCTTTCTTTATGGGAGGACAGCGTAACTCTTCAGAAGATTCTCATGGCGCAGGGGCAATTGGAGGATTTATTGCATTGCTTGTGGCGCCTTTTGCAGCGATGCTGGTGCAAATGGCGATTAGCCGTACACGGGAATATGCTGCGGATCGTAGAGGGGCTGAAATATGTGGTAATCCTTTATGGTTGGCTTCGGCATTGCGTAAGATTGCTGATGGGGGACGTGGGGTATATAATGAAGAAGCAGAGCATAATCCAGCAACCGCGCATCTGTTTATTATTAATCCTTTGAGCGGTGAGGGAGCGGATAGTCTTTTTTCGACACATCCAGCAACTGCAAATCGTATCGCTGCTCTTTATCAGCAAGCAGAAGAGATGAAAGGGGCTCTTGCCAAAAGTGTGGGATGGAATAAAGAAGACGCTATACATGAAAAAAGCAGCGGGATGAACTATGGAGATTTTCATAGTGGTCAGACTCATGTATTAGGTGAACAGGAAAACAGTTCTTTTCAACGTGTTACAAAACGTCCTTCTTGGCTTCGTTATGAAAATTCAAAAAGATCTCGTTCATAGAGTTATTGAGGGAGCTTTTGAGAAAACTGTGATATAAAGGTGGTGTTTTGAAACACAAAAAAGCGGGGCATGTGTCTGAAAAAAATGTTCCAGGATTAGCTGTTCGGCAGGTGTGTGTGCGTCTTTTTGGGGCGGTAGTTGATAAGTACACGCCTCTTTCTGGTTTGACAGATAATGAACACGGAAATCCACAATATTTAAAACTTTCACAACGAGATCGTTTGTTATGTCGGGCTATTTTAACAGCTTCATTGCGTCATCGAGGGCAGATTATGGCGGCTCTCTCACGCTTTTTGGCGCGTCCTTTGCCTTCACAAGCACTTTCACTTCAGAATCTTTTGCATATCAGTGTTGCACAAATTCTTTATCTTGATATTCCTGATCATGCGGCTATTGATTTAGCTGTGCGTGTGGCGAAACTTGATCCTCGAATGCGCCGTTTTTCAGGGGTAGTGAATGCTCTTTTGCGCAATGTTGCGCGTGAGGCAGAGCCTTTACGCCAACAAGTTCCTACCATTGAAGGTGTTCCAGCGTGGTTTGGACAACTTTTAGTGTCAGCTTATGGAACAGAAAAGGCACATCAGATTATCGCAATTCAAAGTGTGGAACCCCCTCTCGATTTGACAGTGAAATCTGATAGTGGTGGATGGGCTGAAAGGCTTGGTGGTGTGGTATTGCCCAATGGTTCTGTTCGATTGAATCGTCTGGAGTGTTCTGTTTCTGATTTACCAGGCTATCGTGAAGGGTCTTGGTGGGTTCAAGATTTCGCTGCATCGTTGCCTGCTTGTTTACTTGGGAGTATTGAGGGTAAACGCGTTTCTGATCTTTGTGCGAGCCCTGGGGGAAAAACAGCACAATTGGCTTTGCAAGGGGCTGAGGTGACTGCAATTGAGCTTTCTGCTAACCGCATAAAGCGTTTAAAAGAAAATATGGAACGGCTTCATTTTTCAGTTCACATTTGGCAGGGCGATGTGAGAAATTTCTATCCCACACAGCTTTTTGATGCGGTTCTTCTTGATGCTCCTTGTTCTTCTACAGGAACAATCCGTCGTCATCCAGATATTTTATGGACGAAATCGAAGGATGATATCGTCAAGTTAGCGGCGTTGCAATATGATTTGCTTGTCGCAGCAATTTCTTTGGTGAAGGTAGAGGGGCGGATTGTTTTTTCCAATTGTTCATTGGCAAGAGAAGAAGGTGAAGATCTTATTGAGAAAATTTTGTCGACACGCAATGACATTGTTTTAGACCCTATTTGTCCAGAGGAAATAGGAGCACTGGAGCATTTACTTTGTGAGGGGGTGTTACGGACAACGCCTGCGGATTTTTGTCATAAAAATTTTGATGCTGAGAAAACCGTATTTTTAGGAATGGATGGTTTTTTCGCTGCGCGCTTACGAAAAATTGCTTAATTAACGCTTCATTTACAAAAATGGTCGAAATTGTATTTGATTCAGCATAAATGGAGATGAAATTTTGGCGGTTGCGGTAAAAGCTCCTCAGGTAAAAGTGGCAGTCTGTATCGATACGATACAGAATGTTATGCGGCGTTTATGGGTTGGACCATTGTTTCGTTGGCGATTTTCAGGGTTTCGTCCTCATAAAATTTTAGCGCATCCCATGGATTTGCATGTAGCAGACTCTATGATGGCGCATGAATTTTATCATGGTCGTTTTGCTTTTGCTGGTCACATTGTTCATTCTGGTGCTGTTTCGCCGTTTTCATTGGTTCCACCAACGCTAGAATGGGAAGCGGCTCTACATGATTTTCATTGGTTGCGCCATATGGAGGCAGCAGGAAGTGATTTAGCTTCTGCACATGCACGCTCTCTTTTAGAAGATTGGTTTGACCATGCTGGCAAGAAGGTAAAAGGACTTGCTTGGAGTGGTCCTGTTGTGGCGCGGCGCTTGATTTCATGGATTTGTCATTCGAAAATGTTGTTAGAAGGGGCAAGTGAGCGGTTTGAAAAACGCTTTTTGCGTGCACTTGGTTTGCAATTTCGTTATTTGCGCGTGACAATTTGTAGTATGGAGCACAATGATCAACGTTTACAAGCAGCAGTGGCTTTGACATTCGCATCTCTTGCTTTGCCTGTTTCTGTGGCAGTGAAAAAAAAGGTACAAACGACGCTTATAGAGGAGCTTTCCCGTCAAATCCTAGTTGATGGTGGGCATATTTCCCGTAGTCCTGTTATTTTGCTGAATTTGTTATCGGATTTATTGTCGTTACGGCATCTTTTTATGCGTAGCAATGAAACGGCACCCCGTATTTTGATTGATTCTGTTGAGCGTATGTTGCCAGCTTTACGATTCTTTATCCATGAGGATCAGACGTTGGCCCATTTTAATGGGGTTGGTCCCCTTGTGTCGGAACGGTTATCATCACTTTTGGAGCTTGATGAAACAGGAGGACATCCTTTTAGTTATGCCCGTTATTCAGGATTTCAGCGCTTAAAAGCCAATCAAACAACAGTGCTTGCAGATACAGGAAAGTTTCCACCCCGCTCTGTAGCACAGCAGGCTTGTTCGGGGTGTTTGTCTTTTGAAATGTCTTCACAAGGGCACCGTTTTATTATCAATACCGGTGTTAATCCTGATGGGAGGGAAGATTATCGACATTTAGGGCGTGTTACTGCAGCACATTCAACAGCTACGCTTAATGATTGTTCAGTGGGTTCTTTTTATCATAAAAAGAAAAATGGCGCGTCATTTTTGTTTGATGGACCAACAGATGTTCAAGTGTGCCGTATAGATGATTCAGAGAAGACGGGTTTTATTGCGAGTCATAATGGTTATGTGCGACCCTTTAATCTTATTCATGAGCGTGGTCTTATTTTGGCGACAAATGGAGATACGATCGAAGGTTTTGATCGCTTTTTTATGCCAAGTAAAGGGAGAAAGAGACACAAGAGTGTGCAAAATGAACAAAATTATGTTGCTGTTCGATTTCATCTTCATCCACAAGTTGAAGTTAACTATGATGGCAAACGTGTGTGTTTAGCCGTAAAGAACGAGAACGTGAAGAGCGAACAAATATGGTATTTTATATCGCCTGACGCAGATATTTGTCTTGAAGATTCGATTGATTTTGCAGAATTAACAGGTCCACAACGGACACAACAGATTGTTTTATATTTTCGTCCTGCATTTCAGGAAAAAGTTCGTTGGCGTTTTATCCGTAAAGCGTTTGATAAAAAATTAGAACATTGTTCCAACCCATAGTATATTGCGTTTTATATTGCGTGTCGCAAAACATTATTGTTTATTGTGGTAATATTCTCAAAATTTGAAGATCATATCAATTTTATACACGAAGCATTTTTTGGGAGTATGGGTTGGATGTTTTTAGGCAAGGTTTGCTCATAGAATCTCATGAGGTGATGCTAAAGGGATTGGCTTCAGAAAAAAAGTTTTTGAAAGACCCTTGTTGACAGATGAGTACTAGTTAAGGATTTTGATCCTTTAAAGATATGGAGAGAAAATTAAGTAGTTGCTTATCTTCGATAAGTTTTTAAGTGTGATGTTGGGATCAATATTTCTCTCTGAGAGAGTTGCATTAATAGGGCTACACTCCTCACGAAAAACAGAGCGCTATTGTATATTCACGGACTTATTTTAAAGAAAAATCCCTTAACGCTTCCAAGCCTATTTTGCGACGATGCCCGTGATGGGTATAACGGTAAATCCATTAAGCACCCCCATCTTTATGCTTATGAAAGAGCAGTTCGGCACTATCACACTATTTATCAGTGTCCAATGTTTGTAACAGTTCTTGGCACTAGAGATGGTTCATAAGAGGCATTTTTAGCCTTTTCTTAATGGCTTTTATCCATACAGCTCCCCCCGCTTGTAACGTGCAGGCGAATGGTTTTGGTTGATTCAACATACATAGATTTGAAATGAGAGAAACTTACGGTATTCGGGGTTCTAATTTAATATGAATAACGCTAAATTATTATTACAAATCAAATGTTGTACATCACAGAAGCATTGAAAATTCGAGAAACAATACATTACAATGGCCAAGAAAAATAACCCTTCTGCTCTTTGTTATTATACTAAAAATGAAGTCATAATAACAAACCACAAAATGCGCACTTTTTTATAGCAAAGCATTCTCTCAAATATCTCAAACAATTTTCATAAAGATTTACGCGAATAACGTCGTGCAATTGAATCAATATCACCTCGACAAATTCCAAGATCGCTGAGTTCATATGTTGAAAGACGACTTAACGCATTAACGGTTCGACGATAACGGCGCCAATTACTATAAAAACGTAGAATATTCATATCCTCTACTCAAACTTTTCATTACACTCTTTAGTTTAAGAATAGAGTATATTACTAAAAAGAGTTGTGTTATAATATCATAGCAGGTATGCATCTACATACAAGATAATATCCCTTTAACATTTTCCTCATGCGAAAGGGTAACCATTAAAAATATCAACAAGAACATCTTATCCCTAATCAATGGCTAAATTATGTGCATTTTCTGCGGTGATAAACTTCTTCACGTGTAGATTCTTTGGATTGAATAACTGCTTCCATTTCAACAGTTATCAATAGTCATACGATAATTATGAAAAATTCCTTGAAACATTTGTCTCATACGAAAAGAAAAGCAGCAAAATTATTAATGGCGGAAGTGACGTGTTCCTGTAAAAACCATCGCTAACCCCTGTGCATCAGCAGCGGCGATAACTTCTTCATCACGCATGGAGCCTCCTGGTTGAATAACTGCTGTTGCTCCTGCTTCAGCTGCTGCTAATAAACCATCTGCAAAAGGAAAAAATGCATCTGATGCAACAACAGATCCTTTTGTGAGAGTTTCTATTAAGCCTGCTCTTTGCGCACTTTCTGCTGCTTTACTTGCAGCAATTTTGGCTGAATCGATGCGGCTCATTTGTCCGGCTCCAATTCCAACTGTTGCGCTATTTTTCGCGTACACAATAGCATTTGATTTAACGTGCTTTGCTACACGAAAAGCAAATTGAAGATCACGCATTTCATCTTGAGTTGGTGCCCGCTTTGTCACTACTTGCAATTTAAGATCATCGACTACCACGTTATCACGTGATTGCACTAAAATACCTCCTGCAAGTGTTTTCGCAAGAAGTCCTCCACAGCGTGGATCAGGAACTCCACCTGTAATGAGCAAACGAAGATTTTTTTTCTTGGCAATAATTTCACGTGCCGCCATTGTGGCATCAGGAGCAATAATCACTTCTGTGAAAATTTTAACAATCTCTTCAGCACATTCCTCATCAAGGATTTGATTTAAAGCAACAATTCCACCAAATGCCGATACATTATCACACATAAAAGCTTTCAAATAAGCTTCTTTCAAATTTTCTCCTTCCGCAACACCACAAGGATTGGCATGTTTAATAAGAGCGACAGCAGCGGTTTTTTGCGGATCAAATTCTGCCACGAGTTCAAAGGCTGCATCTGTATCATTCAGATTGTTATAAGAAAGCGCTTTGCCTTGTAAAAGTTTTGCTGTTGCAATACCAAAACGTTTTTCATTATTGCGATAAAATGCTGCCTGTTGATGTGGATTTTCTCCATAGCGCATAACGTTTTCAAGATGACCAGAAAAACTCTGCCACGATGGAGTTTCAATTTCTAAATCCCGTGCAAACCATGATGCTATTGCCGTATCATAAGCAGCGGTGTGTGCATAAGCGCGCATTGCTAGCTGATGACGCATAGATAAGCTTAAACATCCATTATGCTGCTTTAATTCAGCTAGAATCGAATCATAATCTTTTATCGCTGTTACAACACCGGTATAAGCATAATTTTTTGCCGCGGCGCGAATCATCGCCGGTCCACCGATATCAATATTTTCAAGAATCGTTTGCCCATCAGCTCCCGAAAGGATCGTCTCTTCAAAAGGGTAAAGATTCACCACCAAAAGATCAATTCCATGAATGCTGTTCTTTTCCATAGCTTCCCTATGGTTAGGATCTTCTCTTACCCCTAACAAAGCACCATGAATCAAAGGATGGAGTGTTTTTACACGCCCATCCATTATTTCAGGAAATCCGGTAACTTCAGCAACATCTTTTACGGGTAAACCAGCCGCTATGAGGGTTTTGGCTGTTCCTCCTGTTGAAATTAATTCAACATTGTAAGTAGCATGAAGAGCTTGTGCAAAAGCAACCACACCCGTTTTATCAGACACAGAAAAGAGAACACGATGAACCCGATGAAGATCAGGTATGGGAAAATTTTTGGCAACAACACCCATAACAGAAGCCTTAAAAATGAAAGAGTTAAAATTCTAGTAAAACACGCTTATACGTTTATAGCATAAGCCTTTAGCAAAATACACTGAAAGGATAAACTGCCTTTTTAGAATATAGGATGACTCACCTTTTTCTATTATCCTGTAAAAACCTCTCATTTGAGGTGTGATGATAGGTATAAAAGTCGCGTTGAGAAATTAAATGTTTTTTTGTTGCTTATAATTCAATATCTCATCTTCATAGCAGTTGTGAAACAAAAAATGTATCCGTATGTTCTTTGCTATATTAGCTTTTATATTAGATGAAGGCGAAAGTATTGCGTATATCAATTGGAGTAATCTCTGAAATGGGAAACAATCTAATGAAGCAAGAATATAAAATTATAAAGGCAAAAATAGGTGCCTATCTTTTCTATCATTTTAAAATTTGGCTTTATGTTTTTCAAAAGCGTTTATGACAATTCTTTTTAAGAGTGAAGATAATGCATTTCTTCACATTTTTGGGCATTACATCTTTAATGAATCAACCCTATTTTATGATGTTTTTTTGATAAGAGTGTCGCGTAAATCTTTTGTGGATGGTATAAAGTTCATTGTATGCTTATGATCTTTAATTTAACAAAGGCGCAAGTTGGTAGCTTTTATTCTCTTTATCAGTTTTCAAGATTCTAAAAATTTTTGTTACTTGAGATGGAAGAGGTATTTTTTTTTAGTTTTTTTGCCGTAGCAGAAAAAGAAAACCTCCTAACACACCAGTAGCTAAAATAAACCACGTGATTGCATAAACGAGATGATTATTTCGAAAATGGATAATCGTAAGACCAACGACAGGAAGTTTTGCTTGTGGAGATGTTTTTCTGGCATCAATGAAATAAGGAGCAACAGTGGACAAACCAAGTTTTTGTGCCATAGCGGGGAGATCGCGCGTATACCATAAATTTTTGTCAGGATTATTTTTACGCGGGAAAAATCCATTTTTTTCACTCATGCGTAATAAACCTATAATCGTTGTTTGTTCTGTGTCTGTGGTAGAATTTTGCTGAGATAAGGCATTTGTATGTGATTGCTCTGTGTTTTGAAAATTGTTACGTTCATCCATGGGGATAAAGCCACGGTTGATAAAGATCAGTGTATTATCAGCAGTTTTTAAAGGAGTCAAAACCCAATAGCCTGTAGTATTTTGAGCGGCAGCAGTGACTAAAATATTTTTATCTGTTAAAAATTTTCCTGTGATAATAACAGGTTGATATTCATATTTTTCAAAAGTAACATCTGACCATTGATTTTTTGGAGGGGCTTTTATGGGGGGCAAATGAATGCGTTGATTGGTACTGGTGATAAGATTTGTTTTCCAGTTTAACCGTTGTACTTGCCATATACCTAATGCACTGAAGAGAAGAAAAAAACAAATACATAAAGTTCCAAATAAAAAAGAAGAAAAACGGCAAGAATTTCCCTGAAGCTTTGTCATAGGGGGCTCTTTTTTGCTCATGATTTGTGCTTCCTTTCGGGACAATAGGCTTTTATTCTAACATGTATATATTAAAAAAAACATTTTGTACGCGTTTTGGTGGAATTTGCACGCCTTATTGAGGAAAAAGATGAAAAATGAGCCAACAAGAGATGAAAAAGGTTTTATAAAAGACTTGACCTTTTGTTGTCGACCCCCTATTAGAAAGAAACTTCTCAATGATGCCCGTTCAAGGTTGCATTGCGCGTGTTTTGCGTTCATTGTGTCCTTTGGGTATGGGGATTTGAAAGTTTCTTAGAGTTTAAGGGTGAAGTTTATGTCTCGTGCATGTGAATTGACAGGGAAGACGGTTCTGTATGGTAATAATGTTAGCCATGCGAATAATAAGACTCGGCGTCGTTTTTTACCAAATCTTTGCAATGTGACATTGATTTCAGAGGTGTTACAGCAAAGTTATCGCTTGCGTATTTCAGCAAATGCGTTGCGTTCTGTTGAGCACCGCGGTGGTCTTGATGGTTTTTTGATTAAAGCAGACGATAAAGAGTTGTCACAACGTGCGCGTTTGTTAAAACGCCAAATCGTTAAGAAAAAAGCTGAGCAAGAAGGTGAGCAGAAGGCTGAACAAGCAGCGTAATTTTCAGCGTTATTGTTTTTGGCTTTTTTCTTTTTGATCGCTCTGTTTTATTGGTTCCATATCCCAGGTTAAAAAAATGTCTTCAAGCGGTCTTTTATTAGAACAGCAAAAGAAAAGGTATGTTGTTTTTTCTATTTTTGCAATGTGCCTTGCTGTCACGGCTTCTAATATTTTAGTTCAATATCCTGTCTATTGGTTTGATTTGAATGCGCTGTTGACTTATGGGGCTTTTACCTATCCATTTGCTTTTCTAATCAATGATTTGACCAATCGTTTTTATGGTCCATCTGCTGCGCGGCGTGTGGTTTATGCTGGTTTTTTTACGGGTGTCTTTGTTTCTTGGATATTGGCGACACCACGGCTTGCACTTGCTTCTAGTTTTGCATTTTTATTTGGGCAACTCCTTGATATTGTTGTTTTTACTCCTTTGCGACGTAAAACATGGTGGAAAGCACCTTTAGCAGCAGCGTTGGTTGGTTCAGCTTTGGATACAGTGCTGTTTTTTGCTCTTGCTTTTTCTAGCTCGTTTGCTGTTCTTGATAAGATAACAGGCTATGCTGATAGTTCACTAGTGGAGAGTACTGTTTTGGGAGGGATAGGCATGCCAGTTTGGTTATCGCTTGCTTTTGGTGATTTTTCGGTAAAAATTATTATGAGCCTGTTTATGTTGATTCCTTATGGAACAATTCTTAATATTGTAAAGCTTCCTCTTTATCAAAGTCCTTCAAAGGATGATTCTTCTTTTGTTTGTAACAAATAATGGTCTTTGTTCTTTTGTTTTGCTAAAGAAGAGGGGAGGGGAGTTATGTCCTCTAAGGGCAGAATTTAAGCGGATTTATAAGAGGTATTTTGATTCTTTTCTCAAGTTGTATTTATCCATACATCATCTATGCTTACGATGTGTAAGGAAATGGTTTTGACTGATTCAGTATGGGATAAGAGCATCTTATCAGCATTAAAAACAGATAATAAAGCTCTTATAAAGGATCAAAAATGTTTTGTTAAGAGTTGTGATGTCTTACTTATGATTATTTGAGCTATAAGAAACTTGGTTCTTATAAAGGAAAAAACATTTCGATATACATTTGGGTAGTATATAAATAGAAAAATAAATACCAATGGTATCAAGTCTTTTTTGACAGTTTTAAAATTTGGTTATACTGATATTTATCATTATTTTAGTAACAAATGTTTGTGCAGATATGTTAATGAATTTACAATTTGTTATAATGCGATCTCTGTAGAATTTGGCAAACGCTTCGAGTGTTTATTTTAGGTAATTGTAGGTTAGAAATGCGATACTTGGAGCTGATAGTATGAATAAAATGATAAATCAAACAGATCATACAGAGGCTTTATTTGATAATTTTGTATTAACTTCCTTGAAAAAACAGAGAGAGACTAGGGAGTTGCCTATTGTAAAATCACCTCTTCGTTATCCGGGAGGGAAAAGTCGTGCTGTTCCTATGATTATTAATAACTATATAAGGAAACAGAAAACTTTATGTTCTCCTTTTGTAGGAGGCGGTTCAATTGAATTAACCTTAGCAAAAAGAGGAACAAGGGTTTATGCTTATGATGCTTTTAAGCCGCTTGTTATTTTTTGGCAGATGCTTTTGAAAGATGCTTCAGCTCTTGCAGAAAAAGTGAGAGAATATGAAGATATGACTCCCGTAATGTTTTATAATCTCCAAAAAACTTTTGGGAATATTAAAAATCAATTAGAGATTGCTGCCGTTTTTTTTGTTCTTAATCGTTCTTCTTTTTCCGGAACGACACTTTCTGGTGGTATGTCTCCAGGACATCCCCGATTCAATTATCGTTCTATTGAACGGCTTAAAGATTTTAAGATTGAAAACTTCATAGTGGAACACAGAGATTTTACAGAAAGTATTCCTAAACACTCTAACGATTTTCTTTATTGTGATCCTCCGTACCTTATTAATCAAAAACTTTACGGTCACAAAGGCGATAAACATAATTCTTTTGATCATCAAGCTCTTGCTGAACTTTTGAGAAAGCGTCAAGGATGGGTTTTATCTTATAATGATTGTGTGGAAGTTAGAGAACTTTATAAAGGACATACAATACTTAATCCTGAATGGACTTACGGTATGGGAAACAATAAAAAATCAAATGAACTCGTAATTTTGAGTAAGGATCTTTAGGAAATTGCATGAATCAGGTAGAAAATGGAAAAGCCTTTGAATATGCTTTGGCTATGGGTTTTAAAAAAGCAACAAAGGCTTCTATAGAGTTTAATTCGTCTTTTCAAATAGCGGAGTCTTTTTATAATTTATTTAATGATACTGAAAAAAGGCTTTTAAATCTTGCTTCTATTGAAGCAGCCGTTTTTTTACAGTTACATGATAAAAATATTAGAAACACGAAAACTATTGTTCTTCAGGAAGATTTTGTTGGGATCAAAGGAGATGTCCGTGATATTATTTTAAAAGTTCCTGAAAATCCTATTGGTATTTCTGCAAAACATAATCATAGCGCTATCAAACATCCTCGCCTTTCCAGTAAAATAGATTTTGGTAAAGAATGGACAGGTTATTCTTGTAGCAGCGTTTATTTCAATGAGGTTAGGCCTATTTTTGATTATTTAGCAGAGCTTAGAGATAAGAAGATGTTCTTTAGAGATATAGAGGATAAAGACAGCAGAGTTTATCTTCCAATCCTAGAAGCTTTTTCTAAAGAACTTCAAAGGCTTTGTTTAGATTATCAAGATAAATTTGTGAAGCTATTGTTTCAGTATGTTATAGGTTCTTATGATTTTTATAAGATTATGATAGATACAAGATCTAAACAAAAACGGGTTATTATTCAGTCTTTTAATTTGAATGGCACTCTAGGATATGGTCGTAAATGGAAAATTCCAAGCAAAATTTTATCCGTTGCACTAAAACCAGAAAGTAAAAACAAACTCATTATAATTTTTGAAGATGGTTGGAGCATTTCTTTTAGGATTCATAATGCATCCAGTAAAGTAGAAGCTTCCTTAAAGTTCGATATTCAATTTGTGGGATTATCTTCTCAGGTTGTTAGTCATCAAATTCCGATGGTTTAATGATAGAGATAATTTTTTAAAATGTAATCGTTGCTGATTCAAGGCAGGTTTATTTCTTATGAATATGAGTTCTTTTATCACTAAAAAGTATTTCTAATTGTTTTGTTATGGCGTCGGCGAGTTCTTCAGCATTCATAATTGTTACAGCACGTTGATAATAACGTGTGACGTCATGACCAATTCCAATGGCAATGAGTTCGATAGGGGAGTGTGTTTGGATTTCTTGAATCACTGCGCGTAAGTGTTTTTCTAAATAATTGCTGGAGTTGACCGATAGTGTCGAATCGTCAACAGGAGCACCATCAGAAATGACCATGAGGATGCGACGTTGTTCACGTCGTGATAAAAGGCGTTGATGAGCCCAAATCAAAGCTTCTCCGTCGATATTTTCTTTTAATAATCCTTCTTGCATCATTAAACCTAAATTACGTCGTGCGCGACGCCATGGGGTATCAGCACTTTTATAGATGATATGGCATAAATCATTGAGGCGTCCAGGATTATGGAGTTTGTTTTGGGTAAGCCATAGTTCGCGCGATTTTCCCCCTTTCCAAGTTTTGGTGGTAAAACCTAAAATTTCAACTTTGACACCACAACGTTCAAGAGTTTGTGCCAAAATATCAGCACAACTTGCAGCAACGCTAATGGGGCGTCCGCGCATTGAGCCAGAATTATCAATGAGGAGTGAAACAACTGTGTCCCGAAATTGGGTGTTGCTTTCCATTTTAAAAGAAAGGGGTTGCATGGGGTCAATAATTAGACGTGGAAGCCGTGTTGTATCAAGATATCCTTCTTCAAGGTCAAAGTTCCAGTTGCGATTTTGTTGCGCCATCAAGCGGCGCTGGAGACGGTTTGCTAAACGTCCAACGATGTTTTGCAGATGATTGATTTGCTTATCAAGATAACGGCGTAAGTGATCTAACTCGTTTTCAGAACAAAAATCTGTTGCTTCCAAAATTTCATCAAATTGACGGGTGAAGATTTTATAATTGCCAAGTCTTTGCATTTGTTCCGAATCAGAAAAAAGGTGTTTGGGTTTGCTCGGCTTTTCTTGCCAAGGTCCATTTTTTTGCTCTCCGTCAGCTTGATCATTGTTGTTTGATTGTGTCGCTTGTGTTTTTCCATCATCTTGCACATCACTTTCTTGTTCAGTGCTGGTTTGTTCCTCACTTTGAGCGTGTTTTTTGTTGTTACTCTCTTCTTCTCTTTGGTCTTGAGGTTCACACGCATTTTTTAATTTTTTATTGTTTTCACTGTTAGAAGCTTCAGCTTGTTGCACTGTCATTTTGAGTGTAACAAGCATTTGGCGAACAATCTGTGCAAAAGCTTGTTGGTTGTAAATATAATGTGGGAGTTCATTGAGTTCTGCTGCTGCTTTTTGTTCGAGCTCTTTACGCCACAATTCTAAGACAGAACCCGCTTCTCTTGGAGCTGCGCGCTTTGTTATTTTTTCACGCAATAAAAGTGCAATCGCTTCTTGGATGGGGGCTTCACTTTGGTTGCTAATCTTATGATAATGGGCTCTTTTGTATTTATCGGCGAGCATGACATCAAGATTTTTTGCAAGTCCCTCCATGGCTAAAGTACCAATTGCTTCAACACGTGTTTGTTCGAGGGCATCAAAGATAGCACGTGCTTCTGATTCTGGTGGAGAAAATTGCATGTGAATGCGGTTGTCATGCCATGCTTTGCGCAGAGCCATGGAATCACCTAGTCCGCGGGTAATAGTGATGTCTTTATTCGTTGCGTATTGAGGTAATTCTGGTAAACGCGCGCAACTTTCGCTTAAAGATGGTCGGTTATGACTAAAGGAAACTTCAAGGTTGTTTGTGCCTGCAATTGCACGCATACAGGTGGAAAGTGCTTTTTTAAAAGCTTCAGCATTAAGAGTGTTGTTGGAAGAGTCCTTTGCCAGATTTTTGTTGTCGCCAATATCGGTAGCCATGAGTGACAGATTCCTTAAGGCGAAACACCATGAATGAGTGATTCGGAAAGCTCTTGTCCAAAGGCGCGTTGATAAAATTCTGCAACAGTGGCACGTTCGAGTTCATCACATTTATTGAGAAAGGTTAATCGGAAGGCAAAGCCGACATCTTGAAAAATTGTTGTATTTTCTGCCCAAGTGATAACGGTACGTGGACTCATGACAGTTGAAAGATCTCCATTGATAAAAGATTGGCGTACCATATCAGCAACATGAACCATTTGTGAAATTGTCTTTTTTCCCTCAGCCGTTTGAAAAGATTTGACCTTTGAACAAATGATATTAACCTCTTTATCATGGGGTAAATAATTGAGTATCGTAACAATAGACCAGCGGTCCATTTGAGCTTGATTGATCTGTTGGGTACCATGATAGAGACCGGTTGTATCACCAAGACCAATGGTGTTTGCCGTTGCAAAAAGACGAAATGCTGGATGGGGAGAGATGACACGGCTTTGATCAAGTAAGCTTAGTTTTCCAGAGGTTTCAAGAACGCGTTGGATAACAAACATAACATCGGGACGCCCCGCATCATATTCGTCGAAAACAAGAGCAATATTATTTTGATAAGCCCATGGCAAAATGCCCTCTTTAAATTCAGTGATTTGTAAGCCATCTTTTAAAACGATAGCATCTTTTCCTACAAGATCGATACGACTTACATGACTATCAAGATTAATGCGAAGACAAGGCCAGTTAAGACGTGCAGCAACTTGTTCAATATGCGTTGATTTCCCTGTACCGTGATAGCCAGAAACCATTACACGGCGGTTAAAGGTAAAACCTGCGAGAATCGCTAAAGTTGTTTGCTGATCAAAAAGATAATCAGGATCGATATCAGGAACATGGGGACTTTTTGTGCTAAAAGCAGGGACTTTCAGATCTGTTTCAATATGAAATAGATCGCGAGCACAAAGTGTAATATCGGGCAAATTTTCAACGGTAAGATTTGTCATTATGTTTCTGGAAGGGAGAGGACGCTATTTATTCATTAGAAACGATACAAGAGTTAAAGTATTTATGCAATGCTCTATAATGAGAGCCTTAGATATTGAAGAAAGATTTTTTTACGTATTCTATAATGTTTTGCAAAAAAAGTAACATTTTGCGCAAATAATGATGGTCTAAATGAAAATAGACTCATATAAGCGCATGTTTTCAGCACAAACCAGACTTTTTTAGCAAATTGTAAGCATGTAAAACATCACGAAAGCGCTCTTCTGAAGCACGATTACCACCATTGGAATCAGGATGGTGCTTTTTTACCAACTCTTTATATTTCATTTTGATGTCTTCTGCTGAAGCGTTTGCCTGTAGTCCCAGTGTATCAAAAGCTTTTGCTTCTAAGGGCTTTAATTTTCGTGAGAACTTATTGTTTGAATGCTGCCCAGTAAAAAGCGTGAAGGGATCGCGCATGCGATTTTGATAGGCAGCTGTGCCAGAGCGAATCTTTGCATAATTCGCGGCTGTTTTTTTCGATGTACCATTGCTCAGATCTGTAGGCCATGTCGGACGATGTCCTGTGAGAGCATCCTTTTGAAATTTTGCGATATCTTTATTGCTAAGACCAGAGAAGTAATTAAAATTTTTATTGTAGGCGCGTACGTGCTCAATACAAAAATATAAATATTGTCCTTCGTGATTTCGACCTGCTGGTGCTTTATGGGACCCTGTTTTTTCACAACCTTCCCACTGACACTGTTGTGCTTCTGGCTCAGCTTTTTGTTTTTTATTTGAGCTTATGCGAATTGAATCGAATAATTTAGATGTTATTGTCATATTATTGGTTTATGCAAAATTGATTAATTTTACAAGAATTGACTTTTGAAAAATTTGTTTTCACACTTATTCTATTATGAAAAAGGTGTATTTTTGCACGTTCATTTTGTTTGAGGAATGAAAAATGTTTATAGAAACAATAATTCAGAGAAAGCTTCAGGATGCTTTTCATCCGCAAAAGCTTGAAGTGATTAACGAAAGTCATCTTCATGAGGGACATCCTCATAATGAACATGCTTTTGATGGTAAAGGAGAAACACATTTTCGAGTGAAAATTTTATCTTCTTCTTTTTCTAATATGACACGCGTAGAAATACATCGAGCGATTTATAAAGTTTTACAAGAAGAGTTAGCTACTTGTGTTCATGCTTTGGCACTTGAGGTTGAAACACTCTAATTTTTTGATGAGACGTTTTTAGGAACGGGGATGGGCCTTTTGATAGATTTTTAACAAATGGTCTGTATCGACGTGGGTATAGATTTGTGTGGTGGAAAGACTAGCGTGCCCAAGAAGTTCTTGAATCGTGCGCAAATCTCCCCCCCGTGATAAAAGATGGGTGGCAAAAGAATGGCGCAGTGTATGAGGCGTTGCAGTTTCTGGTAAACCAAGGCTTGCTCGTAAGTTGCGTACAGTTTTCTGAATAATGGCGGGCTGTAGGGGACCGCCTCGCGCCCCGCGAAATATGGGTTGGTTATCCAATAAAGGATATGGGCAACATTTGAGATAATTTTGTACAGCTTCGTAAACAATTTTGATGAGAGGAACAAGGCGTGTTTTGCCGCCTTTTCCTGTTATAAATAAACTTGTTTTTTCAGGATCAGAAAATTGTTCTGGTGTGAGGCTTAAGGCTTCTGATATTCGCATTCCACAGCCATAGAGAAGCATGAGGACAGCCGCATTACGAGCGCTAATCCAAGGTTCATTTTCTAGCTGGTTTTCTTGTTTGACTATATGAAGTGCTGATTTGATCGCTAAAGGTTTTGGGAGCAATTTGGGGTGTTTGGGGCTTCGGATAAGTTGAGCCGCCGGAACATTGACGATTCCTTCACGTGATAGGTATTTGAAAAAAGAACGGATGCCTGCTACTCCGCGGCTTAAAGAGCGCGCACTTACATTGTTTGTACGCCGATAAGCAAGATAAGCACGCAAGTCACTGATGCGTAAATGAGCAAGATCTGTAAGGGTTGGTGTATGATTTAAGTGTTGACAGAGAAAAGACAAAAATTGCCGCGTATCACGTTCATAGGCTTGCACTGTTTGTGCTGACATACGACGTGTTTGGATAAGACACTCTAACCAATTTTTCCTTGCGTTTAAAATTGCATGGTCTGCTGGAATGAGAGGAATATTTTCATCTTTTCTCTTGTCGTTTTTGATAGGCATTATCTAGTTGAGAGTTTCTTTCTTTTTAGATTTTTCATCGTTAGAATGACCATTCTTGTTTTGGGGTTGCTCTTCACGATTGATAAGTTGCTTTTCACCTTTGAGAGAGAGTATTTTCACAAGATTGTGTGTTGACATCAAATGCGCAAAAATTAATCCTAAAAAGCCATTTTTATGAAGTTTGGCAAGTTGGCTTGCTGATAATTTATTCAATTTTTCTTCATCAACAACCCAAAAATGTTCCAATTGCGCTGAGAGACCTTTATCGTTTTTCACATTGATGGATTTTTGGCTTAGAAGATCCATTTCTACAAGAACATCAATAAACTCAGAGGTTTTCTCCATAGCGATTTTAAAACTTTCAAGAAAGCGAATACGTTCTTCCATAAAAGGAGAAATAGAGCCATCGGAATTAAAAAGTTCTGTTCCTGCAACTTCATTAAACATACCGGACTGTTGATCAAAGCAGACAGAAAGTTCTTTTTCATTGCTAATTTGTGCCAAAACAAAAGGATAGCGACGGACAAAAGCAGGAACATAAGTATTGTTTTTCCAACTTTTATCAGAAGCGATATAGTCATTTTCGTCATTAGAAAGACCGACAAGAGCTGCGGATGTGTAGTGCCGTTTTTTTTGTTCATCTTCGGCGCACATAAATAAAATAGGATAGTCTAGTGCTGCTTGAAAATATTCAGTACTTGCTAAAGGAACCCAATGAGTATCCTTGGCAAAAGACATATCACTTGGAGGAGCAAATTTTAGATTTTTATGGGAAATTTTGTTGATTGGTGTGATATCTTTGTAAAATAGCATAATATTTGCCATAAGACTTTCTCCTTTATTAATTTGTTTTTGTTACCAAGAAAGGTCTTTTAGAAGATTGTCTCATATGGCAACAAGATTGAATAGAAAACTATAAGATTGAAGGGTTCATTTTTGAGAGATAATATTTTTGCATGAAGTATAATAAAGAAAAGCTTAAAAATAAAGTCTATCTTGCCATTATTGGTATGCCTCAT
This sequence comes from Bartonella sp. AA83SXKL, assembly GCF_042196965.1. NCBI lineage: Bacteria > Pseudomonadati > Pseudomonadota > Alphaproteobacteria > Hyphomicrobiales > Bartonellaceae > Bartonella > Bartonella sp. AA83SXKL. The sequence goes on from NZ_JBHIRG010000001.1 coordinate 319,131, forward strand.
GGTATAAAAGGAGATGTTTTTGTTAAAATTCTAAGTGCTGAGCCACAGCGTTTCAAGTTTTACAGCACTCTTTATGATGATATGGGGCGTTCTTATGAAATTGTAACTCTTCGCATACAAAAAAATAAGGCGATTGTACGTTTTAAAGGGGTAGAAAATCGTAATGCGGCTGAGTCTTTAAAAGGTATTCGCCTTTATGTGGCGCGCGATCAATTAATTGATGATTTGATGGAGGATGAGTTTTATCAAGTCGATTTAATAGGCTTGTGTGTCCAAGATTGTGGGGGAAAAATCTTAGGTGAAGTGTGTGGTTTTTTTAATTTCGGGGCTGGTGATTTGCTTGAAATACGTTTGAATACAGGTAAAAGAGTTCTTATTCCCTTTAGTAAGGCGGCGGTACCAGAAATTTGTATGGATTCTGGTTTTCTTGTTGTTGATCCCATGGCCGCTGGTTTAATTGATGGGGGAGACAATGATAAAAAGGAAATAGCTTGAATCTAAAAATAAAGATGAAGGTAAAAAACAACAGATGAATTTCGTCAATAAAAAGTGGAATGTGTGAAAATATTAAAAATGCTCTTTTGAGCAGATATTGTAAGCACTTTATCTCGAAATAGTCCTGAATTTTTAGAGTCTTTTTTAGTGCAAGTATTTAGAAGGATCGTATTGAATATGGCGCAGATCAAGGAGACTCAAATTAACGCTATAGCGTTAAAAGTCTTGTTTGTGCTATTTTTGCTATTAAGAGTCTGTTTAAGAAAATAAGGATAAGAAATAAAATGAAGTTTCAGGCGCGCGTTTTAACCCTTTATCCTGAAATGTTTCCTGGTTTTTTAGGGTATTCTTTAGCAGGGCAAGCTTTAGAGCGTGGAATTTGGTCACTGGAGACGGTACAGATTAGGGATTTTGCTTTAGACAAACACCATAGCGTTGATGATAAACCTGCTGGTGGGGGAGCTGGTATGGTAATGCGGGCGGATGTATTGGCGGCTGCTCTTGATTGCTGTCCACAGGATTCGCCAAGATTGTTGATGAGTCCACGTGGACGCCCTTTTGATCAAGCTTACGCGCATAGCTTGGCTCGTGATACGGGTGTAACGTTAGTTTGTGGACGTTTTGAAGGGGTTGATGAGCGAGTCATAGAAGCACGAGAATTAGAAGAAGTTTCTATTGGTGATTATATTCTTTCAGGGGGTGAAACAGCTGCATTGGTTATCTTAGATGCTATTATACGTCTTCTGCCTGGAGTGATGGGGAATGCAGCTTCTGCAAGGTGTGAAAGTTTTGAAAATGACTTGCTGGAACATCCGCAATATACCCGCCCTTCTCTTTTCGAAGGGCGGGGTATTCCGCCTGTATTGCTCTCAGGTCATCACAAAGCGATCGCAGATTGGCGTCAAAGCCAAGCCGAATTGTTAACACGTCAACGTCGCCCTGATCTTTATGCGCGTTATAATAAAAATCATCAGAAAACTTGATTCATATGATAAGGTGGTGTATTGCATGGCTCTCTTTTTAGAGAGTTTTTTATAAAAGGTTTTCTGTAGTTCCAAAATTAAAATGAAGGAATGGTGTATTCGCTCCTGTGTAAGACATAGCCTAAAGAGCTCCTTATTCTTAATAAAGGCTTTTTTGGTAAGAGTTGAGCGCTCTGACTGTTCGATAAAGAACATGAAGGATAAAAGAAATGAATATTATCGCACAGCTTGAAGCTGAACAATGTGCAAAAATTGAAGAAAAGCGCCAATTTCCAGCATTTCAGCCAGGAGATACAGTCCGTGTCATGGTGCGTGTGACGGAAGGTACGCGGACGCGTATTCAGGCTTATGAAGGTGTTTGTATTGCGCGTTCAGGCGGTGGGTTGAATGAGACCTTTACAGTACGCAAGATTTCTTATGGTGAAGGGGTGGAACGGGTATTTCCTGTTTATTCTCCTTTGATTGAAGGTGTTGAGCTGGTGCGCCGTGGTAAAGTGCGCCGTGCAAAACTCTATTATCTGCGTGGCTTGAGAGGTAAAGCTGCGCGTATCGCTGAAAAGAGAGATTATCGGAAAAAAGCTGAAAAGGTTGTTGAGAAAGTAGAAGCAGCATCTGTCAGCACAGATGTTGAAAAGCAAGTTTCTGAGTAAAGATTATATCGGCTAAACTTTATGCAAAAGCGGCTTTTATGCCGCTTATTTGTGTCTTTCTTGATTCGTTTTGCCTTTTAAAAGGCTTGGAGGGGACATAAAAATGTTTAATCTATCAATTTTTCCTCTTTTTATTCTTAATCATGGGTGCAATTTAAGAGACCATTGCATATATCGTGGATACTCAAAAGGATAAGTTTAATCTGAAAAAATGTCTGTTTATATTTGGAAAAGATTTTAGACCTTTGACGTGAAGATAAAAGTGTATTAGATTAAGGCGAGTTTTGCGGATCATATCCGGAGAGTAATCGGTTTTTTTATGCGTGACCTTTAATCCGTTATTTGAGACAACCGACCTGTAATATCGGTATCTTGAGATGCCAAACAAGTAAAAACGAGAGAGTATGTTTAGTCGTTTTGCGCGAACTTTCTCGTTCATTGCGGTTGCAAAAACCAGGTCAGGATATTTTATGATAGAGACAACTAGGATAAAAGAGCGCCCTCGTTCCCCTCATATAAGTATTTATCGTTGGACAATTACTATGGCCATGTCCATTGCACACCGCATTACGGGTATGGCACTTTATGTTGGAACGGTTTTTCTTGCTGTTTGGTTAATTGCTATTGCGTGTGGCGAGGAGACATTTAGAACAGTTTACGAAATTTATAGTTCTTGGTTTGGATTGTGTATTTTGTTTCTTTATACTTTGGCAGGGGTTCATCACATGGTTGGTGGTGTTCGCCACATTGTTTGGGATCTGAAGCCTTGCTTTTTGGCAAAAGAAAAGGCAACAGTCACTGCTTGGGCGACAGTTTTTATTTCTCTTATTGTTACTTTTGCGATTTGGATTATTGGATATACGGTTGTTTAGCTGGGGGTGAAAAGAGACATGAAAAAAGATTTTCGAACGGAACTTGGAAAAGTACGGGGGCGTGGCAGTGCTCATGAAGGAACAGAGCATTTTTGGCTAGAACGTTTGACGGGGTTTATCAATCTACCACTTTTGATATTTTTTATTGTTCTTATTCTTTCGCTTGTGGGCAAGGATTATAGTATTGTGCGTGCACGGCTTGCACATCCTATTGTTGCTATTTTGATGGGATTGATGACTTTTTCGGTCCTTTATCATATGAAACTTGGTATGCAGGTGGTGATTGAAGATTATATTCCACGTGAAGGTTTTCGGATATTCTTTTTGACGTTAAATATTTTATTTTGTTTTCTCATAGGTGGTATCATTATTTTTTCTCTTTTGAAAATTGCATTAGGGGGTTAAACAAGTATGGCGGGTACAGGATCATCTCTGGGCGCTAAAGCAGGTAACGCCCCTTATCGCACTGTAGATCATAAATTTGATGTTGTTGTTGTTGGGGCAGGTGGTGCAGGATTACGTGCGACACTGGGTATGGCAGAACAAGGATTAAAGACAGCTTGTATTACGAAGGTTTTTCCAACGCGCTCACATACGGTTGCAGCACAAGGGGGAATTGCTGCATCGCTTTCAAATATGGGACCTGACAATTGGCAGTGGCATTTATATGATACCGTGAAAGGTTCTGATTGGTTGGGCGATACCGATGCAATGGAATATTTGGTGCGTAATGCTCCTGCTGCTGTGTATGAATTAGAACATTATGGCGTTCCTTTTTCGCGAACGCAAGAAGGCAAAATTTATCAGCGTCCTTTTGGTGGACATACGACACAATTTGGTGAAGGTCCACCTGTTCAGCGTACTTGCGCAGCAGCTGACCGTACAGGCCATGCCATTTTGCATACGCTTTATGGACAAAGCTTAAAGCATAATGCGCAATTTTTTATTGAATATTTTGCACTCGATCTCATCATGACGGATGGGGTTTGTACGGGGGTTGTGGCATGGAATCTCGATGATGGTACAATACATCGTTTTTCTGCCAAAATGGTTGTTCTTGCAACCGGTGGTTATGGACGCGCTTATTTTTCTGCGACATCGGCGCATACCTGTACGGGTGATGGTGGTGGAATGATCGCACGTGCTGGATTGCCACTTCAGGATATGGAGTTTGTGCAATTCCATCCGACAGGGATTTACGGTTCTGGCTGCTTAATTACAGAAGGAGCTCGTGGTGAAGGAGGCTATTTAATCAATTCTGAAGGTGAACGCTTTATGGAGCGTTATGCACCTTCCTTTAAGGATTTGGCTTCACGTGACTTGGTTTCGCGTTGTATCACACTTGAAATTCGTGAAGGGCGTGGCGTTGGACCTAAGAAGGATCATATTCATTTGGTTCTCAATCATATTGATCCTGCAATCTTGCATGAGCGTTTACCAGGGATTTCAGAATCAGCACGGATTTTTGCAGGGGTGGATGTAACAAAAGAGCCTATCCCCATCTTGCCAACGGTTCATTATAATATGGGTGGGATTCCTACCAATTACTACGGGGAAGTTCTCAATCCAACGGCTGATTCGCCTGATCGTATTCAACCAGGGCTGATGGCGGTAGGAGAAGCAGGATGTGCTTCTGTTCATGGTGCTAATCGCTTGGGGTCAAATTCATTAATTGATCTTGTGGTGTTTGGTCGTGCTGCTGCCATTCGCGCGGGTGAAGTTATTGATCGGAATGCAGAAATTCCACCCATCAATGAAGAAGCTGTTGACGAAATTATAGCGCGTTTTGATCGTTTACGTTTTGCACAAGGGGCAATACCAACAGCTGTATTGCGTGAAAAAATGCAACGCACGATGCAAGAAGATGCAGCAGTCTTCCGTACAGAAGATTCTTTGAAACAGGGATGTCAACGGATGAATAAAATCTGGGGGGAATTGTCGGATCTCAAAGTCACAGATCGTTCTCTGATATGGAATTCTGATTTGGTTGAAACATTAGAGCTTGAAAATCTCATGGCGAATGCAATCATGACTGTTCATTCTGCCGAAGCACGTTCAGAAAGCCGTGGCGCTCACGCTCGTGAAGATTATCCAGAGCGTGATGATAAAAACTGGCGTAAACATACGATTTCACATTTGTCAAAAGAGGGTAAGGTGACATTATCATATCGACCTGTCCATGTGGACCCGTTAACATCTGAAGCTGATGGTGGGATCGATTTAAAGCGCATTGCACCTAAAAAACGGGTTTATTAAGGGGAGAATGAAATATGGTACAAATTAAGCTTCCCAAAAATTCTCAAGTAAAACCGGGAAAGGTTTGGCCTAAACCTGAAGGTGCTACAAAGCTGACGGAATTTCACGTGTATCGTTGGTCGCCTGATGATGAGGAAAATCCTCATTTAGATACTTATTATGTGGATCGTTCTGCTTGTGGTCCTATGATTCTTGATGGGCTTTTGTTTATTAAAAACCATATTGATCCAACTTTGACACTTCGTCGATCATGCCGTGAAGGCATCTGTGGTTCATGTGCGATGAATATTGATGGAACCAATACATTAGCTTGTACCAAAGGGATGGATGATGTAAAACATCCCATTAAGGTCTATCCGTTGCCTTCCATGCCGGTTGTTAAAGATTTGGTTCCTGATTTAAAGCGTTTTTATGCACAACACCGAGTCATTGAGCCTTGGTTGCAAACAGTTTCTCCTGAACCTGCAAAAGAATGGTTACAAAGTCACTCCGATCGCCAAAAAATCGATGGCCTTTATGAATGTATTTTGTGTGCGTGTTGTCAGACTTCATGTCCAAGTTATTGGTGGAACGGTGATCGTTATTTGGGCCCCGCTGTTTTGCTTCAAGCTTATCGCTGGATTGCGGATTCACGTGATGAGATGTGTGGTGAACGTCTTGATAATTTAGAAGATCCTTTCCGCCTTTATCGTTGCCATACGATTATGAATTGTGCGCAAACTTGTCCAAAGGGATTAAATCCAGCGAAAGCGATTGCTGAAATTAAAAAACTCATGGTTGAACGCCGCCTTTGAAAATTTACTGATTGATCAAAATAAAGCGCAAGGTGGGAAATTGTATCTCCTTTTAGCAATTAAATCTCTAAAAGAAGATCGGCTGCTTATGGGGGCGCAGTAGCTATCATCATTCTAAAAGTGAAGTAATCCCTAAAAATTTAAGCAATTCTTGCAATGGCTGAGCAGAAAACTCATAGTTGAATATTATCTTTGAAAATTAACCGATTAATGAACAGTAAAAAGAAAAATAGAAAATTGTGCGTGTTTTTTGTGCCTCTTTGAGGCTTAATCTCTAAAAATTTATTGGCTTCTATAAGGCGGTTAGTATAGTTATTATTGCCTTTAAAAAGGCATTAGTCTTTCGAGTAAACTATACTTTAAATAGCGTTCTATGTAAAAACAATAAAATCAATATGCCATGTGTTTTTATTTTTATTAAATTCGCATCATAATTTATACTTTGACGCAGATTCAATTGATCATTTTTTATAAAAAAGATCACTCTGTATAAATATAGCACAAAAAATAAATGCTGATACAAATATTATAACGCATGTAAATTATTCATATGAAATACAAAGAAGTGATCATTATGACAGTTTGTCATTTTACGATACGTTTATTATAATATCGAAAACATTGCGAATATTCAGGATTAGGAATTTTTGATAACATCATTTATATATTTAAAGGTCATATTTTTTATTTTAAAGATTGGATTGTTAATAGCATTAAAAAACAAAATTTATAGTTCTTAAAAAATGGAGAACGTAAAATCCCTATCTATTGTAGAGATAGATCATACAGTTCAGGGGGAAGTAATTTAAAATTATTGTAACGTCATAGATTTAAATTCATTAAAGAGCAGATAAGACGTTTGAAAAATAGCAAATTTATAGGTTTCTCTAAAAATTTAGAAAACGATAGTAAGAATTCTAAGAACACATGTTGCGAATGTGGAATAAGCGGTGTTTGTAGGTTCGTTTGAGTTGAATAAATTCAATAATCAAAGAAAATATGTTGTATTTTGACGAGTTTCGGAGGTTTTGATTTTATATGTTTTTATCTATAAAAAATAGAGATTTCTAGGTTTAGATCTTATTTATTATGTTAGGGTATTTCATTGTTCTTGTATGTATGCTTAAGAAAGTTGTTTAAGCAGTAAAAGTGTTTTTTATTTTTCAGCATAAAAGATATTTCTTAACATGAAAAAGAGGTGTCCAAGTATTAACGGTATAATCAGTCATTGTTTTGGTATTTATTCTGTTGTGCCATAAAACACTATCGTATTTAGGATGTGGTAATTAGAGTGGTTAGAAGGTGAAATCTGCTAGGCGAGGGGGCGGGATTGTTTGCAGATTAGTTTGCGTGTTAAGAGGCTTCGTCCTTTGAGGTGTGATAGGTGGAGTCTGTTAGCCAATTACGTAAATGAGAGCGAAATCTACGTGGACAGGTTTTTAGTCTAATCTCTCTTATATTGTGATAGGAAATTCACATTAATAAGGACTACGACCGGTTACAGAAAACAGAAATCATTGCGAAAAAACAAGCGTGCTTATTTTAAAATTTTTAATATTTGTGATCATAATGGCATGCGAAATCTCCTGTAGTATCACGCAGCCCGTTCGTATTCTCGAGCCAAGAATTGTTCATATATCCTCTTCAATCTGATCTTCACGAATTGATGCAAGAGATGGGTACGAACACCTGTAAGAATAAGCAGATGCAAAGCCAGTTGTATCATTATTGTTGCTTTGCAGAGTGTTTGATAAAAATCTGGAACATTTCTCCAATTCATTGCCGGTTTATTAATGACTTTATGGCGTTGTTTTTCTAAAAGAGCTTTTGCTGTTGCAGCTTTCACTTATCAGATGGGAGTTAAGAGTGTTATGTATCTCTGTTGGCGTAATCTTTGAAAGTCGCTATACAGCCTCCTAATTTGAGGAGAATATGAAGCTGTAAAGGTGCAAACCAGTTTCCATTTTAGCATCATTTTTAAATTCTGCTTTACGACTTTTAAAAGCATCTAGAGTAATGTCTTTTAAATAATAGAGATTACGCATTGCTTCACGCTTTTGTTTCTCTCGTTCTTTAATAAGATCAAAACCCTTATGTAAAACAGAACGCCCCGAACCAAATACACTTTGCTTGTCAATTTACACGCTTGTTTTTAAGAAACCTTTCTTTAAGGTGCCTAAGCTTATTTCACTACAGAGCTCGTGGATGGTATAATGGTAAAGCCCCGATGAATAATATAAAATTTATAGAGCATCTCCATTTTTACACTTCATAAAAGAGCAAGTTGGGCGCCATTAGACACTTTGCAAACTCCCAATATTGTGACAATTTTGGGCATTTTGGATGGTTTATAAAAGGCATTTTTAGTGCTTTTTGTACAGTTTCATTCTATACGGCTTTATTTACTTATAATGTGCAAGAGACATGGTTTTGGTTAATAAACAGCTTTGAAATGAGAGAATCCTACGGTATTAAGATCTTTTATCCAACACGTAAAATAATGAACACTCTTTATAAGACAATGTGATGCATCTTAAGAAGAGTGATTGTAGATCTGTGCTTTTAGGAATTTTTGCTTTTTGAGGTGCAGAGAAGAGAGCAGGAATATTCAGAGTAGAGCTTACCTTATATAATCTATGGATATCGTCTTTAGGAGAGGGACATAAGCCACGTGATATGGTTAGCAAAGCTTGCTTAAGAGAAATTTGGTTGTTTACAAACAACTGGAGGTTAAGAATCTTTCTTCGTCCGAAGAAGACGTTGATATGCCACTATACTTTTTATTACCAAATAGAATGTGGTTTATGGATGCTAAATTGAAATGATAATTTATTTCGTATGAGGTTTTCCGTATTTGGAGATTGTTTGGTTAAAAAACACATTTATTAATCACTTGAAAATAGCACTTAGAATTTTTAAACGATAAGTTTTGGTCTTGATGACGATAATTGTTTGTGATGATCGAAAGTATCTATTTTACGAAGCTTTCATTGATAGGCGAATCAAAATTTATTCTTTTCTTTTGTTTAAATATTTATTTTGCAGCTATTTTTTCTTTTTTGCATCAAAGATACTTTTTCAAAAGGTAAATGGAAAGAATGATCAAAGGCAAGAGAATAGAGAGAGCCTTATGTATAATTTGATTTTCTCGTAGAGTTGTTGTCTATTAACTTTTTTCTTTTTTTCTTCATGAAGAGTGTAGAAAATCCATTGGAGAAGCAAAGAGAATAGGAAAAGTTAAAAAAATAGCCGTAACAACTAGTTACGGCTATTTTTGTTTGCTTCATATTACCGAGAGAGGAAGCTCCCCTTAAGCGATTTTTGATTTAGCAAAAATCGGGTCGTAAAAGACTTCAGAGAGTTTTCTATCTTTAAAGAACAACACTACGTCAACTGTTGTATAGAGAACGATTTTTATCATTTCTAACTCGAGTTGCCGGCCAATTTCTGATCTTTTAATCAAGGTGGCACATCGCTCAAATGTCTGCAAAGCGCTGTTGGCATGCGTTGTTGTAATCGATCCGGGATGACCAGTGTTGAGCGAATTGAGATATTCCCATGCTTCATTGCCTCGCAATTCAGCGAGAAAAATTCTGTCAGGCGACTGACGCATACACGCATCTAGGCATTCTTCAGCTGAAACACGACCTACATTGTTACCATAAATCATATGTACATGATTGGGATGATTGGGTAGAAAAAGCTCATGAACATCTTCAATTGTGATAATACGCTCCTCTACAGGGACCTTTTCAATTAAAGAGCGAGCAAATGTTGTTTTACCAGATCCTGTTTTGCCTGCGATAATAATGTTGCGTTTGTGAAGGACGCATTTTTCCAAAAATTCAAGAATTTTTCCCTCACGTTTACTTTGTAAGAGTTGAACTTCAAATGGTTCCAACCGTGTGAAGTCCTGCCTCGATAACAAGTTATTGGCTTCTTTTGCTGAAGGCTTATTAAAACTTACATCAGAAAAATCGTCAAAAGCCCCTTCTTCTTTGAGTTCTTCTAACGTCTTAACTATGAGAGAATGTTTACGAATTACAAAGGAAAGAGCACCATCAACAACAGCTGGTGTTTGTATAATTGTACCACGTTGCCCACCAGGCAAGAGCACATAATTAATACTTCTGGGAGCCATACCGTTATAAACGATAATAGCTGTAATAAGCGTTTGCAAAAAAGTGGTTGTTAACTCTGGTACGCTATGTACTTGCCAACCCTTAAAGCTTTTCGTCCATACTTCACAGGGGCGGCAAATCGATAATTCAGTGATCGTGGGATCTTCTAAAAAACAATCAAGCGGTTGCAGAAGCTGAAAAACTGCTTGATCTTTTTGTATCGGGTTAACGTGTGACGAGACTGTAGACATCGCTGAAATCCAGATCACGAGCAACAAAAATATTTACTCGTTCGCCTTGGTTTTTGTAAAGTGTTGGTGTGATATTGATGGAATTCTGAAGAACATCGATTGCTATAGATTCAGCATTCTGAGCTCCTTTATTTTGTGAGTTATCTTTATTTTCTTTGCTGCTTTTACCAACTTTTCCTCTTACCCATTCTCCTAAATCACCGATAATGCTTACCATAATTGCACTACCAAATCGTTCCCAAAAATGTCTGTCAACCCAGCCACCAATACCCGCTTCACCCAGAGGACCTGTGCCTGGTGAGTCAAGATTGACAACAACACCAGAAGGCGTTTCAATGCGTAACCATTGCACAAACACGCGCGTTTGTCCTTGTTGTATGCCACTTTGGTAAAAACCAACGACTTTAGAACCACGGTCAAGCAAAACAACACGTCCACTCGTGGAATAAATATCGCGTGTTAAATGACACGTCGTCATTCCGGGTTGTGATGTAATGATTTTTGTTTCTAACGTACAATCTATTTGCGTTCCTTGTGTAATCAAAAAGTCACGGTTACGAAGTTGCATCGCATGTGATTGACCTAAACGCACGGGCTGAAGGTTATCAAATAATACGCCATTACCTCTATCATTATTCGATGCTTTATTATTTGTATCTGTAGATCCTTCGCTACCACCGTTGTTAAGGCTAGAACTGAGCATACGCTTGCGTGCTAATTCTTCAGAATCTTGGAGCATATGTGGAGGAATGGCTGTTTGAAGAAGTTTACTCAAGGCTGGTGGAATATCCAAGTTTGAATCTTCTATTTGTGTTGATTTTTCTGCTTCTTCTACAATCTTTGGCTCTTCTATAATCCGAGGGACATAGTTTGGTATAATTTGCTGTACTATTTGTTGTGGTTTTTCTTCCTCAACCTCCACGGTATTACGCATTTTAAAAGCTTTCCAAGTCAAGGCAATCGGTATCGCTACTATGACAATAAGTCCTACCATTAACAATGCACGGGTACCTGGAATTGTCGGACGACGTTCAGAACCTAGTTCGGATCCTCCATAGGCACCTTCAATATGTTTTTGCTCGACGTTGTCCAGTTTTGTACCTTTTCCCTCTCCTTCCTTATTGTCAAACATCATTTTCCTCCTTTATTGATACGATAAACCACCGAAGATACTGTCCCTGTTGTGTTTGGTACGCCATTGGGGTCATAGGCTTCATTAAAAACAGCTAGAGCGCGTTTACCAAGCCGTATGAGCCATTTAGGATTGACCTTATGAACGGCGATAATATCATTAGAACTGCCGATAACGGTGCGTGGTATTAAGCTTTCATTGCCTTCAGCATCTACGACATAAATCGATGGCATATCCATGTTAGCGGGAAATTTGAAGTAAGTAATACGCCCATTGTCCCAAGCATTTATCGGAGCAATATCTTGGTGACCGCTCATGGTATAACTGAGATTATAGCCGTTGACGCTTTGGTGAAAACCACGTTCAATCGCAAGGCGTCGATTGTTTTCTTCTGACTTTTCATCGTTTGAATCGGGATAATGGAAAGCCAATTCATATGTTGATCCCGCACGGTCATTCCGAAATTGTAGTCGGAATTTATAACTCCGTTTGTCGGTTACAACGATGAGATTGGTATTGGCAAGTTCTGCTTTTGGTTTAATAAAAATATGCCGCCCTTTATGAGCAAAGGCATAGGCTTCAGAATCGCCAAAGGCATGAGTTATGTACTGTTCACCTTCTTCAAGAATAATATGTGTTGCCACACCAAGAACTGTTTCGATTTGAACCACATCGGCTTCGTTATATGTTATATAGCGAATGCGGTGATCATATTGTGAATTTGATGGACTTTTGAGCGCCTGCACAGGTACCGTATAAAGAGAAGAAAACGAAGACAATAGAACAACGAACGCAAGTTTTTTCATAACAATCAATTCCTTAATCATTCAACAGTATTTCTGGGTCAGAACGGTAACTTGTTACTTGAAAACCAAGGGGGTTAAGCAATCGATCAGATGATTTCATGGGTGCACCAACATAGGTGTAACCAATTGTTGCAATTTGGTGCTGTTTTGGTCCAGTAGCAGCACCGTTGCTGTCAAGTTGCTGAGTCGTAAAACGTACAGTTGCTTGACCGAGTCCATTAGGCTGGATTGATCGTACTTTAACTGTGATACGTGCTTTGTTGGAAAGCACTTTGTCCCGTGCATTTTCTCCATCATAGATTTTATAATATTCTTGTTGAACAGATGCCGCACTTAAAAGTGCTGTTGTGTCATAGTTCAGTTGAATAGTATCGTAGTCGTAAGTTTCGCGGTTAAGCACATATTGATTTAGCCAATATCTATCTACAACTTCACCATAGCTTTCTTCGTGTTCACGCATGATTGAGATAACATCAACTGCACCTGTCGTATTATCAACGCGCAATACTAAGGGAGTTGGAGCTGGTTGAGAAAATCCAACAACTCCACATATCATACCGAATAAGCCAAAAAGACCCACAGTACTCGCAACACGCCATGCCGTTCTGCGCGACCTTATAAATTCATTGATAAGATCACGTTCTAAGCCACGGCTTTCTTCATAATAACTTCTAAGTTGTTCGGCTTTCACTGGTTTTGCTTGTTTTGTTTTCATCTGTCTCCTCGCTTGATTTCGGCAGGGATTGTTTTATTAATAGGCACGCGGTTCCTGTCATTGGGCTGTTTTAGCTTTGGTGCTAATGCACAAGCCGATAAAAGGTTTGCAATCAAAATTATAAGTATGATCGA